>DATIFW010000034.1:0-11375 GCA_035455045.1 Thermoanaerobaculia bacterium | reverse complement strand
CGCCTTCTGCTGGGCGGCGCAGACGCGCCGGCCGAAGTCCGCGCGTCCCAGGGGCGCGAGGGCGTCGAGGTCTTGAGCCCTGTCCCGGACATGGCGGAGTACGTGAGAAGGGCTCGTGTCGTCGCCCTGCCCGTGGATCTCGGAACGGGCACTCCGAACAAGCTCTTCGAGGCCTTCGAAGCCGGGGCGGCGGTCGTCGCCTCGGCCGGCGTCATCGCGCGCGCCAGTCCGGCCGGCGCGAGAGCTCCCGCGCGAACCGCCGCCACCGACGAGGAGTTTGCGCGGGAGATCGCGGCCTATCTCACGGATCCGGAACGGGCGGCGCGCGACGGCGCGGCCTGTCGCGCGTTCGCCGAGGCGCACGCGGATCGTCGCGCCTCTGTCGCGGCTCTCGGGGCGGCCTACCGCGCAGCGGCGGAGGGGGCGTGAAACCCCGCGGTGAAAGGCCCGGCCGGGGCTGGCTTCTCGCCGCCGGCGACGTGTCGGTCGCGGTCGGGCTTTTCGCGCTGATCGTCGCAGTCCGCCGCATTCTCCCGCTGCCCGGCACCCTCGGAAAGCTGCCGGCGTCCAACCTCTCGCTGGAGGCTCCGTGGCTCGCGCTCGTGGGCTTCATGGTCGTCGTCGCGCTTTGGCTCGCGGGCACTTACGACGAGCCGCTCGCGTCGGTGAAGGAACGGGGCGGCCTGCTCGTGTCCGCGTTCGTCGCGGGCGGCCTGCTCCTCGCGGTGTACTTCTTCGCGGGCCGCGCCGTGCCGAGGACGGTCCTCCTCGTCTACGTGCCGCTCTTGTCATTATCGCTCGGGCTCTGGCGCTCGCTCGCCGAGGTCCTTGCCCCCATCGGCACGCGCGCAGTCCTCGTGCTCGGCTCCGGAGCGGATGCCCGGCGGGCCGCCGAGGCCCTCCGCGCGGGCCAGATCACGGGCCACTCGCTCGCGGGCTGGAGCGAGAGCGCGTCGCCCGAAGAGCTGAAGGGTGCGGAGGACGTGATCTTCGCCTCCGACCGCCCCGAGGACCGGCCCCGGCTCGTCGCGCTTCTCGAGCGCAGCCTCGAGCACGACTTCGACCTCTGGGTCCTTCCGGGGCTCGCCGACATCGTGTCGTCGCGCGCCGTCACGAGGAGTCTCGCGGACCTGCCGTTGATGCCGGTCGCCACGCGCGGCGCGAGCACCCTCGCGTTCGCGTGGCGCCGTGCGCTCGACCTCGTCCTCGGAGTCGCCCTGCTCGTCGCAGCGGGTCCGATCCTCCTCCTCGTCACGCTCGCGGTCGCGCTCGGCAGCCCGGGCGCGCCCTGGATTCGCCAGCGCCGGGTGGGTCTCGGCGGCCGCGAGTTCCTCCTGTGGAAAGTGCGAACGATGCAAGCGGACGCGGAAGCCCGGACGGGCCCGACGCTGTCCGGCCTCGACGACGAGCGTGTGACACGCACCGGGGCGTTCCTGAGGCGGACCCGGCTGGACGAGCTGCCGCAGCTCCTGCACGTGGTAGGAGGCTCGATGAGCCTCATCGGGCCGCGGCCCGAACGCCCTGAATTCGTGGCGGCGTACGAGAAGGAGATACCTGCCTACCGCCTGCGGCACGCGCTCAAGCCGGGCCTCACGGGCCTCGCGCAGGTCATGGGCGCGTATGCGACGAAGCCGGACGTCAAACTCCGATACGACCTCGGCTACCTGTTCCACTGGACGCCCTTCCTGGACGTCTTCATCCTCCTGCGCACGATCGTCACGGTTCTGAAGGGGAGCGGGATCTAAACTCTCCTCGGGCCTTCGTAAGAATTACCATGGCCCCGGCATTGCACTCTGGATCCCTACATGCGATTTCCGAGTTCGCGAAAGAGGCGTCATGGTGCGTGAGACCTTCGAGCAGCAGCGGCTGGGAGCCACGCTTCGGGCATGCCGTGCGCTGCGTCACGAGTTCGCGACGCCGCTGTCGGCCGCGGCGCTCCATCTGGAGGTCGCGCGGCGCGCTGCTGCCCGGGCCGACGAGCCGATTCCCGAGAAGCTTCGCGCCGGCCTCGAGACGGGAAAGGAGCAGCTCGACGAGGCGTCCCGGCTCCTGGAGGGCCTCACGGCTCTCGGAAGCGCGCACGAGGGAGCCCCGAGCCTTTTGGATTTTGCGGCGCTCGTAGCGCGCGCGGCCCGGGCCCGCCTGCCGGAGCTCGAGCAGCGGGGCCTGACGTTGAAGAGCCGCGGGCCCTCGGAGGGCGCTCTCGTGGACGGGTTCCTCGACGAGCTCGAGAGTGCGACGGGAGAGGCGCTCCTCACCGCGACGCGCTGGGCCGCGCCCGGAGAGGCCCGGCTCGAGACGAACCTCGTGAACGGAACGGTGGCGTTCTCGTTTCGCGTCCCCCTCGCGCGCGCTGCGCCCGGGGACATGCTGTTCAAGACGCGCAGCCGCCCGGGTGCGGGGCTCGGCCCCTTTCTCGCGCGCTGGACTTTCGAGGCCCACGGAGGCCGGCTCGAGGGCGCAGAGGACGGAACGCACCTGACCGTGACAGGATCCCTGCCGCTGGTGGGCCCATGAAAGTGCTCGTCGTCGAAGACGACTCCGAGACCCGCAAGGGAGTTCAGCTGCTCCTCGAGGAGTTCGATCTCGACGTGAAGGCCGCGTCGACGCTCGCGGAGGGTCGCGCCGCCCTCGCGTCGTTCGATCCGGACGTCTGCCTCACGGATCTCCAGCTTCCCGACGGGGACGGCATCGACTTCATCCGCGACGCCCGCGCCTCGGATCCCCGCCGCGAGATCGTGGTTCTGACCGGACACGGTTCGCTGGACACGGCGGTCGAGGCGATGAAGGCGGGCGCGTTCGACTACCTCGTCAAGCCGCTTCGTCCCGTCCAGCTCGAAGCCGTGCTCGAGCGCCTCCGGCCCGGAGGCCCTTCACAGGGCGGCGACGCCGCCCTGTGGAAGTCTCTGGACGAGACCGGCCACTTCGGGGCGATGGTGGGCGTCTCGGACGCCATGCGCGAGACGTGCGCGGTCATCGCGCGAATCGCGCGCTCGGACGCGCCCATCATGATCACCGGCGAGAGCGGCAGCGGCAAGGAGGCGGCCGCCCAGACGATCCACTCCCTGTCGCGCCGGCGCGAGAAGCCGCTCGTGGCGATCAACTGCGGCGCGGTCGCGGCGAACCTGATCGAGAGCGAGCTTTTCGGGCACGAGAAGGGCGCCTTCACCGGGGCCGACAAGCGGCGCTCCGGGTATTTCGAGCTCGCCCACGGCGGCACGCTCTTTCTCGACGAGATCACCGAGATGTCCCCGGACCTTCAGGTCAAGTTCCTCCGGGTGCTCGAGACGCGCTCGTTCCGTCGGGTCGGGGGTAACGAGGAAATCGGCAGCGACGTGCGCATCATCTCCAGCTCGAATCGAGACCTTCTCGAGGCAGTCGAGAAGAAGACGCTCCGCGAGGACCTGTACTACCGGCTCAACGTCTTCCCGCTGCACATCGTTCCCCTGCGAGAGCGGCGCGAGGACGTGCCCGTGCTCGCGAAACACTTCCTCGACCTCGTGGCCGAGAACGAGGAGGGAGGACGGCGGAGCTTTTCGCCGGCCGCGCTGGAGAGGTTGGCCGCGCACCCATGGCCCGGCAACGTGCGCGAGCTTCGGAACGTCGTCCACCGCGCGTACGTGCTCTCGGACCACGGGGTCGTGAACGAGGCGATCGTGGCCGGCGTCCTCGCCGGCCGGTCGAGCGGCGTGTACGCGGCCGTGCGCCCGCCCGCGCCGGCCCCGCCGAAAGCTCCCGCGGAATCCCCCGCGGCGGCCGAAAGCACGGCCGCTCCCGCGGTTGCCGAGCCGCCCGCGCCGGACGATCCTCTCCACGTCCCGGTCCGCGTGGGAGACTCGCTCGAAGACGTGGAGCGCCGCCTTCTCGAGCGCACGCTCGCGGCGGTCGGGGGCAACAAGAAGAAGGCCGCCGAGATCCTCCGTGTGAGCCTCAAGACCGTCTACAACAAGATCAAGGAATACAAGCTCGAACCCTGATCGCCGGCGTTCGGACGCGGAGCGTCAGGGTCCCGACGCGTACCGGCGCGTCACGCGCAGGACCTCGGCGGGCGCGAGCGGCTTTCTGAGAAAGCCTGCGTCGTTCCGCCGAGGCGGCGCGAATCCCGGGGCCGCGATGCCGGACATCACGACGATCGGCAGCGAGGCGAGCGCGGGCTGCTCCTCGATTCTCCGCACGAGCGACCATCCGTTCATCCTTGGCATCTCGAGGTCCACGAGGACGAGGCGGGGCCGGAGGCCCGCGTCGAGGTGCTGGAGCGCTTCGAGGCCGTCCTCCGCTCCGATGCCGCTGAAGCCTTCGTCGTCGAGCAGCCGCAGAATGCCGTCGCGCAGCGCGCGATCGTCGTCCACGACGAGGACGTCCGGCTGCCCGCGCGCAGGGACGGGTTCCCGGTCCTCGGGAGGTCGGGGCGGAAGCCGCACGTGAGCGGCCGCGGCGGACGCACCTTCCGACGCCGCTGGCTCCGAGCCGACCAGACCCCTGACCTCGTGAACCTGGCCGTCGTCCACGAGGTTCACGACGTTTCCCGGCACCGGTCTTCCGTCGACTCGAAGATCGCGGACGCCGGCTGTCTTTCCGGCCGGATTCTCGATCCGGATCTTCCAGCGGGTGCGGCCGACGCGAAGAGAGACCGAGTAGGAGGGCCACGTCGACGGAATCCGGGGATCCAGCCTCAGCTCGGCGCCCCGAAGGTAAACGCCGAGAAGGGCTTCGGTCGCGGCTCGGTAGAGCCAGCCCGCCGAGCCCGTGTACCAGGTCCATCCGGCCCGTCCGAGATGGGCGGGATGGGCCGAGACGTCACCCGCGACGACGTACGGTTCACCGCCGTAGCGCATCGCGGCCGCCTCGGTCCGCGTGTGGTTCACCGGATTCAGCATGTGGAAGAGCTCGAGCGCTTCGTCGGCGGAGCCCAGCGCGGCCGCCGCCATGACGACCCAAGCGGCGGCGTGGGTGTACTGCGCGCCGTTCTCGCGGATTCCCGGGGGATAGCCCTTGATGGTGCCCGGCTCCTCGGGACCGTGGTCGAAGGGAGGTGCCAGGAGCGTGACGATCTCCGCGTCCCTTCTCACGAGGCGAGACCGCACGGCATCCAGCGCCCGCTCCGCGCGGGCCCCCGGTGCCGCGCCGGAGAGCACCGCCCACGACTGGGCGATGGAGTCGATCTGGCCGTCCACGTTCCGCCGGGATCCGATCGGGGAGCCGTCGTCGAACGTGCCGCGCCGGTACCACTCCCCGTCCCACGCGAGGTCGAGCGCGTGCCGCAGGCGGACCGCCTCGTTCCGGTAACGCGCGGCGCGCGCGGCGTCTCCGCGCGCTTCGCAGAGCGAGGCGAACGGGACGAGAACGGAGTGCAGGAAGAAGCCCAGCCAGACGCTTTCGCCGCGGCCCTGGGGGCCGACTTCGTTCATGGCGTCGTTCCAGTCCCCGGTGCCGATCAACGGAAGGCCCTGCGCGCCTGCCGTCAGCGCGGTTTCGATCGCGCGCGCGGCGTGTCCGAAAAGCGTGTCGGTCTCGGACGAGATGCGCGGCTCGAGGTACGACTCCCCCTGACCTTCCTCGAGGAGGGGAGCCTCGAGATACGGAGTCTTCTCCTCCCACACGGAGGCGTCGGCCGTGACGTCGACGTACCGCAGAGCCGCCCACGGGAGCCACAGGAGGTCGTCGGAGCAGCGCGTGCGCGTGCCGCGACCGGACGGCTCGTGCCACCAGTGCTGCACGTCGCCCTCGCGGAACTGGCGCCCGGCGGCTCTCACGAGATGCTCGCGCGCGAGATCGGGCCTGATGAGGACGAGCGAGGCCACGTCCTGCAGCTGGTCTCGAAAGCCCCATGCGCCGCCGGGCTGGTAGTACCCCGTGCGCCCGAAGAGGCGGGAGGCGATCACCTGGCAAGGGAGCCATCGGTTCACGAGGAGGTCGAGAGAATCGTCGGGAGTCTCGACGACGAGCGCGTCGAGCGTCTCGTCCCACGCGGCCCTGACGCGCCCTCGCTCCCTGGCGGCCTCGCCCGGCTCGGAGAAGCGCGCCGCGAGCCTCCGCGCCTCCTCGTCGTCCCGCCCCTGGCCGAGGAAGAACGCGAGCGTCCTGGTTTCGCCCGGCGCGAGACTCACGGCGACGTGCAGGGCGGCACAGGGGTCGAGTCCTCCCCCCGTCCGGCCGGAAAGCCGCGTGCGGTGCGGGCCTTCCGCGGAACGCACGTTCCTCAGGGGCCCGAGGAACTCGCGGCGGTCCGCTGTGAACGAGACGACGGGCTCACGGGCGGCGAGAAACGCGACGTGCCTCTTGAAATCCGCGTTCTCCGGGTTCCGCGCCAGAATCGCGCGGACGTCCGCGGCGAAAGAGGTGACGACGTGGCGTGGGGCCTCCGGGCGCGGCGGGCCGAGAGCCCATGCGGCGTACGCGAAGACGGAGAGGTGGCGCGGGCGTCCCGACGTGTTCTCGAGCCTGAGGAGCATCAGCTTCACCGGCTCCTCGTGGGCGATGAACGTCTCCAGGGCGTGAACGATTCCGGCCGACGCTCGCCGGAACCGCGACAGACCCGCTTCGTGCGTCACGAGCCAGCGGCCCGTCTTCTCGCGCGGCAGGGCCCCGGGCGTCGCGCCGAAGACCTCGCGCGTCTCCTCGTCGCGGAGGAAGACGGCCTCCGGGAGGGGGTCGCTGACCGCGTCGTTCGCGAAGGGCGTCAGACGGTTCTCGCGGCTGTTTTCGGCCCAGGTGGTCACGGCGCCGGAAGCCGTCACGAGGGAGCCGAAGCGCGGATTCGCGAGGACGTTCGCCCAGGGGTGCGGCGTCTCACGGGCTCCGTCGAGCACGATCTCGTACGTGCGGCCGCCCTCTCCGAACCCGCCGAACCCGTTCGCCATCTTCAGGTCAGGCGGCACCTTCTCCGCTTCCGAAAAGGCTTGCGGGCTCGCGGGGACGGGCGGGGGAGATTCCGGCAGGAAAGGCGCGGCGCGGTCGAGCTGCATCGCGAGGCTGCCTTCGGTTCCGCGGAGGATCGCGCGCGCGTATGCCAGGAGCGCCCGGTGCTCCTCGGCGCCGCCCAGCAGATCCTGCCGGAGGAGGAAGACTCCGCCGCTCTGGCGCGCGCGCGATGCCCAGGGACCGTGCTCGACGAGCTCGGCGAGAAGGTCGTGCAGCTCCTTTCGGTAGCCCTCTTCGTGCTCGTTCAGCAGGATCAGGTCGGCCGCGAGACCCTTGAGGCGCCAGTACTCCTGTGCCTCGAGCGCCTGACGTGCCAGGTCGAGATCCTGGGCGCGCTCGAGGCGCACGGTCAGGAGAGGCAGGTCGCCCGAGATCCCGTGGCGCCAGAGCGCCGAGGCGTCGAGCGTGTTCGCCTCGTGCACGTCGCGGGGTGCGGCGAGCGTGCGGTCCGAGCCGATGACCCTCGAGGCCAGCCTTTCGAACAAGCGCGCATCCTCCGGCGTCAGCCCCAGGTGCCGGACGGCGACCTGCGCGTGTGTCCGCGCGAGCGCGAGCGCGCGCACCCCGGCGGACGGGTCGTGGTATTTCTGGGCGAAGGCGAGCGCCCCCTCGCGCGTGTCCGCGACGCCCGTCGTGAACGTGAGGCGCGCGATTGCCCCGGGCGCGAGCCGGACGCGCTGCCTCAGGCTGAGGATCGGGTCCAGCACCGTGCCGGTCGTGCCCGAGAGCGCGCGGCTCTCCATCGCCTCCGGGTCCGACGCGTCGCGCCCGCGCCCGTGGAAGCGCGCGCGGTCCGTCTCCCACTCCAGAGGACCCTGCGGACGCGCCGCGACCGCGAGGACGTGGACGGCGAAGACGGGCTTCTCGCCGGACCCCCTCGGGCGCCGCGAGCAGAGGAGGGCCGAGTCCGAAGGGACTGCCTCCGTCTCGAGGAAGAGCTTCCCGAACGCGGGATGTGCGACGTCGTCCTGCGGCTTGGCGAGGGCGATCTCGACCGCGCTCGTGGCCTCGATCTCGCGCGTCGAGCCGCTGAGATTCGTGAGCGTCAGGCGGCGGACCTCGACGTCGTCCTCGGGCGACACGGCGACTTCGAGGAGCGACTCGATGTCCTCGTCGCGCCGCCGGAACGACGCGAGCTCGGGGAGGAACGTGACCCGGTAGAGCTCGGGCTCGCGGCGCGTGGGTGCGAACGTGGCAGACCAGACGGCGCCGCTGCGCACGTCCCGGAGGTACAGCGCGTTGGAGACCGGGTCCGAGGTCGGGTCCTCGCGGTGGCGGGTGACCGAAAGACCGCGCCAGAAGCTCGCGCCCCCGCCCGCCTGGGTGATCGAGGAGACGAGCCGGCCGTTGGACAGGAACTGCGTAGCCGGGAAGGGCGCCTGCGGCGAACGATGGAGGCGCGGCGCGGCGGCAGGCGATGTCGGCAGCGGAAGCACCTCGGCTTCGGTGGGGCGCGCCTGGGGCACCGGCGCTTCCCGGGGCGGGCGCTCCTGGAGGAGCAGCTCGGTCGCGTTGACACGCGGGTCCGCGTGAAAGCGCTTCACCATCACGTCGCCGAGGAGCACGTTCGCGAACGCGATGAGGCTCATCCCCTGGTGATGCGCGAAAGCCGTCCGCACGACGATGCCGCGCCCGTCTTTCGTACGCTGGAGGACGTGAGGCTCGACGGGCGCCTCCCCTTCGGTGTAGTCGAGAGCGTCCCAATAGCCCCACGGGCCGTCGGCGCCCGCGGCGGCGAGAGCCCGGAGATTCCTCACGGCCTTCGCGGGCGCGAGCAGGGCTGCGAGCGCGGACGCGTAGGGCGCGACCACGAGGTCTTCGTCGAGACCCCGGCGGAAGCCGAGCCCCGGGACGCCGAAGGCGCGGTACTGATGTTCGCCGACGAGGTCCGCCACGCGATAAGCCGATTCGGAAGCTCCCCAGGGCACGCCGTGCGCGCGGCCCCATTCCTCCTGCCGGCGGATCGCCATCCGGCACGAGACGTCGAGAAGCGTTCCCTGATACGTCCTCGTGAAGAGAAGGGGCATGAGGTACTCGAACATCGAGCCGCTCCAGGAAAGGAGCGTCGGAATCCCGTGAAGGCTCACGGCGAGGCGGCCGAGCCGGAACCAGTGGCTCTGCGGAACGTCGCCCTTGGCGATCGCGAAGAAGCTCGCGAGGCGCGCCTCGGAGGCGAGAAGGTCGTAGAAGGTCTCGTCGCGGGTCACGGTGTCGTGAACCCCGGGGCGGCACCCGGTCACGAAGAGCCCGCGCCCCGGGTTGTAGAGCGCGCCGAAGTCCATGCCGTCGGCCAGCGAAAGGGCTCGCCTCGCGAGATCTTCGGCCCGCGCCCGGTCGTCGCCGGCCGGAAGCTCGCGGAGCCCGTGCGCGAGCACGAGGAGGCACGCGGCGAGATTGCCGCTGTCCACCGTAGACACGTATCGCGGCTCGAGCGGATCGAGCGTTCGCGTGTCGTACCAGTTCAGGAGGTGCCCTCTCCAGCGCTCGAGGCTCTCGACGGTGTGAAGCGTCCGCTCGAGACGTGCGAGCAGGGCGTTCGTCTCGAGCCAGCCGAAGTCGTGGGCGGCGAGGTCCGCGAGAAGCGCGAGGCCGATGTTCGTGGGGGAGGTGCGCGGGGCGAGCAGCGGACGGCTCTCGTCCGGCGAGACCGCGAGATTGTCCGGGGCGAGACCGTTCGGATCCCCCTCGACGAGCTCCTCGAAGTAGCGCCATGTCTTCCGGGCCGTGCGCAGGAGGAAGTCCCGGTCGCCGGGTGGGAGCGTCTCCCGCCCGAACGGTGCCGCGTGGCTGATCCACCAGGCGAGGACGGGGCTCAAAGCCCACAGCCCGAGCAGCGGCACCGCGAGGGGGAAGGCCGAGGGCCGGACGGCGGCCACGAGGAGCGCGAGGAGCGTCGCCGAGAGTGGGCTCGACGCCATCTCCTCGAAGAACGAGCGCGGGCCTCCCGTGGCGAGAAGGCCGGCCGCGCGCGCGGCGGCGTTCGCGGCGGTCTCCCACTCCAGGAGCCGTCGCCTCGTGACGACGAGGCGGACGAGAGTCAGGACGATCGCGTGAACCGACTCGAAGGCGTAGTGCGGAAGAAACGCGAGGCCCACGAGCGTCTGGGCGCCGGCGGTTTCGAGATCCGAGGAGAGCTCGCGCACGAACGAAGACAGGGGCTGTTGCGAGCGCGGCCCCGCCAGGAGAGAGCGCAGGACGGCGACGATCGGAAGGGCCAGGACCGAGAGCGCGAGGAGCACCCACACCAGAGGATTTCCGGGCAGGACGGTGAGGCCGGCGGCCAAGAGCGCGAGGAGCGCCGGCGGCAGCAGGCTTCGCCTCAGGTTGTCGAGGATCTTCCATTGCGCGATCAGGGATAGCCGGTTGCGCTCCAGCCCGAACGGCGTCGGGACGAGCGGAAGCAGCCACCGCAGGATCTGCCAGTCGCCGCGCACCCAGCGATGCTGGCGCCGTGCATGCGCGAGGACGTTGCTCGGGTAGTCGTCGACGACCTCGACGTCCGTCACGAGCGCCGTGCGCGCGTGCAGACCCTCGAACAGGTCGTGGGACAGGAGGGAGTTTTCCGGCACACGGCCCTCGAGGGCCGTTTGGAACGCATCCACGTCGTAGAGGCCTTTGCCGGCGAACACCCCTTCCCCGAAGAGGTCCTGATAGGTGTCCGAGACCGCGGTCGTGTACGGGTCGACGCCCGTGTGGCCCGAGAACACGCGCGCGAACCGGGATGCCGCCGCGCTCGTCGTCGCGATGCTCACGCGCGGCTGGAGGATGCCGTAACCCGCGGTCACGCACCGGGTCGCCGGGTCGAGGCGGGGCCGGTTCAGCGGATGCTCGAGGATGCCGACGAGCGTGCGCGCCGTATCGCGCGGAAGGCGCGTATCGCTGTCGAGCGTGAGGACGTAGCGCACGGAAGGCAGGACGGAGAGATTCCCGAGCTGCAGGCCGAAGCTCGTGTCGGTGGCGCCGCGGAGGAGGCGGTTGAGCTCCTCGAGCTTTCCCCGCTTCCTCTCCCAGCCCATCCAGAGACCCTCGGACGCGTTCCAGCGCCGCACGCGGTGGAAGAGAAAGAAACGGTCCCCGCCGTGCGCGGAGTTCAGGGCGGCGATCCCGCGCGAGGCGGCTTCGAGGATCGCGTCGTCGTCCGGCTCGGTCGCGTCGACCGCGTCGGCAAAATCGGACAGGAGCGCGAAATGCACGTGGGGGTCCGGGTTGGCGAGCGCCTGGACCTCGAGATGGCGAAGCATGGCGTCGACGGCCGCCACCTCCTCGAACATCGTCGGGAAGACGACGAGCGTCCGCGCGATCTCGGGCACGCCGGCGCGGAAGTCGAGCCGGGGAAGGCGACGGGGTGGGATCAGCGCGTCGACGAACCGCTGGACGAGAAACACGGCGATCTCCGAGACGGGCAGCGCCGCGAGCGCGAAAGCCCACATCTCGACTCCCGGCGCGATGCCGGC
>DATIFW010000033.1:0-13319 GCA_035455045.1 Thermoanaerobaculia bacterium | reverse complement strand
TCGGGGGCGGCGGCGCGAGCGGGAGCTGGTGACATGGCGAAGAGCGAGAAGGCGGCGGCGTTCTTCGAGGGCCTCGACCGGCCGGCGATCGTCGAAGCGATCAAGCGGGCCGAGTCGAAGAGCTTCGGTGAGATCCGCGTGCATCTTCACCACGGGCCCGTCTCCGACGCGCTCGAAGCGGCGAAAACCGCCTTCCAGAGGCTCGGCATGGAAAAGACGGTGTATGGCAGCGGCTGCCTCCTGTTTCTCGCGCCGGAGTCGCGCGCCTTCGCGGTCGTGGGCGGCGCGGGGATTCACGAGAAGGTCGGAGAGGGCTTCTGGGCCGAAGCCCGGGATGCGGCCCAGGCCCTCTTCGCGGACGGGAGGTTCACGGAAGGCATCGTGGCGGCTGTCGAAAAGCTCGGCGACGCGCTTGCGCTGTTTTTCCCGAAGAGGGGGCCGACGGACACGAACGAGCTTCCGGACGAGGTCAGTGAGGAGTGACGCCGCTTTGACAGGCGCGCAGGCGTCTGGTAAGTTTATCGGCCGTTTTGTTCGGGAAATCGAGGTCAAGCATGTACGCAGTGATCCGGACCGGGGGTAAGCAGGTACGCGTCGCCGAGGGCGACGTCGTGCGTGTCGAGCGCCTCACGAAAGAGACCCTGAAGAAGGGTGCGGAGGTGTCGCTCCCCGAGGTCCTCGCCATCGGCAAGGACGACGGCCTGCACCTCGGCTCCCCTCTCGTTTCCGGCGCGACGGTCACGGGCGTCGTCCTGCGCGAGACGCGCGGGCCCAAGCTCCTCGTCTACAAGAAAAAGCGCCGGAAGGGCTTCCAGCGCACCCACGGACATCGCCAGGATCTCGTCGAGATCCGCATCGCGTCCATCGTCGGATAAGACGTTCCATCTCTCGTTTTTTCCGAGGTTCTTCTTTCTGCGGTTGCGGGGACAGAGCTTCGAGGGGTATCAGTCATGGCACACAAAAAAGGTCAGGGTTCGTCCCGCAACGGCCGCGACAGCAACAGCCAGCGCCTCGGCGTGAAGCGTTTCGCGGGTCAGCTCGTCTCCGGCGGATCGATTCTCGTGCGTCAGCGCGGCACGCCGCTGAAGCCCGGCGCCAACGTCGGCCGCGCCAAGGACGATTCGCTCTTCGCGAAGGTCGACGGCACCGTGAACTATCACGACAAGGGCCGCATGGGCCGCTTCGTGTCGGTCACGCCTGTTTCGGATAGAACTCAGTAGATCCCCTTTCTTGTTTCTTGTTCCATTTGGTTTCTTTCCTCGAAGAAAAGAAGGTCCGCAGCGCCTTTCGGGAAGCGAGCGGATCCGCGTTTCGTTCTTCCCGGCTTCCGACTCTTCCTTTCTAAGCTCGAAGGCGCGTGAGCGCCTTCGCAAGTCCGTCCAGACATGTTCATAGACGAAGCCGTCATCCACGTCGCCGGAGGCGACGGCGGCAATGGCTGTGTCGCCTTCCGGCGGGAGAAGTTCGTGCCCCGCGGCGGCCCCTCCGGCGGGGACGGCGGGGACGGCGGGAGCGTGACGCTCGTCGCCGACAGGGGACTGAACACGCTGTACCCCTTCCGATTCCAGAGGCGCTTCGCCGCGGGCCGGGGCGGCCACGGCAAGGGGGACAACCGCCACGGGAAGAGCGGGGCGTCCCTTCCGGTTTCCGTGCCGGTCGGAACGGTCGTGAAGGACCGCGACACAGGGGAGGTCGTCGGAGACCTCGTCGAGGAGGGGCAGACCCTGCTCGTCGCCGCGGGCGGCAAGGGCGGGAGGGGAAACGCGCGGTTCGCGACGTCCACGAACCGGGCGCCGCGGCGCGCGGATCCTGGCACGAAAGGCGACCAGCGGGACCTCGCGCTCGAGCTCAAGCTCCTCGCGGACGTCGCGCTCGTCGGCCTTCCGAACGCGGGCAAGTCGACTCTCATCTCGGCGATTTCCGCGGCCCGCCCGAAGATCGCGGACTATCCGTTTACGACGCTCGTCCCGAACCTCGGGGTCGTGTCCTGGGAGCGCTTTCGCACGTTCGTCGCGGCCGACGTGCCCGGGCTCATCGAGGGCGCGCACGAAGGCCACGGCCTCGGGATCCGCTTCCTGAAGCACGTCGAGAGGTCCCGCCTCCTCGTCCACCTCGTGGACGCCGCGGCGTTGGGCGATTCCGACCCGCTCGCCGAAGCCGAGAAGGCGGTCTCGACGATCGAGCACGAGCTCGCGTCCTTCCAATCGGAGCTCGCCGAACGCGAGCGGGTCCTCGTGGCCACCAAAGACGATGCGGCCTCGTCCGCCCAGGTCGCGGCTGTCGCCGCGGCGGCCTCGCGCCGCGGCCTCGCGTTCTTCGCGGTTTCGGCCGTCGCGCGCCACGGGCTCGGCGCGCTCGTCTCGCATCTCGGGACGCGGCTGGACGCGCTCGGCGCCCGGTCGGACGCCGTGCGCGGAAAGGAGCTCGTCCCCTGACCCTACGCATCGGCGTCTACGGCGGCTCGTTCGATCCGGTTCACTTCGGGCACCTCGTTCCCGTCGAGGAGGCGCGTCGCAATCTCGCCCTCGACGAGGTCCTCTTCGTCCCGGCGTTCCAGCCGCCGCACAAGCCGTCCGGCCCCTCCGCTCCCTCGCATCACCGTTTCGCGATGCTCGCTCTGGCGTTCGAGGCGTATCCGGCCTTTCGCCTGAGCGATTTCGAGGTCGCGCGGGGCGGCACGACGTACACGATCGAGACGCTCCGGCACCTTCGTGCGGGTCGCGCGGACGCGGAATTCCTCCTCGTCCTCGGGTCCGACTCGCTCGCGGGGATCACGTCCTGGCGCTCGTGGCAGGAGCTCCTGGACGAGTTTCGCGTGGCGGTCGTCGAGCGCGAGGGGTTTCCGCCGGCCGCCCTCGCGCGGGAGCTTCCCGCGTCGATTTCCAGCCGCTTCGGAGAAACCATTTTCTTCGCCGGCAACGCACCGGTTACAATTTCATCCACGTGGTTAAGGCGCGCCATCCCCGCGGGCGAGGACCTCAGCGGAAGCCTCCCGGCGAGCGTCGGCGCGTATCTCCGAAGGCACGCGCTGTACCGCCTCCCGTGAAACACCCGGTCCCCCAGGTGGGGCCGATCGACGACCTCATCGAGGCGACCCTGCAGCGCGCCGGAATGCGCACCGCCGGCCCCGAGCCGGAGAAGCCCCGGGCGAGCGCCGACCCGGAACTCGATCAACGCCTCACGGCGCAGCTCAAAAAGGGCGTCGCCGCCCTGCTCGACAAGAAAGCCGAGAAGCTCGTCGTCCTGAACCTCCAGGGCCTGACGACGATGTCCGATTACTTCGTCCTGGCGACCGCCGGCAGCGACCGGCAGGCGCAGGCGCTCGCGGACGCCGTCGAGATGGCTCTCAAGGCCGAGGGCCGCCGGCCCCTCTCCGTCGAGGGCTACCAGTCCGCGGCCTGGATCCTCCTCGATTACGGCGACGTCGTGTTTCACGTCTTCCATCACGAAGCGCGCCGTTTCTACGGCCTCGAGAGGCTCTGGGGAGACGCTCCGGACGCCACGGCGGCGTTCCGCTAGGAGCCTGTCTGCCTTCGGTGCTCTTCGCGACTCGCCATCGCGGCCTCAAGGAGCAGCTTCGACGCCTGGCGCGCGCCGCGGACTCGGCGAATACCGTGCTCCTTCTCGGAGCGCCCGGAACCGGCAAGGATCGGCTCGCGCGCCTTCTCCACGACCGCTCGTCCCGCGCGGGCGCACCGTTCGTGCGCGTGGATCTCGCGGCCGTGGCGGACGACCTTTTCGAGAGCGAGCTCTTCGGACACGAGCGCGGGGCGTTCACGGGTGCCGTGGCGGGGAAGCCCGGCCTTCTCGAGGGCGCGGGCGCCGGCACGCTCTACCTCGATCGGGTCGACGCGCTCTCTCTTCGAGCCCAGGGCAAGCTCCTCCGCGTCGTCGAGGAGCGCCTCGTGCGGCGCGTGGGGGGCGTGCGCCTGCTGCCCCTCAAGGCGCGCCTCGTGGCGTCGGCAGGGACGGATCTCCCGCGCCGGGCGCGCGCCGGAACGTTTCGGGAGGATCTCTTTTATCGGCTCGCGGTCGTCACGGTGAGCCTTCCGCCTCTCGCCGAGCGCCGCGAGGACCTCCTTCCGGCGGCGCGCGCACTCGCGAAGGCCGCGGGCGGCCCGGCGACGTTCACCGCAGCCGCTCGCCGCATGCTCCTTTCTCACGCCTGGCGCGGGAATTTTCGCGAGCTCGAGAACGTCGTCCGCCGGGCCGCGAACGACGCGGCCGCGGCGGGGGCGCCCGCGATCGACGCCACGCACGTGAAGCTGACCGGCCCTTCGGATCCCGAAGCGCTCCTCCACGCCGCGGCCCACGCGCGCTGGACCCTGCGCGCTCTCTCGGACGCCTACATCAGCCTCGTCCTGGACGAGGCGGGGGGAAACGTGACCGAGGCGGCGCGCCGTCTCGGAGTCGCAAGGAAGACTCTTTATGCAAGAAGGGATGGAAAAAGAGTTTCTTAGAAAGTGAATGGGCGGAAGGAACGGACGCAGCGGACGCCGCGCTGCCGGTGCGGCCTGAAAGCGCCTTCCACGTGCCTTCAAAGTACGGTCTTACCTCGAACCGTGCAGAAATGAAGGGGGGGCTTGAATCGTCGCAGGCCGTGATATCCTCCGCCATTCTCGAAGGGCCAAAGAGCTCCTGACAGAGCAGGTAAATCGGCCGATCGCAAAGCTTTAGCGTTGCGTATTCCAAGTGATCCCGAGGGAGACGACCACCATGCCATTCAAGACCGCCGCGATGCCCGCCAAGCCCCTGAAGAAGGAGGCCGGCGAAAAGGTGAGAAAACGCCTCCTTGCACGGCGCGACGAGCTGCTCCACGACCTCGCGAAGAACCGCGAGGTTTCCGAGGAAACCGTCGACGAGTCGGCGCAGGACATGGCCGACCGCGCGACCTCCGCTTACACGAAGGAATTCGCGTACTCGCTTTCCGAGAGCGACCGCAAGATCCTCCTCCTCATCGAAGAGGCGCTTTCGCGCCTGGACGCGGGAACGTACGGAACCTGCATCCACTGCTCCCAGCCCGTTCAGGAGAAGCGCATCGAGGCTGTTCCCTGGGCGCGCCACTGCCTCGACTGCCAGGAGCTTCAGGACAAGGGACTGCTCTAGGATCTTCTCTCCCGGTCCCCTTGTACGATGGACCGCGTGACGCGTCTCGATCCGTTCGCGCCGCTCGCGCCGCTTCTCGCGTCCGCACGCACGACGCCTCTTCACCCGCTTCTCCTCTTGACCGGAGACGACGACTGGATCGTGGCCGAGGGTGCGCGCCGCGTGGCGGCGGCGTTTCGCGAGGCCTTCCGCGAGGGAGAGGTCACGGCGTACGAGGCGACGGGAGAAGGCGTGAAGGAAGCCTTGGCCGACGCGGCGACCATCGCACTCTTCGCCACGAACCGGCTCGTGGTCCTGGAAGCCACCGATCTGTTCCGGGGCAAGCGTCTCACGGCGGAGGAGCTCGACGCGCTCCTCGACGAGGCCGAGGAGGCCGGTGACGATGCGCGCGCCCGGGCGCGGCTCGCCCGCAAAGCCTCCGCCCTTGCCGCGGCGGCCGGTGTCACCGTGGGCGACGACCCGGAGGAGGCCGCCCGCCGGATCGCCGGGCGCGTGAAGCGGGCGGACCGAGCCCGGGCGCTCGGCGCGCTCCTCGCGAGCGTTCCCCCGTCCGAGGACGGGGCCGAGACGGCGCTCGACGCGCTTCTCGACTTCTCGCAGCGGGCCCGGCCGTCCGACAACGTTCTTCTGGTCCAGGCGGTCTCGCCGGATGCACAGCACCGCGGGATCCTGGGCCTGAGGCGCGCAGCGCGCGCCGCGGACCTGTCCGTTCCCGACGAGGCGGGGCGCCGTGAGCGCCTCGCGGCGCTCGGCCTGGAGCGCGCGATCGAGCGCAAGGTGCTCGTGGACCCGGAAGTGTTCGACCTCCTTTCGGGCCGCGGCCGGCTTTTCGCGCGGCCGTTCCTCTCGGATCTCGACCGCCTCATCGACGCGGAGGCGGGCCCGCGCGTCACGGGGGAAGAGGCCGCGCGGCAGATCGCCGACGAGAGCAAGGAGTACGGCTCGGACTTCGTCGAGGCGGTCGCCCAACGCGACCTGCACCAGGCCCTGCGCCTCCTGGCGAAGCTCCTCTCGGGAGCCACGTTCACGGCGTTCCGGCCCTGGGGAGAGAGGGAGGAGGCGCCGGCCGGGAAGAAGGGCCCGCGCGGCGAGGCCGCGTTCTTTCCGCTTCTGGGTCTCCTCGCGGCCGAGCTCCGCCGCATGCTCGCTCTTCGCGCCGGCCTGGAGGAGCGTGCGGTGCCCCCCGCCCTGGCCCGGCGCACGGACTACCGTGGCTTCGTGGACCGCGTCCTGCCCGCGCTCCAGGCGCCGCGAGAGGGACTTCCGCCCTTCTCCCTCGAGGCGCACCCCTTCGTCCTCCACAAGGCCTATCTCGCGGCTGTCGGCTGGACGACGGAGGACCTCAGGCGCGCGCTCGTGGGACTGGAAGCGATCGACCGGGGCGTGAAGAGCGGCGCCGGAACGGGTCCGGAGCTCCTGGAGGCCTGGCTTTTGTCCCGCCTTCCCGCCGCGCCCGCCCGAGCCGCCGTGGGCACGAGCGCGGGCTGAGACGATGACCGAGCCGTCGCCCCGCCCGCGCGTCCTCTTCGACCGGCGCGACCGCGTCTTCATCGCTCTCTGCGTGCTCACGATCCTCGCCGGCGCGGCGGTCTTTCAGGCGGGATTCTCGCGGGCGTTTCCCGAGGCGTCGATCGACTTCAAGGTGACGCGCGAGGAAGCCGTGCGCCGCGGTGCCGAGGCGCTCCGCGCGCGGGGATTCGCGCTCGACGGGATGCGCCCCCTCGTGATCTTCGACGGCGACGACGAGGCGAAGGTCTACCTCGAGAGGACTCTCGGCCTCGAGAAGGCGAACCCGATCTTCGCGACGACGGTGCCCGTGTGGCGCTGGTCGGTCCGGTGGGTGCGCCCGCTCGAGAAGCTCGAGTACCGCGCCGCGGTCGCTCCGGACGGGCGGCTGCTCGCGGTTCGGCGGATTCTCCCGGAGAAGGCGGCGGCGCCGGATCCGGGCGAAGCGGCTGCGCGCGCCCTCGCGGAGGCGGAGATCAGGACCCTGCGCGGCCTCGAGCCTTCGGCGCTTCGGTTCATCGAGACGACGGTCAACAAGCGGCCCGAGCGCGTCGACCGCGTCTTCGTGTGGGAGTCGAACGCGATCCGCTTCGGGGATGCCGCGCTCCGCTACCTCGTCGAGGTGCAGGGCGACCGCGTCGGGCGCTCGTCGCTCCATTTCGAGGTCCCGGAGAGGTGGCGCCGGGATTACGAGACGCTCCGCTCGAAGAACCTCGCGGCGGGCACGGTGGCCACGCTCGGTCTTCTCCTCACGGCGCTCGCGGTGCTCGTCGTCTTTCTCGAGCGGGTGCGGCGGAAGGACGTGAAGTGGAAGTGGGCCCTCGCCTTCGCGGGCACGGGCGCCGTCCTCCAGCTCTTCGCCTCGCTCAACGAGATGCCGATTCGCCTCTTCGACTACGACACCGCGGACGCCTGGACGGGCTTCGTGGCGAAATCGGTGGCGGGGGACGTGGGCGGCGCGATCGCCCTCGGCGTCGTCCTGCTTCTCCTCGTCGCCGCCGGGGAGCCGCTCTACCGCGAGCGCTATCCCGACAAGCCCGCGCTCGGCCGCCTCCTGTCGCGGCGCGGCATCTCGTCGAAGCGCTTCTTCCGCGGGCTCCTCCTCGGATACGCGATGACGGCGTTCTTCTTCGCGTACCAGATCGTCTTCTACCTGGTCGCCGCGCGCTTCGGCGCGTGGGCCCCCGCCGACGTACCGTACTCGAACCTCCTCGGCACGTGGTTCCCCTGGGCCGGCGTCCTCCTGATGGGCTTTCTCCCCGCGACGACCGAGGAGTTCTCGTCGCGCATGTTCTCGATTCCCTTCGCCGAGCGGTTTCTGCCTCGCTGGGCCGCCGTCGTGGTCCCGGCGCTCATCTGGGGCTTCGCGCACAGCACGTATCCGAACCAGCCTTTCTACATCCGGGGTCTCGAGGTGGGTTTCGCGGGAATCCTCATCGGCGCCGTGATGTTGAAGGCGGACATCTTTCCGCTCCTCGTGTGGCATTTCACGGTGGACGCCGTCTACACGGCCCTCCTGCTCCTGCGCTCGTCGAACCCCTACTTCGTCGTCTCCGGGGCCGCGGCGTCCCTCATCCTGCTGCTTCCGCTCGCCGTCTCGGTCGCCCTCTATTTCAGGCGCGGAGGCTTCACGCCAGATGAGGACCTCACGAACGCGGCGACGGGCTCGGCGCCTGCGCCGCCCCACGTCGAGGAGGCCGTCCCGTCCGTCTGCGCGCCGCCGCGCGCGCTGAACGCCGGGCACGTTCTTTCCGCCCTGGTGCTCGCGCTCCTCGCGTTCGCCGCCGCGCGCTTCGTTCTCCCCAGGGCGGGAGTCTGGGAAAACGTGAGCGTCAAAGTGGACCGAATCGGGGCGAAGGCGGCCGCCGACGCGTATCTGAAGGCGGCCGGAGACGATCCTGCGGGCTACCTGTCGGTCGCGACGACGGCGACGGCGCTTCCCGGGCTCGAGGACCCCTCGGATACGGGCACGAGCCTCGTCCCCTACGGCGACTCGGAGCTCGGCGAACGATGGCTCCTCGAGCGCGGCGGCACGCCGCTTCTCACGAAGTGGGCGACGACGATCTTTCCGGGCCCGGTCTGGAACGTGCGGTACGTGCGCGCCCTCGACGAGCACGGCGCGACCGTCGCCGTGGACGCGCGGACCGGCCGCATCGCCGGCTTTCGCCGGACTTTTCCCGAGGCCGAGGCGGGCGGAAGCCCCGACGAAAGCGTCGCGCGCTCGAAAGCGGCATCCGTTGTCGCGTCGTTCGGTCTGGACCCGGCCGCCTGGGACGTCGTCTCGGCGAAAAGCGAGGCGCGCAAGGCGAGGCGGGACACGCACGTCGTCTCCGAGTCGAGACTCGAGAGGGCCGGCGAAGCGACCCTGCGCGCCGTGACGGGCCTCGCGGGCGACGTGCCCTCGCTCTTCGCGACGGCTTTGAAGCTGCCGGAGGAGTGGGTGCGCGCCCGGGAGAAATCGACGGCCGCGACCTACGTCGCGATTGTCTGGAAGATCCTGGCGTGGGGAACGCTCGTCGGTCTCGTCGTCGTGGAGCTCGTGCGGCTCGCGCGTGCCGGGTCGATCTCCTGGCGCCGCTCGCTTCGGCTCGGGGCGGTTCTGGCGATTCCCGCGATCCTCTCGCGCTTCGTCTCACTTCCGCTCGTCCTCGCGCGCTACGACTCGCAGTTCTCGATGGCCGTCTTCGCCGTCGTGGCGGGCGTGGGCCTGCTCGTGGGAATCCTGGTTTCCTTCGGAGCCGCGCTTCTCGCGGTCATCCTCGTCCTCGCCGTGAAGAGAGATGCGGCCGCGGCCTTCCGTCCAGGCGGGGCGGACGGCCCGCGGGCTCTCGCCGCCGGCGCCGGCGCCGCCGCCTTCATCCTCTCGATTCGTGCGCTCGCGCGCGGTCTCGAGGCCGCTTTTCCGCTCGAGGCCGGAGTCGCGGGGTTTCCGTTCCCGACGGGAGTCGAGACGGTTCTCCCGGCCGCGGTGGCGATCGGCTCTCTCGTCCTCCGCATGCTCCTCTTTGCGTGCGTCGCCGCGTTTCTCGCGCTCCTTCTCCGCGACGCTCTCAAAAAGCTGGTCTTTCGCGTGGCGTTCTTCGTCGTGGCGATCGGCGTCTTCGCGCCCTTCGGCGCCCGGACGTTCGGCGAGCTCCTCGTGCCCGTCTTCGTCGGCGCGCTGACCGTCCTCGCGTTCCTCGCCGCCATCGCGATCTTCCTGAGAGACGACCCGCGCGCGTACGCCTTCGCGGCCGCGTTCCTCGGGGCGGCCGGCGCCGGCGCCGACCTCGTCTCGAGCGGCATCGCGCCGTGGGTCTGGAACGGCGTGATCGTCCTCGCGTTCGTCGCGCTCCTCGTCGTCCGCTTCGGCCTCGACCGGCCGCGGCAAGCGCCTCTTGCCGCCTAGGGCCGTGAGATTCCTCTCGGCCGCTCTGCTCATCTCCGCTCCGGCGGTCCTCGTTGCCCTGAGCGCGAACGGTGCCACCCATTCCGTCAATCCGGGAAGCGCGTGGTGCGGCGTCGTCAACGCCGCCGCTCCGGGCGACACGATCGTCTTCGCGGCCGGGATCTATACCGGGACGTGCTCGATCACGGCTTCGGGTTCTCCGGCGGCCCCGATCACGTTGCGCTCGCAAACCACCTCTGCCGCCGATCGCGCGGTCCTGGCCTATCCCGGCACGAGCAGCAACATCATCGACGTCTACGGCTCCTACCTCGTGTTCCGCTGGCTGACCTTTGGCCCGACGGCGCCCGGCGCCGGCGTGAATCCGCTCAAGCTGCGGGGCAGCGTCCAGGGAATCGTCGTCGATCAGAACGTCTTCCAGGGCACCGACATCGCCGTCGCGGCGAACTCCGGCGGCAGCACCTATCGAAGCATCTCGATCACGAACAACGTTCTGACGAACATGCAGTCGACCGGCCTCTACTTCGGCTGTCACGACGGCACGTCTTGCCACGCCCTGGACATCCTCATCCAGGGGAACTTGATCGATACGGTGCAGCCGGGCGACGGCGTGGGCTACGGCCTGGAGATCAAGCTGAACTCCTGGGCCACGATCCTCGAGAACACGGTCTACGACCCGCAGGGTCCTGGCATCGAGGTCTACGGCTCGAATCGAGGCGATCCTCCGAGCGTCGTCGAGCGCAACTACGTCGAAGGGTCACGGACCGACGCCGGCATCAACGTGGGCGGGGGCCCCGCGATCGTGCGCAACAACATCGTCGTCGGCAACGCGTACCACGGGATCTGGGCCCAGGACTACGGCGGTCGCGGTCTTCAGCAGGACGTCTGGATCGTCGAGAACACGGCGCTCGCGAACCAGACCGGGGGAATCAAAGTCAGCAACTGGCAGGCGGGGGCGGGCAACGTCCTCGCGTTCAACGCCGTCGCGCCGCTCGCCGACACGCCGGCGCTGACGCCGGCCTCGCCGATCGCCGACACGCTGCTGGGAAACGTAGCCTGCGTCCCGGCGGCGAGCTGCTTCGTGCAGCCCGCCTCGGCGCCTTACGACCTCTGGCCTCTCTCGGGCGGTCCGCTGATCGGAGCCGCCGCGAGCGGACTGGAGCCCTGGCGCGTCGGGGACGATTTCATGTGCGCGCCGCGGGGAATCGCGGCCGACACAGGGGCGATGCAAAGAACCTCTGCAGGCAACGGGCCCCCGCTCGGCGGCGGCAGCGCCCGGCCCGCGTGCGGCTCGGGCGGCACGCTCCTCCACACTCTGACTCCGTGCCGCGCCGTGGACACGCGAAAAGCACCCGGCGCGTGGGGCGGTCCTGCACTCCTCGCGGGCGCGGAGCGCAGCTTCGTTCTCGCGAGCCGGTGCGGGATCCCGCCGACCGCTCGCGCCGTGACGGCGAACGTGACCGTGGCAACGCCGACCGCCGCCGGCGTCCTGAGCCTGCGTCCGGGAGGCACGCCCCCGGTTCTGGCCTCGACGCTCAACTACGGGCCCGGCCAGACCCGCGCGAACAACGCGGTGCTTCAGCTGGGCGCGGCGGGTGACGTGGTGGTGGCCTGTAGCCAAGCCTCCGGCACGGCGCAGTTCGTCCTGGACGTTACCGGCTACTTCCAGTAGCTCGCCCGCGGGCTTCACCGGGCTGCTAACGCCCCCCCGCCTTCCGCCACTCCCATTCCGCGAGGCGCTCGCGGGCGCCGAGGCCGATGGCGCGGTGGAGGTCGACGAGAAGGCGGGAGGCCTCGGGGTCGCGGAAGGGCGGCGGGCCGAGCCGCGTGAGGACCGCCTCGGGGTGTTCCGGAGGCGCGAACGAGGAGCGCAGCGCGGCGACGGGCTCGCCCGGACGGTAATAGAGCTCCGGCCTCTCGAGGATGTGACGCGCCAGCGGCTCGGGCGGCTCGGGCGCGTCGCCGGGCGGAGGGGCGTCCGCCGCGCGGGCTTCGGTCTTGCGATCGGGGCGTTTTCGCGCGCGTTGCAGGCCCTTGAGAAGCTCTTCCCGCGGGACGCCGCGCAGGAGGAAGACGAGGAACGGGTCGTCCTGAAGGCGGTCGCCGAGCAGCACGGCGAGCGCGCCGGCGTGCGCGCACGGCCCGTCTTCGTCGGCGCACGAGCACCTCGAGACGACGTCGCCCGTGCCCAGCGGCAACAGCGAGCGACCCGTCTCCTGGAACGCGCTCTCGACGTCTTCCGGCAGGCGGCCCGCGAGGAGGTCGGCCGCGTACCGCGCGCGCGCCGCCATCGCCTTGAGGACGCGGCGCCGGACGACCGAATCGAGCGGGCGCAGGGAGAGAAAGGTCTCCTCCATTTGCCCCCCCGCTCCCCGCACGTCCGCCCGGGCGCCGGTTCGCCCGATCTCGAGCGAGGTCACCGCGCCCGAGTTCGCGGCCGCACGCCCTTCCGTGAGCGCGTCCTCCCAGCCGAGCGACGCGAGCCGCGCGAGGAAGCGATACGCCCATCCGCTCTCGGGAGGCGTCGCGCGGGGGAGGAGAGCCCTCTTGCGGCGCGGCATCAGTGTCCTCCGTCCGTCTCGATGGCGCTCGTGTCGAGCGCGACCAGCTCCGTGAGCTGCTCGTCCGAGAGGGTCGCGATCCACTGCTCGCCCGCCCCGACGATCGAGCGGGCGAGCGCCTTCTTCTCTTCGATCATCCGGTCGATGCGCTCCTCGAGCGTCCCTTTGCAGACGAACTTGTGGACCTGGACGTGCTCGGTCTGCCCGATGCGGAAGGCGCGGTCGGTCGCCTGCTCCTCGACCGCGGGATTCCACCAGCGGTCCACGTGGAAAACGTGCGACGCCCGGGTCAGATTCAGGCCGGTGCCTCCCGCGCGCAGCGACAGCACGAAGAACGGAGGCGGATCCTCGTCCTCCTGGAAGCGCCGCACCATCTCCGTCCGCGTGTGCCGCGGGACCGCGCCGTGCAGGAAGAGGACCTCGCAGCCGAAGCGCTCCTTCAGCTCGGCGACCAGGAGATGGCCCATCTCGGCGAACTGCGTGAAGAGCAGCGCGGGGCTCTTCTCGGCGAGCGTCTCCTCGCACATCTCGAGCAGCCTGGCGATCTTGGCCGAGCGGCCGTCGCGCCGGCCGTCTCCGAGGAAGAGCGCCGGGTGATCGCAGATCTGCTTGAGGCGCAGGAGCAGGAGGAGGATCTTCGCCTTGCGGCTGCGCCGGTTCGCCCTCCCGATGCCCGAGAGGAGCGACCGCGTCGTCGCACGATAGAGCGCGGCCTGCTCGCGCGTGAGGCCGACGAGCTCCTTGGTCTCGATCTTCTCCGG
>DATIFW010000032.1:0-3288 GCA_035455045.1 Thermoanaerobaculia bacterium | reverse complement strand
GGAACCCGTTCGGCCTCGACGAGACGCTCACGACCGGCGTCGTGAGCGCGCTCGGACGCACGATCGAGTCGCTGACGCCGGGCCGCAAGATCCAGAACGTCATCCAGACGGACGCCGCGATCAACCCCGGCAACTCCGGCGGCCCGCTTCTCGACAGCGCCGGGCGCCTCATCGGCGTGAACACGCAGATCGCGAGCCCGTCCGGCGCGAGCGCGGGGATCGGCTTCGCCGTGCCCGTCGACACCGTAAACGAGGTCGTGCCCGAGCTCATCGCGCACGGCAAGATCGTGCGCCCGCGCCTCGGCATCTATCCCGCGACCGAGAACATCACGCGCCAGCTCGGCATCTCGGGCGTTCTCGTTCTCGGCGTCCAGGAGGGGAGCGGAGCCGCGAGGGCCGGGCTGCGCGGCACCGAGCGCGACCGGGACGGGTCGCTCGTCCTCGGCGACATCATCGTCGGCGTCGCCGGCAAGGAAGTCGCGAGCTACGACGACCTCGTCACCGCGCTCGAGACACAGAAGATCGGGGACACCGTGCCCGTGAAGGTCGTGAGGAACGACCGTACGGTGACCTTGAACGTGACGCTCACGGCGTCGCGCTGAGGTCCTCGGGAGGCGGCGGGACCGGAGGGGCGGAGGGTGGCAGCTCCATCACCGCGATCTCCACGCGCGCCGCGAGCAGCGCCGCGCGCTCCACGACGCGCCCGACGGACACGATCCTCTTGCCGCCGGACGGCAGCTCGTCGGCATGGACCTCGATCTCCCCGCCTTCGACCTCCAGGCGCCCGGGCGGAAGCTGCCCCTTCTCCATGAGCCACGCGCGCGCCCAGTCCACTCCGGAGCGCGCGAGCTCGACGGCGTAGCGGTCGTTCGCGCGGCGCCGGGTCGCGCGGAGATCGGTCATGAGAATCGAGGCGAGGACTCCGAGGACGAGAGCGAAGACGACGAGGATTCCCATCACGAGAAGGAGCGAGCTCCCGCGTTCGAGGCCCGCGCGGCGGCGCGCGGCGGACCTCATCGCGCCTTCTCCGTAGGGCGGCCGCAGGCCAGCGCGATCAGCTCGGTCTTGCTCCCCTCGCTCCAGTGCAGAAGCAGGCGTCCGTTCGCGAGCTCGCCGGGATCGAGGGAAAACGTGCCGGCAAGCGTCCAGGTCGAGGTCGCGCTCACGACCTCGCCGTCCGGTTTCTTTCTCGTCGACGTCCTCTCCACCTTGCTTCCGTGCACGGCCCACGAGACTTCCGGATCCTCCTCGCGAAGCGGCACGAGATCCAGACGGAAAGCCGCTGAAGGAAACGGCGGCGAGACGGCGGCCACCGACGCGCGCGCGAAGTCGGCCGAGAGGCGCTCCCAGAGCAGCGGAAACATCTCCACGGAAAGCCGCTTCGCGTCGAGCCCCGCCTGCTGCCGCAGCAGGCCCAGCGACACGGGCAGCAGCGAGAGCAGCAGAACCACGCCGATGAAAAGGACGACGCACAGCTCGACGAGAGAGAAGCCGGAAGCCAGGCCGAGAGCCGAGCCCCGCGTCCTCACGGCGGCGGCGGTCCCGCGCCGCGGAAGACGTAGCCCTCCTGCACGATCTGCCTGGACATCTTCTCTCCGTACCGGATCTCGAGGCGGACGAAGCAAAGGCCGTCGACGTCGGTCGACTTCACTTTCAAAAACGGATTTCGCGAATCGAGCGCGTCCACGAAATCGCCCGGGCCCACGAACGGCCGGCGGTCCGACGGGTACACGTCGTTCCGGAAAGACGTGCGCAGATAGATCCATTCGCTCGCGAGCGCGCGCACCGCCCGTTCGCGGTCGAGGCGGTCCTTCTCGAGCGCGCGACGGCGCGCGAGGAAGCTCGCACCGAGCGTCAGGACGATCCCGAGGATCGCCAGGGAGACGAGCGCCTCAAGGAGGAAGACGCCGCGGGAGCGCCGTTCGCTCATCGTGTCCCGCGCGGCCGGTCAGCGCAGCGACGAGACGAGCTTCTTCACGGCGCGCTCGGCGGCGTCCTCGGCGGCCTGGGCCTCCGCCTCCGTGTCGCGGGTGCTCACCTCCGAGGTGCCGTTGCGGCCCGTGACGTCGATCGCTTTTCCGGGCACGCCGGGCGCCGTCACGATCGAGAGGCTGACGGGGCAGTCCGCCTCGTACGACACGACGATGTTCTCGACGCGCACGGGTGTGCCCGTCCCCGGGTTCACCTGGCGGTCGTAGATGCGGCCCGTGTGCTGCTGGATCCGGCAGGGGGAGAGCAGGACGCCGAGGTACACGTCGGCGGGCCAGGCCTTGCGGAACTCCGCGCCCGCCTCGCCGGGCAGGGCGACGTCGGCGAGGCGCGCGCCCGAGAGCCGAGCATCCACGATCGCGCCGAGACCGCGGTCGCTCGCGGCGGAGAGAAAGCGCGGCACGAAACGCTCCAGCTCCGGCGCGGCTCCCTTCGCCTCCACGAGGACGATCGCCTTCTTCGGCGCCGGACCCGGCGCCGCTCCGGAGGCCGTCGAGCCGGACGTCGCGGGCGCGGAAGCGCACCCGAGGAGCGCGAGGGAAGCGGCGACGGCGGCAAGACGGCGCAAGATCTTCATGGCGCCGAAGTGTACGCCGCCTCCCGCTATCCTCTCGCCATGGAAACCGCGGCCGCACCGGTCGACCTCCTCGTCGTCGGGGCGGGGCCCGTCGGCCTCGCATGCGCGCTCGAGGCGGCGCGCCAGGGCCTCTCGCACGTCGTGATCGAAAAAGGCGCGCTTCTCGACACGCTCGTCAACTGGCCGACGCACACGGTCTTCTTCTCGACGCCCGAGCTGCTCGAGATCGGAGGGCATCCGTTCGTCACCGCTTCGGCGAAGCCCACCCGGCGCGAGGGCCTCGTCTACTACCGGAAAGTGGCCGAGCGCGAAGGGCTGAGGGTCCGCCTTCACGAGCGCGTCCTCTCGGTCCAGCGCGACGGAGGCCTCTTTCGCGTCACGACGGCGAGCGGCGTCCACGCGGCCGGCGCCGTCGCGGTCGCGACCGGCTTTTACGCCACGCCGAACCTCCTCGGCATTCCCGGCGAGGACCTCCCGAAGGTGTCGCATTACTACACCGAGCCCTACGCGCACGCGCAAACCGACGTCCTCGTCGTGGGCGGAAAGAACTCGGCCGTGGAAGCGGCGCTCGACCTCCACCGGAACGGCGTTCGGGTCACGATGGCCGTCCGCAAACCCGAGTTCGGAGCGAGCGTGAAGTACTGGCTGAGACCCGACATCGAGAACCGCGTCAAGGAGGGCTCCATTCGCGCGCATTTCGAGACGACGGTCAGCCGGATCGA
>DATIFW010000031.1:0-3990 GCA_035455045.1 Thermoanaerobaculia bacterium | reverse complement strand
TGGGACGTGGTGAATCCGGTGCATCGCGGGGGGTACGAGCGTCCGCCAGAGAATCGGCTCCAGCATGGCCGGGACCTTGATGTTCGCGTGCTGAAACTGGGAGCACGCGAGCATTACGACCTCGAAGACGACGAGCCCCGCAGGCGGGATGCCGAACGCGATGACGGCGCCTAGCTTCGCTGTGGACGAGAAGAGAACCTCACCCGTGTGAAAACGTGACGCCGAGGAGACGTCGAGGTCGAGGTCGGTGTGGTGCACGACGTGGAAACGCCAGAGGAACGGGCTCCGGTGGTATGCGCGATGAAGGGCGTACGAGAGGAGGTCGAGGAGCACGACCCCGACGACGATCTGCACCCAGACGTTCGACGTGAGCCGCGGCAGCAGGGCGAAGGCCGCCGGGAGCCGGCCCTGCGCCGTCAGGACGAAGCACGATGCGCAGAGGAGCGAGACGAGGCTTCCATTGACGAGCCCGAGGCCGAGGTTCGTGATCCAGCGGAGGCGGAGAGGGGCCGTGCGCGCATGGTGCGGCTCCAGCACTTCGACCGCTTTGAGACCGAGGAGACCGAGTACGAACGCGCCAAGACGCAAGAATGATCCGGTCATGCCCTACCGCCGATCTCGCGATATGCCCTGGTCAGAGCTCGTGCGGCCTGGTGGATCTGGTCTCGCGTCGTCGCGCGGCCGAGGGACAGTCGGACGGCGCCGAGAGCTCTGGCCATGCCGACCCCCATCGCCAAGAGCACGGGCGACGGTACCTCGGCGCCTTCGTGGCAGGCAGATCCGGTGGAGGCCGCGATCTCGGGGGCCAGGGCAAGGACATCGCAGCCTCGAGCCCCCGGGAACGACACGTTCAGGGTATTCGGCACTCGCTCAACGGGGTGCCCGTTCAGCGTGATCGATGGGATCGCCTCGCGCAGGGTATCCCAGAGCTCGCCCCGAAGCGCGCGCTGTCGATCCGCCTCGTCGGTCAGGTCGGCGGCCGCCAGCTCACACGCGGCACCCAGGCCGACGATGAACGGCACGTTCTCGGTGCCCGGGCGAAGGCCGCGCTCGTGACCGGCGCCCACGAGGACCGGCGCGAGCGGCGTGCCTCGCCGGACGAAGAGTGCGCCGACCCCGGTCGGCGCATAGAGCTTGTGGCCGGCCACGGAGAGGAGGTCGACCCCCAGCTCGTCGACGCGCGTCGGGATCTTGCCCACAGCCTGGGCGGCGTCGGTGTGGATCAGGGCGCCGCGCCCGTGGGCCAGGTCCGCGAGCGCGGCCAAGGGCATCAACGTGCCGACCTCGTTCTGGGCGAGCATGATGGTCACGAGCGCCGTGTCGCTGCGCACGAACGGCCGGGCTTCCTCCACGAGCACCCGACCGAAGACATCCACGGGAAGGCGCGTCACCTCGACGCCGTGGCGCTCCATCAGGTTGCAGGAACTTGACGTGGCGGGATGCTCTACCGTCGAGGTCACGACGTGTCGCCTCGGAGACGAGCGCTCGAGGGCACCTCTGATGGCGAGATTGCTGGCCTCGGTGCCCCCGGAGGTGAACACGATCTCGTCGGGGTGGCAGGCGAGGAGAGAAGCGACCTGCTCCCGCGCGCGCTCGACGGCGGTTCGAGCGCGTTGACCGAAGATGTGTCCGCTCGAGGGGTTTCCGAAGTGTTCTCGCAGGTAGGGCAGCATTGCGTCGAGCACGGCGGGATGCACCGGCGTCGTGGCGTTGTGATCGAGGTAGATGGGGGACTGGCCGTCGTCTCTCGCCGGCTTTCTCTGCTTTGGACGCCTCGTCAGAGCCTGTGCCACATCACCTGCCTCCAGGGTGCGTCGTTGAGGATCATCAAGAGGTTCATCGTCGCTGCTCCTTAGATCGTCGAGAAGACTCGCTGAGCCTCTCAACTGGAAGACCCGCGTCGCGCCACTCCGGATAGCCCTCTTTCAGGCGCCGGGCCTCGACCCCGTGCTTGCGCAACAGCCTCACCGCTTCGGCCGCGAGAACGCAGTACGGTCCGCGGCAATAGGCGACGACCCGCCGGCCGGGCGGCAGCTCTCTGAGGCGACTCTCGAGCGCCGCGAGCGGTATCGACACCGCACCCGCGATGTGCCCGGCCGCGTACTCCGCGGGCGGACGCACGTCCAGGACCACGATGTCCCGCCTGCGTGCCCTCCGGAGGAGCTCCTCTTTTTCCACCGGCTCCAGGCCGTCTACGTTTCCGAAGTAGTCATCCACGAGGCGGCCCACTTCGGCAAGCCTCGCCTCGGACAACTCCTGGAGCGCCCGGTACCCGCGCAGCACCATGGGATCAGCGAGACGGTAGAACACCTGCAGTCCTTCCTTGCGCGACGCCACGAGGCGGGCTGCCTTCAGCACCTGGAGATGGCGTGAGGCATTGGCGACGGTCAGCCCCGCTTCGTGGGCGAGGGCTTCGACGTGACGCTCGCCTTGGGCGAGGAGATCGATGATCTCGATCCGCTTCGGACTCGCAAAAGCGCCTGCGATCTGAGCGAACTGGGAGAACAAGGCGTCCTTGAAATCGCGGCCACGCATCATATTCTCCTATTCAATTGAATAGTAGAACATAGGAGTGTTGATGGCAATGACTCGACAACGGTTCCGCATCCACCTTCCAAGGAAGACATCCCGGTAAAGTGCGGGCGTGAGCGTCCTCGAATTCACGGCACTCCTCTTTTCGGGCGCGGCCGCCGCCGGCTTCGTCGGCGCGCTCACGGGCCTCGGCGGGGGGGTCGTCCTCGTTCCGCTCCTGACGCTCGGGCTCGGCGTCGACATCAAGTACTCGATCGGGACGGCCCTCGTGGCCGTGATCGCGACGTCGAGCGGCGCGGCGGCGGCCTACGTCCGCGAGGGCTTCTCGAACGTCCGAATCGGCCTCTTCTTCGAGATCGCGACGACGATCGGCGCGCTCCTCGGCGCGTTCCTCGCTTCCCGCACGCCGACGTCCGCGATCGCCGTGGTTTTCGGCGTCGTCCTCGCCACCTCGGTGGCGTTCTCGTGGAAGGTGCATCGTTCGGTGGATGGAATCCGGTCGCCCGATCGGCTCGCGACGCGCCTCGGCCTGAACGGCTCCTATCCCTCCCTCACCGGCGAGCAGGCGTACTTTCCGCGGCGCGTCCCTTTCGCGTGGCTCCTGATGGTCGTCGCGGGCGCGGCCTCGGGCCTCCTCGGAATCGGCTCGGGCGCCCTCAAGGTGCTCTCGATGGACAACGTCCTCGGGCTCCCTTACAAGGTCTCGACGACGACGAGCAACTTCATGATCGGCGTGACGGCGGCCGCGAGCGCGGGCGTCTACCTGAGCCGCGGGTACATCGACCCCGGGCTCGCCGCTCCCGTCGTCCTCGGGGTTCTTGCCGGCTCGGCGCTCGGCGCGCGCATCCTCACCCGGGCGCGCTCGAACGTCCTCCGCCTCGTCTTCACGACCGTCGTCCTCGTGATGGCAGTCCAGATGATCGTCCATGGCCTTCGGGGTGCGGCGTGACGGACAGATGGACGGTGCGCCGCCTCGGGCGCGAGGTCGGGGCGATCCTGCGCCTCGGCGTGCTGGTCTCGAGCGCAGTGATCGTCCTCGGCCTCGTCCCGTTTCTCGTGCGCGACGGCGCCCGGCACGTCGACTACCACATGTTTCGCGGCGAGCCGGCGGTCTTTCGCGCCATCCCGGACCTGCTCGCGTACGCGGGATGGGCCCACCCCCGGGGAATCATGCAGCTCGGCGTCCTGCTCCTCATCGCGACGCCGTTCGCACGTGTCGTCCTGTGCCTCGTCGAGTTCGCGCGCGCGCGCGACCGACTCTACGTCGGCGTCACGCTCGCCGTGCTTCTCGCCCTTTCCTGGGGCCTCTTCGGCGCGGTCTGACCGGCGCTAGTTGACCGTCAGCTCGAACGCGGGCGGCTCGACCAGGTGCTTCTTGACGGCGCATTGGTCGACCGCGCGCCGGATGGCCCCCTCGTATTTCTCCGGGAAGCCGGAAGGGAGCGTGAGCGCGACCCG
>DATIFW010000030.1:0-2399 GCA_035455045.1 Thermoanaerobaculia bacterium | reverse complement strand
CGTGCGCCGCCTTGAGGAGGGTGGACGTCAGGGCGAGCGTGAGCGTGCCCTTCGCGTAGTCGGAAAGAAGGAGCACGTCGGCGGCGTCCACCGCCTGGCGTGCGGCGCCGAGGAGCGCACGCTCCGCGGACGGCGAAAGCTCGGACGCGAGCTCCTCGTCCACTCGCAGCATCTGGCGTCCCTCGGAAACCATGCGGCGCTTGACGGGCGTCGCCCGCAGCGGGTCGACGACGATCGTGCCCGAGGCTCCCGACAGCGTCGTGAGCCGCCGCGCGAGCCACGCGCCCTCCTCGCCCGGCCCGACCGCGCCCAGCGTGACGACGCGCGCTCCGAGGCACGCGAGGTTCTCGACGACGTTTCCCGCGCCGCCCGCCCGCCGGCTCATCGCCGCGAGGCAAAGGAGCGGGACGGGCGCCTCCGGCGCGACGCGCTCGACGGAGCCGATCCACGTCTCGTCGAGCATGAGGTCCCCGGCGACCGCGACCGTGACGCTGGGCGCCGCGGCCGCGAGCGCGGCGATTTCACGCGGCGTCACGCGGGTCTCCGCGGCGGACGGCGAGACGGTGGGCGCGAGAGGAGCTGGTCGAGCGCATCGGCGAGCGTCGTCGCGAGTATCGCACCGGGCGCGCGGGCGCGAACGAGGGGCCGGTCCCTCCGACCGTATCCCGTGAGGATGTGCGCCGTCGCGGCGCCGAGCGCGAGGCCGGACCCCACGTCGTCCCACTTGTCTCCCACGACGGCGGAGCGCCGCGCCTCGAGTCCGCGGGCGCGGAGCGCGCGCTCGAAGAGGAGCGTTCCCGGCTTGCGGCAGCGGCACTTCCGGCGAAGGGAGGCGACCGCGGCCTGGGGGTGGTGAGGGCACACGAGGACGTCCGCGAACCCGACTCCATGGGCGGCGTAGCGGCGCACGACTTCGGCGTTCACGGCGGCCACCTGCTCGCGGGTCAGAAAGCCGCGCGCGAGGCCGGACTGGTTCGTGACGATGAAGAGGGCCGTGCCCTGACGCTGGAAAACGCGCAGGCGCTTCGCCGCGCCGGGCGCGAGCCGCACGCCTTTTGGATCCCGGAGAAAACCGCGCTCGACGACGAGCGTGCCGTCGCGATCCAGGAAGAGGGCGTCGAACCGGCGGCGCGTCAAGAGCGCGGCGCCAGCGCCCTGCGGACGGCCTCGCCGAAGGACTTCTCGGTCTGAGGTCCCGCGAGCCGCGCGACGAGCTCGCCCTTGCGGTCGTACACGAGCGTGTAGGGCACGGCGCCGTCCCAGCTCTTGTCCACGGCGTCGATGAAGCGCTGCTGATCGGGGCTCTTCACCTGCCAGCAGACGAACGGGATCTTCCCCGCCGCGAGGAACTTCTGGACATCCGGCGTTTTCTTCAGCGAATCGGTCGACACGAGGGCGACGGCCACGTCTTTCGAGGAGAACTTCTTCGCGGCGGAGACGAGGGCGGGCATCTCCTCCCGGCACGGGTCGCACCACGTCGCCCAGAAGTTCACGAGGAGGACGCGTCCTTTCTTCGCCGCCACGACGCGCGCGCGATACTGCTCCGGCTTCACGAGCTTCACGGGCTCGGAAGCGGCGGGCCTCGCGAGGGCCACGAGGGCCGTCGCCGGCAGCAGGAACTTCGGGGCGAGCCTCAAACGCGCTTGATGGTGCAGCCGAAGGCTTTCGTCTCGGCCGTGGGGACGGGCCTGCCCGAGAGAATGGCGTCGAGCGCATTCCTCAGGTCCGGCGATTTCACGCCCTGGGGATCGTCCTGATTCTCGTCGATGCGCCCGTGGTAGAGAAGGCTCCCCTTCGGGTCGAGAACGAAGACCTCCGGCGTCTTCGTCGCGCCGTAGGCGTCGGCGATCTTGTTGCGGTCGTCCTTGAGGACGGGGAACGTGAAGCCGTGCTTTTCCGCGTGCGCCTTCACCTCGGCCGCAGGCTCCGTCTTGTTGCTGTTGATCCCGACGAGCGGGATGCCCTTAACCGCGTACTCCTTCCCGAGCGCCGCCATGCGGGTGTTGTAGGCGTTCGAGACGGGACACTGCGTGGCGACGAACACGACGGCGACCGCCCTGCTCTTCGCGAGAAGATCTTTCAGCGCGACGTCCTTTCCGCCGGAGGCGGGGGGGAGCGTGAAGTCCGGCGCCGCGGCCCCGATCTTCAGGGAGGCGGCGGGCGCGGCAGGAGCGGCGAGAGAAACCGCGAAAAGAACGGCGACGGCACCGAGAGACGGTCTCTTCACGTTCAGGCCTCCAGGAGCTTCAGAAAGGCCGATTCGGACACCGCCTTCAGCGCGGACGTCGCGAGATCGAGAACGCGCGTGCCGTTGACGGACACGGCGAGGCGGCCCGGGACGACGCGGCCCAGGAGCGAGACCGCGACCCCGTAACGGCGCCCGGCCTCGACGAGGTTCC
>DATIFW010000029.1:0-10205 GCA_035455045.1 Thermoanaerobaculia bacterium | reverse complement strand
TCCAGCACGTCGCAGCCCTCGACCTCCCAGTGGTAGACGTAACCCGGCGGCCGAGGCGCGACGTCGGCCGCACTCACGCTCAGCTCCGCGTTCCGAAGCTCCTCCGCAGCCTCGACGTCCGAGAATCCTTCGAAGGTGATGAGAAGGCGATCCCGCTGGGGGCGCACACGCGTGATGCGGCCTTCCCGGCTCGGGCCGCCGGCGCCCGAGAGATGGACCTTCAACCCTTCGAAGAATCTGTCGGGAAAATTCGTCATCGGCTCGACGACGACTTCTCCCGAGAGCCCGTGCGGCTTGACGACCCGCCCGATGACGACCCGATCGTCCGGCGCGATCATGGACGCCGCCCGGATCCCCGCCGTCAGACCGGCTTCGCGATGAGCTTCCGCACGGTCTCGGAGGCGCTCGCGCCTTTCGCGATCCAGGCCTTCGCCTTGTCGCGGTCGAAGTCGAGGCGCGGCGGGTTCTTCGTCGGGTCGTAGTGGCCGAGCTCCTCGACGATCTTCGCGGTGGGCGTGCGGCGGGAGTCCGAGACGACGATGCGGTAGGCGGGTGCGTTCGTGCCGCCGACGCGGCGCAAGCGAATCTTGAGCATGACGTTCCTTCCGTTCTTCGAACGATGAGGGTCAACCGCGCATGCGCGCGGCACCCTTCATCATCTTCTTCATCGACAGATATTGCCTGAGGAGCTGGTTCACTTCGGGCACCGACGTGCCGGAGCCCTTCGCGATGCGCTTCTTGCGGCTGCCGTCGAGGAGCTTCGGGTCCTCGCGCTCGGCCGGAGTCATCGAGTCGATCATGGCCTCGAGGCTCTTCGTCGCGTCCTCCGGGATGTCGAGGTTCGCGAGGCCCTTGAGCGGCCCGACCTTCGGCAGGTGTCCGAGGAGCCCGCCCAAGGGGCCCATCTTCTTGAGCTGCGCCATCTGCTCGCGGAGGTCGGTCAGCGTGAACGTGTTCTTCCGCAGCTTCTCGGCGGCGCGGAGGGCGGCGGCTTCGTCGGTCTCGGCCGAGACTTTCTCGATGAGCGTGAGGACGTCGCCGAGACCCAGAAGGCGCGAGGCCGCCCGATCGGGATGAAAGAGCTCCAGCTCGCTCACCTTCTCGCCCGTACCCACGAACTTCAGCGGCTTGCCCACGACCGTCGCGATCGAAAGCGCGGCGCCGCCCCGCGCGTCGCCGTCCGTCTTCGTGAGGATCACGCCGGTCAGCGGCAGCTTCGCGGCAAAGGCCTCGGCCGAGCGGACGGCGTCCTGGCCTGTCATCGCGTCGGCCACGAAGAGGATCTCGTCCGGCTCGGAGGCGTCGCGGATCCGCGCAACCTCGTCCATCAGGGCCTCGTCGATGTGCAGGCGTCCCGCCGTGTCCACGATCGCGACGTCGTATCCGAGGAGCTTCGCGTCCTTCACCGCGGACTTCGCGCGCACGACGGCGTCCGGCTCGCCCTTCGGATCGAACGACATGAGGGCGTTTTCCTTCGCGAGCGTCCGGAGCTGCTCCGTTGCCGCGGGGCGGTGCACGTCGGCGGGGACGAGCAGCACCTGCTTGCGAAACGAGGTCTTCAGGTGGAGGGCCAGCTTTGCGGCGGTCGTCGTCTTGCCCGAGCCCTGCAGCCCCACGAGCAGGATCACGGAGGGGCGTTTTTTCAGCGCGAGCGGCGCCTGCTCGCCCCCGAGGACGCGCGTGAGCTCGTCCCGGACGATCTTGATGACCTGTTGCGCCGGCGAAAACGAGGTCAGGACCTCCTGGCCGACGGCCTTTTCCCTTACCCGGGCCGTGAAGTCCTTGACGACCTGGAGGTTGACGTCGGCCTCGAGGAGCGCCGTCCGGATCTCCTTGAGCGCCTCGTCCACGTGGAACTCGGTGAGATGGCCCTCGCCGCGTAGCTCCTTGAAGACGCGCTGGAGTCGATTTGAGAGGGATTCGAACATCACCGGGGCTGTGGAGTCTATCAGGCCAGCGGGAGTCTCCCTTTCGAGCCAACTCATTCATGGGCTTGACAGAAGGCCCGATTACGGTATGCTCCTCCGGAAGCTCGAGGCGGTATTATCCGTCTGATCGCTGGCTGTGTTGCCGAAGACGTCCCTCGAGCCCGGAAATTTCCCTCTCAGACAGGCCTCCAAGAGACCTGATCGATTTCACATTAAGGAGTACCCCGAAATGAAGAAGCTCACGTCCGCCCTCGCCCTCGTCGCCGTCGCTGCGTCGCTCGTCGCCTGCAGCAAGCCCGAGGAGAAGAAGCCCGAAGTCAAGGTGGAGGCGCCCAAGGTCGTCGAAGAGACCTCCAAGACGACCACCACGAGCACGACGAGCACCGCTCCCGGAATGGCGAGCACGGTCTCCACGACGTCCACGACCACGACGACTTCCGCGCCCGCCACGAAGTAAGAGGCGAGCTCCAGGAACGACGAGGCGCCCCGGCAACACCGGGGCGCTTTCGTCTTCGGGCACCCGACTTGCACGAGCCCGCCGATTGGAGGATCCGATGAGAACTTCATTCCTTTCCGGCACCGTCCTGCTCGCGGCTCTCGTGTTACCGGCAAGGCTCACCCCGGCCGACACGATCTCGTCGACGGATTCGTTCCTTCCGGCCGTCCACATCGTCGGAGCCTCCGGCGTCTTTCGAACCGACGTGACGATCTTCAATCCGGACACGTCCGTCGCAGCAGTGGTCGATCTCTATTACACGGAAGCCGACCACGACGGGACGGCGAGCCCCGCGTACCGCATCGTGGGCAATCTCGGACCGCGTGCCTCGCTCACGCTCACCGACGTCGTCCTTTCGACCTTCGGATTCGGGTCGAGCTACGGCCTGATCCAGATCAAGGGCTCTCTGCCGGTTCACGTCACGAGCAATACGTACAACGTCGCCGGTGCCGTGCCGGGAACGTATGGGCAGTTCTCGCCAGGCCAACCCTTCAGGAACTCCGTCGGGTTCGACGACTCGATTTCCGGCGACCTTTACCTCACGGGAATCCCGAATGACCCGAACCACCGGACGAACGCCGTCGTCATGAACCCGACCGGCGTCGCCCTCGAAGCCGGCGTCCAGCTCGTGGACTGGGCTGGAAACCCGTACAAGACCGTTCTCGTCAACGTGCCTCCCTACTCTCTCCACCAGCTCAACGACATCTTCTATGACGCCTTCGCCTCGGCTGCCCCTTCGACCGGCGGCCCATGGCGTCTCACCGTTTTCGTGAATGTCTCGAACGGCGCGCGGGCTCTCTGTTACGCCACCGTGATCGACCTGCGCACGGGAGATCCCTATCTCCTCACCGGCCAGCTCGCCCTACCCTGAGAAGGGCTTCGGCTGCGCGCCCTACTCGTCGACCTCGGCAACGTCCTCGTCCGGTTCGATCACGAGGTGACGCTCCGGTGCATCCAGGCGGCCACGGGTGTTTCCTCGTCCGCCCTCCGCCCGCACCTCTTCGGCCCGCTCGAGCGCGAATTCGATCTCGGACGGATGACGGCGTCCGCTTTTTTCCGCGCGTCCGAGCGCGCCGCCGGCATTCCCCGGCTCGACGACGACGTCTGGATCGGGGCGTGGCGCGACATCTTCACGCCGGTGCCTGCCGCCCTCTCCGCTCTCGGCCGACTCGAGCCCGACGTCGTACCCGTGCTCGTCTCGAACACGAACGCTCTCCACTGGGAAGGAGTGCTCCGCGTGGCGCCTGAGCTGCCGCGCCTCGTCCCTCTCCGCGCGCTCTCGTTCGAGGTCGGCGCCGCCAAACCCGAACCCGCGCACTTCTTCGCGGCGCTCGCGCGCGCCGGAGCGCGACCCGAGGACGCGCTTTACGCCGACGACCGGCCGGAGCTCGTCGAGGCCGCGCGGACGCTCGGCATCGACGCCCTCGTCGTGACGGACCCCGACCTCCTCGCGAGCGAGCTCGAGGACCGGGGGTTCCTCGCGACGTCCTCCGTTCCATCGCGAGGCCCATCCAAACGATTCGAAGCCGCCAGGTCGCCTCTCTTCGCGAAGGGCCTCTCGGCGTTCCGCGCGGGACGGTTCTTCGAGTCCCACGAGGAGTGGGAGCGGCTCTGGAAGGAAAGCGGGGGCGACGACAAGGTCTTCCTGCAGGGCCTCATCCAGCTCGCGGCGGCGTGCGTCCATATCGGACGCGGCAACGCCGCAGCGGCGAAACGCCTCCTCGCTCTCGCGAAGGACAAGCTCGATCGATTCGGGGAGGAGGAGGGAGGGATAAAGCTGAACTTTCTTAGAAAGAGAATAGGAGACGCCCTCGTGCTGCCCACGGCTGGTCTCCTTCAGGTCGACCTGCGCAGTCACTTTCGGATTTGATCCTGCTATCGGCGGCGGCATTTCGCCGCCGCCGCGGAATGAATCTGGGCCGGGCGAAGGCTGTCAAGGATCTTCGACCGCAGCGCGGCGCGCAGAGCGCGTCCTTGACAGCCGCCGCCCGGCAACACGTTCTTCTTCGGGTGGCCGCGAATGCGGCCACCGATAGCAGAAACTGAATTCTTCTTCTTTCTAGGAGAAATCTCTTTCTCTATCCGGCACTCTCGGCAATATGCCCGCCGCGCGCGCCGCGACTTCCGCGAGGAGCGTCCCGTCCGGTATCCGGCTCGTCGCGCCGTGCACTCCCCGCTGCCCGACGCCCAGGCGAACGAGCGCCTCTGCCACACGTCCGGAAACGCCGCGAGGCCGTGGCCAGCCCTCGGCCGCTTCCTCGAGCACGGATCGATAGATTTCGGCGATGCGCTCGGGCCGGCGAGGCACCGCCCAGGCGGACGCCGCGCGGCCCCGCTCGCGGGCGAGTTCCGGCTCGAACGCGAGGCGCTCCATGGCTCGCGCGAGTCGGGAGACTTCGTCTCCCCCGATCGGGATCTTGTCGGCGAACGAGTCGGGCAGCTCGCGAAACCAGCCGGTGTCCGAGACGACGAGCGGCAGGCCGAACCCCGCGAGGCGGCACACGGCGTGCGAGGTCTCCCCCATCGTGGGGTGGCGGAGGTTCACGGCGAACGTCGCCGCCGATGCGGCGCGCCAGAGGTCTTCCTCGGAGAGATAGCCGCCGAACTTCACGTCCTCGTCGAGGCCTTTCTCGCGCACGGTGGAACGGAGCGCATCGTCCTCCGCGACCGCTCCGCCGACGAAGAGAAAAGGCCGGCGTTCGGGCGGTAACGACGCCAGCGCCTCGAGGATCTTCGCGATGCGTTTGGCGGGCGACACGATCCCGAGCGTGATCCCCGCCGGCCGGTCCCGCGGGAAGCCGAGCGCCTCGCGTGCCTCGAGAAGCGGCGTCCGGGGAGCGGGCGCGACGTGTTGCGGGATCGTGTGGACGCGCGTACCCGGGCACTCGCCGAGAACCGCGCCGGTCACGAGCGCCGAGTGCGCGACGACCGCTTCGGCGGCGCGGATCACCCCGGCGGACATCGGGAAGAGCCACGGGTCGAGGTCCCAGACGGGCACGTACGAGCCGTCCGTCCGCGTCGAGGCGAACGCCCTTCCCCGCGCGCCGTGCGCCCGCTCCAGCTCGCGCGCGTAGTCTTGCGGCCGCGAGCGCGTGAGGTAGGCCGCCGCGAAGAGATGGTGCAGGACGAACTCGTGGAGAACCACCACGGCCGGAGTCCGACGCTCCGGGTCGAACAGCGCCTCGACGGACGGAGCGTGCAGGGGGTCGTTCCCGATCTGGACGAGGAGGACGTCATGGTTCGCCTTCAGCGCAGCGCCTGCGTCGGCCGGCTCGTACGAAGAGACCGAAAGAGAGGAATTCTTAGAAAGGGAAGAGAGGATTTCGGCGTCATAGTCCGCGATGCCCGAGCGCGTGGGGGGAAGCGGGCCCACGAAGCCAACGGAAAGCGCCGAGCGCGGCGACGTTGCGCCGCCGCCAATCTCCGCCTCGCCTCTGCCCTCTTCCCCTTTCACAGAAATCTTCTCTTCCTCTTCTTCTCTTCTCTATCGGATTCCGCCTGCCTCGAGCAGCGCCCTCACGGCAGTTTCCCAGGAGATCCCTCTTACCCTTTCAAAGCCTCTTTCTCCGAATCCCCGAGCTTTCTCCGGCCTCGCGAGAAGCTCCGCGACGGCGGACCCGAGAGCCGTTCCGTCCGGCGCGACCACGCGGCCGTTCTCTCCGTCGACGACGAACTCGAGCGGCCCACCCGAGTCCGTGCACGTCACGACGGGTTTCTTCGAGAGGAACGCCTCGAGTGCGATGTACCCGTAGTCCTCGTCGGCGGGCGGAAAGACCACCGCCCCGCACGTCGCGTAGAGGCCGAGGAGCTCGTCGTCGGACACGCGCCCCGCGAAACGCACGTCGGCGCCGCTTTTCGCGGCCAGGGCTCCCAGCCTCGCGCGGTCGGCGCCGTCGCCCGCGACCACGAGACGAAACTTCCCGGCCGCCGTGGCGGCGATCGCGAGATCGACGCGTTTCCAGGGGTCGAGCCGACCGGCCACGAGCGCGAAACCCCGCGAGGCCTCGCACCGGTACCGGCCCGCGAGCGGCGGCGGATGGTAGAGGGCTTCGGCCTCGATCCCGTTGAACCGCGCGAGCCGGTCGGCCGTGTTCTTCGCGTTCGTGAAGATCTTCCGCGCCTCCGAGAGTCCCGTGCGGTCCGCCTCGGCGATCAGCTCGCGCCAGCGCGTGTCCTCGGGCGAAGCGGTGAAGTCGCTCTGGGAAGTGCCGAAACGGTCGTAGGCCTGGCGGAACTGATGGATCAGCCAGACGACCTTGTTCTCGTGCCTCACGAGATAGGACGGGAACTTCATCGGGATCACGACATCGACGCGCTTCCCGTCCGCCTCCGACACGTCGAGAAGCCTCCACGCGAGCGCGGACGTCAGGATCTCCGTGCGCGGGTACCACTTGAACGGAAGACGCACGAGCTCGGCCTCGTGCCCCAAGGCTGCGAGCTCGCGCACGAGGCCTTCCGCGTGGCGCTCCGCGCCGCCGGAGGAGAACGGCACCTGCGCCGTGCAGACGAGGACGCGCGCCATGTCTCCTCTACTTCACGCCCGTGACGGCGTAGTCCTGCGGGGCGAAGAGGAGCCGCGCGAGCGGCGCGAAGCGCGGGTCGTCGGCGAGGCCAGGGGGCAGGCCCTCCGCTTCCGGAACGGGAGAGCGGAAGTCCACCGTCACGTCCCGGAACCCGGACGCCGTCAGGAGCTGCGCGAGCGACGGCGCGGGAACGGGCCGCACGTGCGTGAGATCCATCCAGAACCAGCGCATCGCGTAGACGGATTCGGGGTTGATCGTCTCGAAGAGGACGCGGCCCGACGGGGCGAGCTTCCGGATCGCGAGCTCGACGAGATCGAAAAGCGACGCGGGCGGAAGGTGCTCGACGACCTGGAATGCGGTCACGCCGCCGAGCGAGGAGTCCGCGCGGTCCGCGAGCCACGCGAAGAGGTCGGCTCGATCCACCGCGAGCTTCTTCTCCTTCGCGCGCGCCGCCATGACGGGGTTCGCGTCGCACCCGATCGCCGCGATTCCTTCGGCGGCCAGCGCCTCGAGGAACTCGCCGCGCCCACAGCCGAGGTCGGCGACGGGCCCGGGAGCCCCGCGGAAGCGGGCGGCGTCGCTCGCCTGGCGCGCGCGAATCTCCTCCTCGCTTCCCCGGAAATGCTCCTCGAAGTCGGCGTAGAGACCCGCACGCAGGGGGTCGTCGGCGCGAAGACGCGGCGCCTCCTCACGCCCTCCCGCTTCGGGAGGCGGTTTCTCGCGGGAAATCGCCTGCAAATTGCCTCGAAGGGAAGACCACTCGAGGCGAAGCGTGCGCAGCGCCTCGCGTGCCTCGTCGAGCCGCCGCCTGCTTTCTTCCCTTTCCAAGAAGTCTCTCTCTCTTTCCCGCGCGAGCGCCTCGGCGCGCTCGTCGCGGTCCTTCTCGAGCGCGTCCAGGCGGCGCTGGCTCGCGAGGAGATCCTGGCCCGCGGCCTCGCGGGCCTTGCTCTCGCGGGCGAGACGCGTGGAAAAGCCCGAGAGGTCGGCCGCCGCCCCATCGAGGCGCGCCGTCGCTTCCCGGACGAAGTCCTCGGTGCGCCGAAGGCCTTCCCGCGACGCCGCCGCGAGGTCGCGCAGCCCGGCCTCCGTGTCGAGAAGCGCTCCGCGGAGCGCTTCGAGGAGCGCGGAGTTGAACGTCGTCTGGTCGCGCGTGACGATCCTGAGGATCCTGAGGAGCGCGGCCTTGAGAGGCCTGAGAGGGGCACCGGCGGGCAGGACGGGTGCGACGAAGCGCCCCGCGTTCTCCAGCATGGCCCGCGGCCCCGCGTACGAAGGGACGCCCGGCGAGGAGCCAGCCCGAGGCGCAGGAGCTTTCGTCGGCGCGAGCCCCGAGCCGGAGAAGGCCGCGAGCGACGCAATCTGCTCCGCAAGCTCGGCGGCCAGGGCCGCGACGTCGCGTTTCGCCGCGTCCTCGGGCTTTCCGCTCATGCGTCGCTTATATTAAGCGCGAATGATCGGAAGGAGTCTCATGCAGAAGCTCCGGAGCGCGGCGGGCCGTTACGACTACCTGATTCCGTGGCTCTTGCTCCTCCTCGTCGTGGGGGCGACGGCAGGCGCCCTTCAGGTCCTCATCGTCAAACTGCTGCGCTGACGCGCGCGTCGCGGGCGAGGGAACGCAGGACGCGGACGAGCATCAACCCCACGGCGAGCGCCATCGGACCGATGAAGACGCCCAGGAGGCCGAACGCCGGAATCCCTCCGAAGACGCCCAGGAACACCATCAGCGTCGAGAGGTCCGTATCCTTGCGGCCGATCAGGAGAGGCTTGAGGACGTTGTCGGCCAGAAGAGACGTCACGAGGACGTTCCAGAGCAGGAAGAAGATCGCCATGCCCGTGCGCCCCTGAATGAACAGGGCGACGAGTCCCGGCAGCCAGACGATGGCCGTGCCCCCGACGGGAAGGAGGGAGAGGATCCCCATCGCGACGCCCGCGAGGGTCGCCGAGGGAAGGCCGGCGACCGCCCACGAGATCCCGCCGGAAGCGCCCTGCACCATGGCGCACACGAGAGAGCCCTTGAAGATCGCCTCGAGCATCCCGGCGAGGGACTGGACGATCCGGTGGCGCTCGGCATCCTCGATCGGAAAAAGGTCGCTCACCGCTTCCGCCATGCTCTCGCCGTCGAGCAGCAGGAAGAAGAGCAGGAAGAGCGTCAGAACGAACGTGACAACCGCGTCGAGAAAGGACAGCGCGACGTCTCCGCTCCTGGCGGCGAGAAACGCCGAAGCCTTTGCCGCGAACTCGGCTCCCCTCGATTGCATTTCGTCCGACGTCAGCCCCGTGCGCGACTCGATCCACGTGAGCGCCCGACCGACGCCCGGCACGGTGAGGAGGTCCCCGAGCGACCGCAGCTCGCGGGCACGCAGCTTCTCCCCGATGGCCGTCGCCGCCGTGGAGGCCTGATTCACGATCGCCTTGCCGAGGAGAACGGCCGGAAGCAGGACGACGAGCGCCGTCGAGATCGAGAAGAGGGCCGCCGCAAACGCCGGGCGCCGGGGAAGGCGCGCTTTCAGGCGAAGCCAGAGAGGCCAGAGCGCGACCGCGAGGATGACGCTCCAGGCGATCGAGGTCAGGAACGGGCGGAGGACGACGAAGCAAAGAACCCCCGTCCCGACGACGAGGAGAAAAAAGAAGGCGAGCGGATATGTATGGGCCCCGGCGCGCACGGTCATCGGATGAGAAGGATGATACGAAATGGCTTGATAGACTGAAGAGTCATGCGGCCCGCCTCCTCGCGCGATCCGCGCCAGCCGCCGCCCCCCCTCCCCGACGATCCCGCCGGCCTCTCCAGGGCCGCGATCGATTCGGCGCTGGCTCATGGCTTCGCGGCCGCCGGCGTGCTCGCGGCTTCCCGGCCTCTCTCGTTCGAGCGATACCGTGCCTGGCTCGAGAGAGGGCTCAGCGGGGAGATGACGTATCTCGAACGCGACGCAGCAGCCCGACAGCGTTTCGAGTCGGTCCTTCCCTACACGCGAGCGGTCCTCGCGGTGGCACGTGCCGTGGAGGGCCGCGGGCCCGGCAACGTGGCGCAGTTCGCCCGAGGCGAGGACTACCACCGCGTCGTGCGCCGGCACCTCAAGGCCGTCGTCGAGGATCTGCGTCGGATCGCGCCCCGGGGCACGCATTTCCGCGTCTGCGTCGATACGGCGCCTCTTCTCGAGCGCGAGCTCGCGGCGCGCGCCGGCGTCGGCTTCCTCGGCAAGAACGGCCTTCTGATCGTGCCGGGCCTCGGGTCGCACGTGGTTCTGGGCGAGGTCCTGA
>DATIFW010000028.1:0-5180 GCA_035455045.1 Thermoanaerobaculia bacterium | reverse complement strand
CAGGAGGACGAGGTCTTCCTGGCCCAGCACCTCCTCGACAAGCAGATCGTGGACATCAACGGCGTGAAGGTCGTGCGCGTGAACGACCTCAAGCTGGACATTCTGTCAGGCGACCTCGTGCTTACCGCCGCCGACGTGGGTGTGCGCGGCATCGTGAGGCGGGTCTTCGGCGCGGGCGTCACGCCCCGCGGAGGACGCCTCTCCGACGCGTCCCTTCCGGCGCGGCTCATTCCGTGGGACTCGATGCAGCCGCTCCACGGCCGCCTCGAGCGCCTCGAGACGACGATGCCCCAGGAGAAGCTCCAGCGGCTGCATCCGGCCGACATCGCGGACATCCTGAGCCAGGTCTCGGGCACCGAGCGAACCGGCATCTTCCAGAAGCTGAACGTCGAGACCGCCGCCGAGACGCTGCACGAGCTGGAGCCCGAGATCCAGGCGGAGATCATCGAGGACCTTCCCGAAAGGCGCGCCTCGGAAATCCTCGAGCAGATGCCCGCGGACGAGGCCGCGGACGTCCTCGGCGAGATCGAGGGCGAGCACGCCCGGGACCTCGTCCAGCTCATGGAGAAGGGCGCGGCCGAAGAGGTCACCGAGCTGCTCGTGCACGACGAGAACACGGCGGGCGGCCTCATGGGCACCGACTTCGTCACGTTCCCGCCGAATCTCACCGTGCGAGAGACGCTCCAGCGCCTCCGGCCCGTGGCCCGCGACGCCGAGGCTCTCTTCTACTTCTACGTCGTGGACGAGAAGGACCGCGTGCTGGGGGCGCTCTCGGTGCGCGACATTCTCGCCGCCGACGACGACGCTCTTCTCGAGAACGCCATGGTGACGCCCCTGCGCAGCGTGACGCCGGACGTCTCGGCCGACGAGGTCGCCGAGACGATGTCCAAATACGACCTCCTCGCCCTGCCGGTGACCGACCCCGAAGGGGTTCTCGTCGGCATCATCACGATCGACGACGTCGTCGACCGGCTTCAACCGCAGCCTCGCCGCCACCGGCGGAGGCTGCGGTGATCGCGCCGGCCGCCGAAACACCCCCTTCGCGCTCCGACGTCCGCGACTGGAAGCGGCGTGCGACGCTCTTCCTCGCGATCCTCGGGCCCGGAATCATCACCGCGAACGTCGACAACGACGCGGGCGGGATCGCGACGTATTCCATCGCGGGCGCGCACTTCGGCTACTCGCTGCTCTGGACTCTCGTCCCGATCACGATCGCCCTCATCGTCGTCCAGGAGATGTCCGCCCGCCTCGGCGCCGTCACGGGGAAGGGCCTCGGCGAGCTCATCCGGGAGAACTACGGTCTCAGGGCCACGTTCTACCTGCTCGTCGCCCTCCTCGTGACGGACATCGGAAACACGGTCGCCGAGTTCGCCGGCTGGGCGGCCGCGCTGGAGATCTTCGGGATCCCGCGCCTCGTGTCCGTGCCGGTCGGCGCGTTCGTCGTGTGGTGGATCGTCGTAAAGGGAAACTACAAGTCGGTCGAGAAGGTGTTCCTGATCGCCTGCACGGTCTACCTGACGTACATCCTCTCGGCGCTCTTCGCGAAACCCGTCTGGAAGGACGTCCTCAAGCAGACGTTCGAGCCCCGGATCGAGTCGAGCGCCGCGTGGATCCTGATGATCATCGGTCTCGTCGGCACGACGATCGCGCCGTGGATGCAGTTCTATCTTCAGGCCTCGATCGTGGAGAAGCGGATCGGCCCCGAGGAGTACAAGCTCTCGCGCTGGGACGTCATCGTCGGATGCCTGTTCGCCGCGGTCGTGGCCTTCTTCATCGTCGTCGCCTGCGGAGCGACTCTGTTCCCCCGCGGCATCCGCATCGCCGACGCCGAGCATGCTGCGATCGCTCTGGAGCCGCTCGCGGGCAAATGGGCAAAGGTACTGTTCGCCTTCGGGCTCGCGAACGCCTCGCTCTTCGCGGCTTCCATCCTGCCGCTCGCCACGGCCTACTCCATCTGCGAGGGGCTCGGGTTCGAGGCCGGCGTGAACAAGACGTGGAGCGAGGCGCCCCAGTTCAACACGCTCTACACGGGCATGATCGTCATCGGCGCGGGCGTCATCCTGATTCCCGGGGTCCCGCTCTTCCCCGTCCTCTTCCTGTCCCAGGTGCTGAACGGGCTGCTCCTTCCGTTCGTTCTCGTGTTCATGTGCCTTCTCGTCAACCGCGGGGACCTCATGGGTGAATACGTGAACGGCCGCGTGTGGAACTGGGTGGCCTGGGGAACGTGCCTCGTCATGATCGGACTGACGCTTGTCCTCGTCGTCGCGACGATCTGGCCCGGGCTGTTCCCCGCGAGCCCCTAGACAGCCCGGTGCGCCCCCGGCCCGGCGGTATGCCCGTTGCTTGTCAACCTGACGTGAAAGGTTTGCGTCCCATTGCGGGAACACCCAGGCCTTCGGCTCCAAACCCCGACCTGGCAGGAGGATCCATGCGTCGCTTTCACGTCTTCGCCGCGTTCGCCGGCGCGTTTCTGCTCGCGCTGCCCGCCGTCGCTCAGGACCGCACAGGTACGTGGGAGATCTCGCCGTTCGCGGGCGGCTACTTCGGCGGCCGCCTCTACGGCAACTACACGGTTCCCTTCACGTCCGGCACGGTGACGAACGTCCGTTTTCTCGAGCCCGACGACGACTTCGCGTACGGCGCGCGCCTCGCGTACAACGTCACCCGCCACTTCGGCTTCGAAGTGGACTGGACTTCCTCGCGCACCGATCTTCGCTCCCCGAACTTCTCCGGCTCCGTTCCCCGGAACCTCAAGGTCGGGACCCTGCGCCAGGACGTTTACGAGGCGAACGCCCTCTTCAACTTCGGGCGGCGCCACGTGGTCGGCTACTTCGGCATCGGCGCCGGAAGCGCGGTCCTCAAGCGGGACGTCGCGGGCATCGACCCGTCTTCGAAGGGGCGGTTCACGGCGAACGTCTCGGTTGGAGGGAAATTCTTCTTCGTGCCGCGCGTCGGGCTGCGCATCGACGGGCGCTACCGGACCATCAACCTGACCGACGATCGCGACGACTTCTCGTGCGACCACAACGGCTTCAGGGATTGCGACAACCGGCGGAGAAACTGGTCGTACAACGGAGAAGTCACCGGCGGGCTCGTCTTCGCCTTCTGAGCCTCACGCCGAAGAAGCGGGGATCCCGGGAGGCTCGACCTCGATCGAGCGCGACCCGTCGGGCTCGATGCGCATCGCGACGCGCCAGGCCCGTCTCTGGGTCAGCGGCGGACGCGGCCATTCGACCGCGAGAACCGAGCTTTCCCGCTCGTCGAGGCCGAGGTCCGCGATCGACGCGCCTGGGAAGACGCGATAGAGGTCGCCGTGGACGAGGACGGGCGGCATCCCCGCCGGCCCGTACTCGTGCACGAGCGCGAAGCTCGGGGACGACACGTCGTCGGGGTCGAGGCCCAGCCCGGCCGCAATCCCCTTCACGAAGGTGGTCTTGCCGGCGCCGAGGTCCCCTTCGAGGAGCACGACGTCCCCGCGCGCCAGACGCTTCGCGAGGTTCGCCCCGAGGCGCCTCGTTTCCTCCTCGGTCGCCGAGACGTGCGACGTCACCAGCTTGCGCTCTCGTGCGCCTCGAAGAATGCTTCGGAGAGAGCTTCCACGACGTCGGACGCAGCGAGAGACTCCTCCCCTCTGATCTCCCGCACGAAGTCGCCTGCCATGCCGTGGAGCCACGCGGCCGCGCAGGCCGCGTCGAAAGGCTCGAGGCCCCGCGCGAGGCACGCCCCGACGACGCCCGTGAGGACGTCGCCGGTCCCGCCGGAGGCGAGCGCGGGATTCCCCGCGAGAACGGGCACGACCTGACCCGCCGGCGAGGCCACGAGCGGACGGAACCCCTTGAGGAGGACGACCGCTTTCGCGCGCGAGGCGATCTCGAGCGCCGCGGCCTCCCGATCCGCGTTCACGCGTGCCGCGTCGAGGCCGAGGAGGCGTCCCGCCTCCCCGGGGTGGGGCGTGAGAATCGTCGGTGCAACGCGCGAAGCGAAGTACGAGGCCTCGCCCGCGAGGTTGAGCGCGTCCGCGTCGAACACGGCCGGCAGGCGCGCCGCCGCCGTGCGCTGAAGGAGCGCGCGCGCGGCCGTCGACGCGCCGAGTCCGGGACCGACCGCGAGGGCGTCGAAGCGCGCGACATCGACGTCTGAGCCCCCCGTCGTCGTCTCGGGGGTGAGAGCGTGCACCACCCACCGCACGGAATCCGGCGCGAAGACGGTGACGAGGCCGGCCCCCGCCCGGTGCGCTCCACGGGCCGCGAGCGCGGGCGCCCCCGCCATGCCCTCCGAGCCTCCCACGACGAGCAGCCGCCCGAACGTGCCCTTGTGCGCCGCCGCATCGCGCCGCGGGAAGAGTCTCGCGACGTCCGGAGCGCAGATGGCGTCTCCCGCGCCACCGCTCTCGTTCTCGAGCGGCAGAAGGCCGATTCCGACGACGCCGATCCGCCCGCAGAGAGCCGCCGCGGGCAGGCGTACGTGACAGGGCTTCGGGTATCCGAACGTGACCGTGAGGTCGGCGCGCACGGCGGGAGACCACGGGAGCGCCTCGTCCGCCGAGAGGCCCGAGGGCACGTCCACCGCGACCACGAACGCCTGCCCTTCCGCGACGAGGCGCACGGCTCGCGCCGGAAGCCCGTCCGGCGAGATGGGCCTCTTCAGGCCCGTGCCGAAGAGCGCGTCCACGACGAGAGTCGCCGTCCTGAGAGGCTCGAGGTCGATCTCCTTCGTCACCTCGCGTATCGCTCCTCCGGCCTTCTCGAGGCGCTGGTGGGTCTTTCGGGCGTCCAGGCTCAGATGCTCGGGCCCTCCGAAGAGCAGCGTCTCGACGTTTCCCCCGACGTGGGCCGTGTGGAGAAGGCGCGCGGCTTCGAAACCGTCCCCTCCGTTGTTGCCCGGTCCCGCGAGGACCACGATGCGCGCGCCGCGGGACGCCCGGCGCGCGAGGACGCCCGCGATCTCCCGCACGAGCGCCGCGGCGGCGCGTTTCATGAGGACGAGCCCCGGTGTCCCGGCCGCGATCGTTCGCGCGTCCAGGGCTCGGGCCGCCTCCGACGTGAGGACCTTCACCTGGCGCTCCGCCCGAACAGCGCGAAAAGAGCCGTGCGCGTCGCAGGGGCGAGATCGGGGTCGGCCGCGAGGGCAGCTTCCAGAGCCTCGAGGTCCGCGCTCGTGTCGACGTCGGAGATTTCTTC
>DATIFW010000027.1:0-13480 GCA_035455045.1 Thermoanaerobaculia bacterium | reverse complement strand
GGGCTCATGGTGACGGGGCGCGCGGGGAGCGCGATGGCCGCCGAGCTCGGCTCCATGCGGGTGACCGAGCAGATCGACGCGCTCGTCTCCCTCGCGACCGACCCCGTGCAGTACCTCTTCGTGCCGCGCGTCCTCGCGGCGATCATCGTCCTGCCTATGCTCGTCGTCCTCGCGGACGCCATCGGCATCGTCGGCGGCTACCTCGTCGCCGTGACATACCTCGGCGCGAACCCGGTCGTCTACCTCAACAACACGTTTCAATACCTCGACATGGACGACCTGACGTCGGGGCTCATCAAGTCGGCGGTCTTTGGATTCCTCCTGGCGCTCGTGGGCTGCCAGTGCGGCTTCGACACGAAGGGCGGGGCGGAGGGCGTGGGCCGGTCGACGACGACCGCGGTCGTGATGGGCTCCCTCACGATTCTCATCGCCGACTTCTTCCTGACGAAGGTTCTCTGGTGAGCGCCCCTGCCGCGGCCTCCGCGATCCGGCTCAAGAACGTGTCGAAGAGCTTCGGCACGAAGAAAGTCCTGGTGGGTCTCGATCTCGAAGTGAAGAAAGGCGAGTCGCTCGTCCTCGTCGGACAATCGGGGATCGGCAAGAGCGTTCTCCTGAAACACGTCATCGGCCTCCTGAAACCCGACTCCGGCACGGTCGAGATCGACGGGGTGGACCTGTGGGGAGTGCCTTCCCGCGAGCGCGACACGTTGCGCCGCAAGTTCGGCATGTCGTTCCAGGAAGGAGCGCTCTTCGACTCCATGAGCGTCGGCGAGAACATCGCGTTTCCGCTCACGCGGCACACGAAAAAGTCGAAAAAGGAGATCGCCGCACGCGTGGCCGAGTGCCTCGAGCTCGTGCGCCTGCCCGGCATCGAGGAAAAGCGCCCTTCCGAGCTGTCGGGGGGCATGAAGCGCCGCGTCGGTTTCGCGCGCGCGATCGCGCTGCAGCCGGAGAACCTCCTTTTCGACGAGCCCACGACCGGCCTCGACCCGATCACCACGGACGTCGTCGTGAAGGTCATCGAGGAGATGCGGACGCGGCTCAAACCCTCGGCGATCACGATCACGCACGATCTCAAGGTCGCGTTCGCGATCGCGGACCGCGTCGGGCTCCTCTACGGAGGCAAGATCTACGTCGACATGACCCCGAAGGAATTCGAGCGATCGAAGGACCCGCATGTTGCGGCCTTCGTGACAGGCAACAGCGACCTCGCCCCTCCCGAAGCCGAGCCCGAGCGGCGCTCGGAAAAGGGGCGCCCGGAAAAGGCCGGGGAGGCGCACGTATGATGGGCACGCCATGACGACCACCGCGAAGATCGGGGCGTTCTTCGTCGTGGTGCTCGTCGCGCTCGCGATCCTCATCCTGAAGATCGAGGACATCCACTTCGGGAAGAAGGCGCGCACGAACACGGCGGACGCGCACTTCAAGGACGTCGCGGGTCTCGACGACAAGTCGGCGGTGCGCGTCGCCGGGGTGCGGATCGGCAAGGTGGACGGGATCTCGCTGCGGCCCGACGGCACCGCCGTCGCGCACCTCGCGCTCGACCCGAGCGTCGAGCTGCATGAGGGCGCGAGCGCCCAGATCCGGGCCCTCGGCCTCCTCGGCGACAAGTACGTGGAGCTCAACCCCGGCGCCACGAACGCGCCGCGCCTCCCGAGCGGCGTCCTTCTCGAGGGGGCCTCGGGCAGCGGCTTCGACGACCTCACGAAGCTCGCCACGGACATCGGAAAGGACCTCAAGGAGGTCTCGAGCGCTCTCGCAAACTCCATGGGCGGGACGCGGGGCGAGGAGAGGCTGAACCGGATCGTCGACAACCTCGGCCGCCTCGCCGAGTCCCTGCGCGAGCTCGCCGATGCGAACCGCGGCAACGTCGACGCCATCGTCGCGAACCTGAAGGTGCTCTCGGCCCAGCTGCTGGAGACCGTCGCCCGGGTGGACCGGATGCTCGACGAGAACCGCTCGGGCTTGAAGTCGACGGTCTCGAACGTGGACGACGTCACGGCGAAGCTCAAGACGACGGCCGACAGCCTGAACTCGATCACGGGCAAGATCGACACGGGGCAGGGCACGCTCGGAAAGCTCCTGAACGACGACGAGACGCACAAGAACATCAACGACGCGCTCAAGTCGGTGAAAGACGGCGTCGAGCAGCTCTCGGGAACCCTCGGCCGCATCAACCGCCTGCAGCTCGACATCGGATTCCGCGCGGAGTACGCGTCACGGTTTCACGACGAGAAGTACTACTTCACGCTCGACGCGATCCCCCGGGAGGGGAAGTTCTACCGGCTCGAGATCGGCGCGCTTCCCCACGGCAAGCGCGAGGACATCCTCGAGTCCTCGACCGTCACGTTTCCCGACGGCAGCAAGCAGACGATCTCGACGACGGGGCAGCGGTACATCGACCAGTTCGTCCTGTCGCTTCAGCTCGGCTACAAGCTGCACAACACGATCCTCCGGGCCGGGATCGTCGAGTCGCGCGGAGGCGCCGCGATCGAGCAGACGTTCAAGGCCGACACGTTCCGCGTCGCCGGCGAGATCTGGGACTTCACGAGGCCGGATCTGAACGGGCATCTCAAGGTCTTCGGCCGCTGGAACGCGAGCCCGAACCTCTACGTGACGGGGGGCGTGGACGACCTCCTGAATCCAGGCCTCAGGTCGCCGTTCCTCGGCGGCGGCATCCGCTGGAAGGACGAGGACCTCAAGGCCCTGCTCGGCAGCATCCCGATCCCGAAGTAGCCGTGGTCCGAAGAGCCGCGACGGTCTTCTCGTGCACGGCCTGCGGGGCCCAGAGCCCGCAGTGGCTCGGCCGCTGCCCCGAATGCGGCGCGTGGAGCACGCTCGTAGAGGAACGCGCGCCCGAGGCACCGATTCGGGGCGGAGCGGCCCCGCCGCCCGGCCCGGCGCCAGTCCGGCTGTCCGACGTCGCCGCTGCGGCGGTGCCCCGCATCCCCACGGGCATCGCCGACATGGACCGCGTCCTCGGAGGCGGCCTCGTCCCGGGCTCGGTCGTTCTCGTGGGCGGAGAGCCGGGTATCGGCAAGTCGACGCTTCTGCTGCAGGTCGCCGCGCGCCTCTCGGAGCGAGTCGGGTCCGTCCTCTACGTCAGCGGCGAGGAGTCCGCCCGGCAGGTCCGGATGCGGGCGGACCGGCTCGGCGCTTCGGCGCCGGGGCTGTTCCTCCTTCCCGAGACCTCGCTCGAGGTGATCCTCGAGGCGGCGAAGGCCGGTGCGTTCGGCGCGATCGTCGTGGACTCGATCCAGACGATCGCCTCCGCGGACGCGCCCGCGGCCGCGGGGTCGGTCACGCAGGTGCGCGCCTGCGCGGGCCGGCTTCTGGCGCTCGCGAAGACGACCGGCGTGCCGGTCTTCCTCATCGGCCACGTCACGAAGGACGGGACGCTCGCCGGTCCGAAGACGCTCGAGCACCTCGTGGACGCCGTCCTGTCGTTCGAGGGCGAGCGCTTTCACGCACACCGCGTCGTACGCGCGCTGAAGAACCGGTTCGGTCCCGTGCACGAGCTCGGGCTCTTCGAGATGACGGGCGCCGGCCTCATCGAGGTCGGGAACCCGTCCGCGCTCTACCTCGGAAGCGGCGCGGGGGGGCGGCCCGGCTCGGTCGTGCTCGCCGGCGTCGAGGGAACGCGGCCGCTGCTCCTGGAGGTCCAGGCCCTCACCGTCGAAGCAAAATACGGAAGCCCGCGCCGCACCGCGATCGGCTTCGACGCGACGCGCCTCGCGCTCCTCCTCGCGGTCCTCGAGAGGCACGGCGGAATGGCCCTGTCCTCGCACGACGTGTTCCTGAACGTCGCGGGTGGGGCCGAGAGCGCCGAGCCCGCCGCCGACCTCGCCGTCTGCTCCGCCGTCGCGGGCAGCTTCCGCGGGCGGGCGCTGCCTCCGCTGACCGCCGTCTTCGGCGAAGTGGGCCTCCTCGGCGAAGTGCGAGCGGTTTCGGACGCCGCTCTGAGGCTGAAGGAGGCGATTTCGCTCGGTTTCCGCTCCGCGCTCGTTCCAGCGGGCAACGCGAGCGAGGTCGCGGCGTTCCCGGATCTCTCCGTCGTGCCCCTCCGGAGCGTCGAGGAGCTGCTCGAGAAGACCTGAGCGTCAGGCGGGCCCGCCGCCCAAAAGGCGGGCGGGCAGGAAGAACAGCGACTTGAGAAAGGCGAGGACGCCGCCCACGGCGAACCCGACGAGCTTGAAGGGCAGCAGGATCAGCCAGACGAACGGGAAGGCCACGAGCGCGATCAGGGCGACCGGCCAGCACAGGATGAAGAGGATGACCCAGAGGAGGAATTTCACCATGGGGGCCTCCGGCGCATGATACGAGGCGGCCTGCGCGGGGGTTCTCCGGCTCTGATCCGGTTGCATCATGGCCGCGTCGGGGTTCACGTGTGAACGTACCGCCCCGGGAGAATCCGATGACGAAGCAGCTGGACCTGACGAAGCTCGATCTCATGGACGCGCTCGATCTCGCCATCCTCATCGAGCAGGAAGCCATGGAGCGCTACGAGGAGCTCACGGCCGTGATGCGCGAGCATCGGACCGAGGAAGCCGCCTCCTTCTTTCACTTCATGGCGAAGGCCGAGGCGAAGCACGGAGCCGACCTGCTCACCCAGCGGACAAAGCTGTTCGGGAAGACGGTACGCCGCGTCGACCGCTCGCTCCTCTGGGACGTCGAGGCCCCGGGATACGAGACCGTCCATGATTTCATGACGCTGCGCGAGGCCCTGAAGGTGGCGCTCGATGCCGAAGTGAAGGCCTACGACTTCTTCGACAAGGCCCTGAAGCTCCCGCTGTCTCCTCCGGTGAAGAAGCTCTTCGAGGAGCTTCTGCAGGAGGAGATCGCCCACCAGGAGATGGTCAAGAAGGAATTCGCGAAGGCCCCGCCGGAAGAAGAGGCCAAGCCCGAAGACTTCGCCGACGAGCCCGTCGCCCAGTAGGCCTCAACCCTCGAACCGCGCTCCGGTCAGCTTCTCGAACGCCTCGACGTAGCGCTCGCGTGTGCCCTTGACGACGTCGGGGGGGAGCACGGGCGCCGGCGGGGTCTTGTTCCAGCCGATTCGCTCGAGGAAATCGCGCACGAATTGCTTGTCGTACGAGGGCGGCGAGCTTCCGCTCCTCCACGTGTCCTTCGGCCAGAACCGGGAGGAGTCGGGCGTCAGCGCCTCGTCGATCCAGACGACCCCGCCCGCCTCGTCGAGGCCGAACTCGAACTTCGTATCGGCGACGAGAATGCCGCGCGACTCCGCGTACGCGGCGGCGCTGCGGTAGAGCGTCAGCGTGAGGTCCCGGAGCCGGCCCGCGAGGGCCGCGCCCACGGCGGCCGCCACCGCGGCGTACGGAACGTTCTCGTCGTGGCCCGTTTCGGCCTTCGTCGCCGGAGTGAAGATCGGCTCGGGGAGGCGATCGGCCTCGCGGAGGCCTGCGGGCAGGCGCTGGCCGCAGACGGAGCCGGTCTTGACGTAGTCCTTCCAGCCCGAGCCGGCGAGGTACCCGCGGGCCACGCACTCGAAAGGCACGACCCGGCACTTCTTCGCGAGCACGGCGCGCCCTGCGAGGAGCGAGCGCGAGGATGCGAGAGGCTCGGGAAAGCGCGCGGCGTCGGTCTCGAGAAGGTGATTCGGGACGACGTCCGCGAACTTCCGGAACCAGAAATTCGAGAGCCCGGTCAAGATCTTTCCTTTCTCGGGAATTCCCGGGCTGAGGACGGCGTCGAACGCGGAGATGCGGTCCGTCGCGACGAGGAGGACGCGGTCTCCGAGGTCGTACACGTCGCGCACTTTTCCGCGGCGAGGAGGGGGCAGACCGGGCAGCAGGGTTTCGAGGACGGCGTCGGCCATCGCTCGATTGTAAGGGCTTGGCGCCGCGCTAGACTTCGCTCTCTTCCAGGCTTGAAGCCCATCGGAGGTTCTCTTGCTCAAGATCTCGATCCAAGACGGCAAGGTCCGCGCCCCGCGCGCGGATGCCCACATCGTCTTCGCGGCCGGCAGCGGAAGGAAGGAAGCCCTCGCGTCTCTTCCCGCCGACCTGCGTGCTCGAGTCGCCGCCTCCGGACCCGCGACACCCGCGGCGGATGACGCGTTCTTCACCCTTCCGCTCGGAGAGCGCGGACAGGCGGCGCGCCTCTACGTCTTCGGCGCGGGAAAGGAGCCGGAGATCTCGCCGCGCAAGGCGCGCGGCCTGCTGCGGGCCGCCGCGAAGACCCTGAACCGGAGCGGCGAGACGTCGGCGATCCTCGATTTTCCGCTCGCGCTCAAGCGGATGGATGCGAAGGAGGCGCGGGAGTTCCTCCTGCGCTCGCTCTTCCTCGCCGACTACGGCTTTCCTCGCTACAAGTCGAAAGACACGGAGAAGACGCCACTCACGGCGATCGCCGTCCAGCCCCGCGGAGCGTTCGCGGCCGTCGAAGCCCGCGAGGTCGAGGACGCCCGCGCGGTCGCGCGCGTGGCCCGTCTCGTGCGCGATCTCGGCAACACGCCGTCGAACGACATGCTTCCGCGCGATTTTGCGGACCGCGTTCGCAGGGAAGCGAAGACCCGCGGCGTGAAGGTGACGGTGCTCGACAAGAAGGCCATCAAGAAGGAGAGGATGGGCGGCCTTCTCGCGGTCAACCGTGGCTCCGCCGAGGAGCCGCGCGTCGTCGTCCTCGAGTACCGGGGCGGCCGCAAGGGCGAGGCTCCCGTGGCGCTCGTCGGGAAGGGCGTCACGTTCGATTCGGGCGGAATCTCGATCAAGCCCGCCGAGAAGATGGGCGACATGAAGTGGGACATGATGGGCGCGGCCACTGCGATGGGCGCCGTCCTGGCCGCCGCGGACCTTCGCCTGGGTGTCAACCTCGTCGGGATCGCGGCTCTCACCGAGAACCTGCCTTCGGGCTCGTCGTACAAGCCGGGCGACATCGTGAGATTCCGCAACGGCAAGACGGCCGAGATCGACAACACGGATGCCGAGGGCCGCGTCATCCTCGCGGACGCGCTCGACTACGCGGCCGAGTGGAAGCCCGCGGTCATCCTCGACTACGCGACGCTCACGGGCGCGGCTCTCGTGGCGCTGGGGCTCGAGGCGGCCATCGTCTTCACGCAGGACGACGCCCTCGCGAGGGAGCTCGTGAGGGCGGGAGAGCGGACGGACGAGCGCCTCTGGCGCCTCCCGATGTGGGAGGAGTACCGCGAGAACATCCGCTCCGACTGGGCGGACATGAAGAACACGGGCGGCCGGTGGGGCGGCTCGATCAACGGCGCGATGTTCCTCAAGGAGTTCGTGGATCCGAAGAAGCCGTGGGCGCACCTCGACATCGCCGGGACGGCCTATTACGACCGCGACCACGCCGGCTATCCCGTCGGCGCGACCTCCTTCGGGCTCGGCCTCACGCTGCGCTGGCTGAGGGACCGGCTGGAGGGGAAGAAGAAGGCATGACTTGCTGACCTCTCTCCGCGTCCGCGACCTCGCGGTCCTCGAGGACGTCGAGGTGGCGTTCGGGGAAGGTCTCACCGTCCTGACCGGCGAGACGGGCGCCGGCAAGTCGCTCGTCGTCGACGCCGTGATGCTCCTCGCGGGAGGACGGGCGGACCCCGCCCTGGTCCGGGCGGGAGCCGAGCGGCTCGTCGTCGAGGGCGCGTTCGACTGCGACGATGCCGAGGCGCGCCGCTCTCTCGTCGAGGCGGGCCTGCTCGAGGAAGGCTCGGGCCCCTTCGAGGTCGTCGTGCGGCGCGAGGTCGCGGCGGGAGGCAAAGGCCGGCTCCTCGTGAACGGTTCTCCCGCGGCCCTGAAGACCCTGCAGGAGATCGCGCCGCGCCTCCTCGTGCTCTACGGCCAGGCGGAGGCGCGGGACCTCCTCGACCCCGACGCTCCCCGCCAGCTCCTCGACCGGTTCGCGGGCCTCGGGGAGAAAGCGGCGGAGAGCGCCGCGCGCTTTCGGGAATTCGCCGGCGCCGAGCGCGACCTCGCGCGGCTCGAGGAGGCGGCGAAGAACCGTGTTCAAAGGCTCGAGCTGCTCGACTTCCAGATCGGGGAGATCGACAAGGTGGGGCCGAAAGAGGGAGAAGACGAGGAGATTTCTTCTGAAAGAAAGAGACTGGCCAGCGTCGAGAAAGTGGGCCAGCTTCTCGCGACCGTGACGGGTGCGCTCGAGTCCGACGAGGGCGGCGCGATCCCTGCGGCTTCGGCCGCCCGCCGCGCTCTTCAACAACTCGAAGAAATCTCCTCTTCGTACGCCGCCCGGAGCGCCACCCTTGCCGAGGCGATCGAGCGGCTCAAGGAGGTCGCCTTCGAGACCTCCCGCGACCTCGGCAGTCTCGAGGCGGATCCCGCGCGTGCCGCGTTCGTGGCCGAAAGGCTCGACGCCCTCGCGAAGCTGAAGCGGAAATACGGCGCCACGCTCTCCGAGGTCCTCGAGCGGCGAACGTCGCTCGGCAGAGAGCGCGACGAGCTCCTCGATCTCGAAGGCGCCGTGAAAAAAGCCGAAGGGACATCAGAGAAAGCCTTTTCCGCCTATCGCCGCGCCGCCCTCGAGCTGTCGGCGGCCCGCGAGGCGGCCGCGCCGCGCCTCGGCCGCGCCGTGGAGGCGCAGCTGCGCGACCTCGCGTTCCTCAAGTCGTCATTTTCGATTCTCGTGACGCGCCGAGAGGAGGAGGGGAGCCGCTTCGCGGCGGGAGGCATCGGCGTCGCCTTCGGGGCGCACGGCATCGACCACGTGCAATTCGCCTTCGCTCCGAACCCCGGGGAGCCCGCGCGGCCGCTCCAGAAGATCGCGTCTGGCGGAGAGCTCTCCCGCGTTCAGCTCGCGCTCGCGGCGGCGCTCGCCGCCGAGACCCCGGACTCCGAGGACCGGGCCGCGACCCGGCGTCGCGGGGGACCCGTCCGGACCTTCGTCTTCGACGAGGTGGACGCGGGCGTCTCGGGCGCGACGGCGGAGGCCGTGGGCCGGAAGCTGCGAGGCCTCGCGGCTCACGAGCAGATTCTCGTCGTGACGCATCTCGCGCAGGTCGCGGCCGCCGGCGAGTGCCACCTCTCGGTCTCGAAGGAGGCGTCGAAAGGGCGCACCCGCACGCGCGTGGAGGCGCTCGACGGAGCCGGACGCGTGGAAGCGGTCGCGGCGCTGCTGGCGGGATCGTCCGTCGGGGAGCCGGCGCGCGCCCAGGCGCGTCAGCTCCTCTCGGCGTCCGCCAAAGGTGGCGGTCGGCCGCGACCTTCAGGCCGTCCCGTCTGAACCTGATGCCCGACTGTAAGAGGCGTGCGAAGAAACTCCCGTATTTCCTGGTCTCTTACGCTCTAAATTGTTGATTCCCCAAAACTTGAGACATTTCAACTTATCTGTGGAAAAGTCTGTGTGTTGCGGACGAGAAAAGGCCTCGAAGCGGCGTTTTTGCTCGGGTTTTTCCGCCTCGCACAGGGCACTGTGCAGCGGGCCGATTCAGGGGCTCCGGCGCTTTGGTATCGTTCGATTTCGATGACGATTCGCTCCTACCGCGGCCTCGCGCCCCGGCTCGGCACCGGCGTCTTCATCGCGGAGACGGCGGCAGTGATCGGCGACGTCGTCCTCGGCGACGACGTGTCGATCTGGTACTCGACGGTCGTCCGCGGCGACTGCTGTTCCATCCGGATCGGCGCCCGCTCGAATGTGCAGGACAACTGCTCGCTCCACGTCACGAGCGCGATCGGACCTCTCACGCTCGAAGAAGAGGTCACGGTCGGGCACAACGCCGTCGTCCACGCGTGCACGGTCCGCCGGGGAGCGCTCATCGGCATGAACGCGACCGTGCTCGACAATGCCGACGTCGGCGCGAGCGCGCTCGTCGCCGCCGGCTCGGTCGTCCTGAAGGGTACCGTCATCCCGCCGGCCACGCTCTGGGCCGGCAACCCCGCCAAGCACAGGCGCGACCTCACGCCGGACGAGGTCGACGGGCTCAAGACGTACTGGAAGAACTACCTGGAGTACAAGGCCGAGTATCTCGGCAACGAGGCGAGGGGCCGGGCGGACCTGAACGCGGCCCTTCGCCGCGCGTGACGCCCCCGGCCCGCGAGGGCCCGCGATGATCGCGAGCGTCAAGGGAACGCGCGACCTGCTCCCGCCAGAGACGCGCGCGTGGAACCGTGTCGAGGCGACCGCGCACGAGGTCTTCGCGCTCTACGGCTTCGACGAGATCCGGACCCCCACGCTGGAGTCCACGGAGCTGTTCGTGCGGAGCGTCGGGGAGTCGACGGACATCGTCCACAAGGAGATGTACACGTTCACCGACCGCGGCGGCCGCTCCGTCACGCTGCGTCCCGAGAACACGGCGGGGGTCGTGCGCGCGTACGTCGAACACGCCCTCGCGCAGGCCGGGCGGCCCTGGAAGCTTTATTACATCGGGCCTCAGTTCCGATACGAGCGCCCGCAGAAGGGCCGCTACCGCGAGTTTCGCCAGATCGGCGCCGAGGTGCTCGGGCCCGCCGACGCCGCGACGGACGCCGAGCTGCTCGTGATGCTCTTCGACTTCCTCGGGCGGCTCGGGTTCACGGGTCTTTCTGTTTCGCTCAATTCGGTCGGCACCGAAGCCACGCGGCCGGCGTACGTCGAGGCCATAAGGGCGTTTTTTTCTTCGAATGAGAATGAGCGGGCGCTCGGCGAGGACGACCGCCGGCGCCTGGCCGAGAACCCGTTGCGCATCCTCGATTCGAAGGACCCCGCCGTCCAGCGCCTCGTCAGTTCGGCGGGATTCCCGAGGATGGTCAATCTGCTGCCGTCTCTCGATCCGGCATCCGACGCGCACCACCGCGAGCTCGTCGCGCATCTCGAGGCCGCCCGAATCCCTTTCAAGGAAAATCCCCTCTTGGTCCGGGGACTCGATTACTACACCCGCACCGTCTTCGAAGTGACGGCCGCCGGCCTCGGAGCTCAGGATGCGATCCTCGGCGGCGGGCGGTACGACAAGCTCGCCGCCGATCTCGGGGGCCCGAGAACGCCGGGAATCGGCTTCGCGATCGGGGAGGACCGGCTGGTCGAGATCCTCCCGGCGGAGTTCCGGAAGGAGGCGATCGAGGGGGCGAGACGCGTCGCCGTGATACCTCTGGAGCGCGCCGACGTCGGTGAATCGATGGAGCTCGCCGGGTCGCTCCGCAAGGACGGGATCGCCGTCGACCTCGTCACGGCCGCGAAGGGGCCTGGGCACGGCCTCAAGGTGGCGGAGAAAACGGGGGCCGCCCTGGCGATTCTCCTCGGACAGAGGGAGCGCGAGGCGGGCCTCGTGAACGTCAAGGACCTCGCACGGCGCACGCAGGAGTCGCTCCCGCGGCTGGGCCTCGCGACCGCTCTGCGCGCCCGTCTGTAAGATCCGCCCCGATGTCCTCCCTCGAACGATCCCCCGCCGGAAAGCTCCGCAAGGCCGACGTCGGGCGGAGCGTCCGCCTCCAGGGATGGGTGAACCGCCGCCGCGACCACGGCGAGCTCGTGTTCATCGACTTGCGCGACCGCTCGGGGATCGCCCAGGTCGTGTTCGACGCGCGGTTCGTGCCGACGGCCGATCTCCTCGAGCGGGCGAAGGAGCTTCGCAACGAGTTCGTTCTCGACGTGACGGGTACGGTCGTCGAGCGCGAGGGATCGAGCGTCAACCGTGAGCTTCCGACCGGCGAGATCGAGGTGCGCGCGACGGCGCTCTCCATCCTGAATCGGGCCGACACGCCGCCCTTCCCGATCGAGGACGGCATCAAGGCGTCGGAGGATCTGCGTCTCACACACCGCTATCTCGACCTCAGGCGCCCCGAAATGACCAAGAAGTTCATGACGCGGAGCGCCGTGACGATGGCGATCCGCGAAGTGATGCACGCCGAGGGCTTCCTCGACGTGGAGACGCCCATCCTCACGAAGTCGACTCCCGAGGGCGCGCGCGACTTCCTCGTCCCGTCGCGCGTCCACGAGGGCGAGTTCTACGCCCTCCCGCAGTCGCCGCAGCTCTTCAAGCAGCTCCTGATGGTCTCGGGGATGGAGCGGTACTACCAGATCGCCCGCTGCTTCCGCGACGAGGACCTCCGGGCCGACCGCCAGCCCGAGTTCACGCAGGTGGACATCGAGATGTCGTTCCCGAGCGAGGAGGCCGTCTTCGCGCTCATCGAGAAGCTCTTCACGAAGGTCTTCCCGGCGTGGGGAATCCCGTGCACGGCTCCGTTCAAGCGGATGACGTACGACGAGGCGATGGAGCGCTACGGCATCGACAGGCCGGACACGCGCTTCGACCTCGAGCTCGGCGATTTTGCGGCGCTCGAAGAGAACCTTTCTTCGAAGGTGGAGAGAATCAAGGGTCTGTGCGTGCCGGGAGGCGGCTCGTTTTCCCGCAAGCGCCTCGACGATCTCGAAAAGGGCGCGCGGGCCGCGGGTGTGGAGTGGTTCTTCTGGGTGAAGACGGCCGCCGCGGGAAGCTGGAACTCCAATTCTAAGAAGATCTTCAACGACTCGTCGGTCGAGAAACTGCGCGCGGCATTCGGCGCGGGCGATGGCGATCTCGTCCTTCTCGCGGCCGGAAAGGCCAAGTCCGTCTTCGATTTCCTCGGCGCCCTCCGCGTCCAGATCGCCCGCGAGGAGAAGCTCGTCCCCGAGGGACGGTACGAGTTCCTCTGGGTGACGAGTTTTCCGCTCCTCGAGTGGCACGAGGAGGACGCCCGCTGGTACGCAATGCACCATCCGTTCACCTCGCCGCGCGAGGAGGACCTCCCGTTTCTGGAGTCCGACCCGGGCCGCGTGAAGGCGCGCGCGTACGACGTCGTCCTGAACGGCATGGAGCTGGGCGGCGGGTCGATCCGGATCCACCGCCCGGACGTGCAGTCGCGCGTCTTCGAGCGGCTCGGAATCGGGCCTGAGGAGGCGCGTACCAAGTTCGGATTCCTCCTCGACGCGTTCCGTTTCGGCGCGCCGCCGCACGGCGGGATCGCGCTCGGCCTGGACCGCATCCTCATGATCCTGACGGGCTCGTCCTCGATTCGCGACGTGATCGCGTTTCCGAAGACGGCCTCGGGGACGGATCTCATGACGCAGTGCCCGAACCCCGTCTCGCCCGAGCAGCTCGCCGAGCTCCACATCGCGCTCGCGAAACCACCGAAGGCCTAGAGACGAGAGAAGAAGAGAAGATTTTCTTAGAAGGTAAAGAGGGTAAGGAAAGGGAGGAGCGCGATTGGCCACGCCTCGGCGGACACGTCCGCTCCGGTCCTTCTCCTTCTCCGCGGCCGGCGCCCGCACGGACGTCGTCGTGGGACCCGGCGCGCTGACTTCGCTCGTCGCGCGCCTCCCTTCCATCGCGCCGGGCCGCTGGTTTCTCATCTCTTCTAAGAAAGTCTTTCTCCTGCATGGCCATCTGGTGTCAGCTGGAGGCGCTGAGAGGGTCTTGAGCAAGGAGCCTCTCTTCGTCCCCGACGGCGAAGCCGCAAAGACGTGGGACGTCCTCGGCCGCCTCCTCGAAGAGCTCGTCCGGCGCGGGCTTCGGCGGGACGGGGGCGTCGTCGCGCTGGGAGGCGGA
>DATIFW010000026.1:0-5241 GCA_035455045.1 Thermoanaerobaculia bacterium | reverse complement strand
GACCGGCGGCGCGGCGCTCCGGCGAAAGCGCTCCTCGTCGTGAACGCCTCCGACACGACCACCGCGAGCCAGGCGATGTCGATCGCGGGCGGCATCTCGAATCAGCTCTCTCTCCGGACGCTCGCGGCGAAAGCCGGCTGGAAGGAATCCGGCCCGCCCGTCGACCTGCGCGTTAGGCCCTGGTACAACCCCGACCTCCGCACCGCGACGTTCATCATCCCGGGGCTCATCGCGATCCTCCTCACGTTCACGCTCATCCAGTTCACGGCGATGGCCATCGTTCGCGAGAGGGAGCGCGGCACGCTCGAGCAGCTCCAGGTCACGCCCGTCACGCGCGTCGAGCTCATCCTCGGCACGATCGCGCCCTTCGTCGTGATCGGCGTCTTCCAGCTCACGTTGATCATCGCCCTGATGCGGTTCCTGTTCCAGGTGCCGATCGCGGGGAGCCTCCTCGAGCTCTACCTCGTCGGGCTCATGTTCATCGCGGCCGTCCTCGGGCTCGGGATGCTCCTCTCGACACTCGCGAAGACGCAGATGCAGGCGATGCAGATGTCGTTCTTCTTCCTCCTGCCGTTCGTCTTCCTCTCGGGCTACGTCTTCCCGATCGCCGGCATGCCGAAGTTCTTCCAGTACCTCACCTACGCAATCCCCGCGAAGTACTTCATCGAGGTCGTGCGCGGCATCGTCCTGCGCGGCGCACCTCTGACGGAGCTGTGGGAGCCCGTCGCGTGGCTCACGTTCTACACGCTCGCGATCATCGGCCTCGCCGTCTCGCGGTTCCACAAGACGGCGGCGTAGGCTCTGTCGCATGATGGGCGGGGCCGTGTCGAGAGCTGAAAGCGAGACCGGCGCCAAACCGGTCCTGAGGGGCGTCCTCCACGAGGTCGCCGCGTTTGTGGCGGCGGTCGCCGGGGGGATCCTCGTCCTCAACGCCACCGGACCGCGCGCACGCGTCGGGGCGATCGTCTACGGCGTCTCTCTCGTCGCGCTCTTCGCCGTGAGCGCGATCTACCACCGGCCCACGTGGTCCGAGGGCGTCCGCCGGGTGCTCCGGCGCGTCGACCATTCGGCGATCTTTCTCCTCATCGCGGGGACGTACACGCCGTTCGCCTTCCTCCTCGAGAACCGGGCGGGATGGGTGATGCTCGGCGTCGTGTGGGCGGGGGCGCTCGTCGGGATCGTGCTGTCCGTCGCCTGGGTGGGGGCGCCGAAGGTCCTCGTCGCGGCCGTCTGCGTCCTCCTCGGCTGGGCGGCCCTTCCGATCCTGCCCGCTTTGAAAGCAGCGCTCGGAACCGGCGCCGTCGTCCTCCTCGCCGCGGGCGGCATCGTGTACAGCCTGGGTGCGGTCGTCTACGCGGTCCGGCGTCCGAACCCCTTTCCGAGGGTTTTCGGGTACCACGAAGTCTTCCACGCCCTCGTGATCGCGGCCGCCGCCTGCCACTTCGTGGTCGTGGCCCGGGCGGTGGGAGCCATCGGAAGCTGAAGCCCGGTCCTCAGTGGCCGGAGCAGGCGGGCTCGGTCCCGAGGGAGATCTCGTCCCCGCGGTGCGCGAGTTTGCCGCGCGACGCGAGAAACGCGAGCACCTCGTGGAACGAGAAACGGTCGCCGTGGCAGTTCCCGTACACCGCATCTGCGCCGAACGCGCCGGCCGCCGCATTCCGGAAAGCCTCGACGTTCGCCCTCCCTCCCATCCGTTCGAGAAGGGAGAGCAGCTCGTGGCCGAAGACGGGCGCGCGCGGCGAGGCGAGAGATTCCATTCGAAAAGGCTAACACGCGACGAGGTACGGCCGCCGGCTTCGTGGACGCCGGTCAGCGGACCTTCGTCGTCCGGCTCCGCCCGATCCGCCCGTCGAGGTCGCGCCAGGCGCCGTCCTTCTGCACCGCGCCCTGTGACAAGTAGGCCCAATGCCCGGCGAAGGCGCCACGCGTCGGGAGCGGCTTCTCGGCTTTCTTCACGTCGCCCTCGCCGGGCGCCGGAGACGCCTGCGGTCCCAGCGCGGCGAACGCGGCGTCGAAGAGCTTCGCCCCTTCCGCCTCGTTCCTCTTCTGCCGCGAGGCGAGATAGCCGAGGAAGTACAGGGCCTGGAAGGAGCGCGGGTTCGAGACGAGGACCTTCCGGAAAGTCCGCTCGGCGCCGGCGAAGTCGCCCGTGGCGAGGGCCACCTCGCCCGAGCGCACCACCCAGCCCGTCTCGGGCGTGTAGATGCCGCCCGCGCTCTCGTAGTTCTTGCGCGCCGCCGCGAGGTCCTGCAGGGGTCCCGAGGCGGGGTCGGCGAGAAGGTCGCCGAGCGCGCCGTGTCCCCGCTGGCTCCGCGGCTGGATCTTCAGGAGAGCCTCGAACTCCGCCTTCGCCGCCGCGCGGTCGCCCCCCTCGAGGAGCAGGTTCCCGAGGGAGTAGCGGCAGTCCTCGTGCCGCGGGTCGATCTCGAGCGCCCTCCGGTACGCCGCGATCGACGCGGGGAAGTCCCCCTTCGCGAACGCGGACCGCGCCGCGTTGTAGGCGTCCCAGAACGCGAGCGTCTTCGCGCGGACGTCCGGGAGGGCCCGCGGCGCCGCTTCCCCCTCGACGAGGAGATACACCCGGTCGCCCGCGAGGTCGTGGAACGTGGCCGTCGCGCCCGAGGGCCAGCGGACGGTCACGAGGTCGGCCTTCGTCCCGGCGCCGAGGCCGAAGATCGCCTCGGGAGCGTTCTGCGACAGGTACGACGAGCCCGCGCCGATCTCGCGGGTTTGGCGCCTGCCTCCCGCCTCGAGGACGAGCTTCGTCCCGAACGCCGATCGGTTCGACTTCTTGCCCTCGCACCGGATCGCGATCCGGTGGTTCGGCGGTCCGCCCTCGGCCTTGAGGAGGACGAGCTTGCCGCCGTTCACGACGACCGCGACCTCCTCCCGCAGGTCTCCGTCCACATCGGCGATCGCGAGTCCGCGCCCGACGCGGAGCACGGTCAGGTCCGCGCCCGAGAGCGGCGCCACGTCGACGAAGCCCTTCTCGCCGAGGTTCCGGAAAAGGCGCATCGGCATCGGCACGAGCTTCCGCGTGTCGGAGGGCACCTCGAACGTGGAGCCGTTCGCCACGACGAGGTCGGGCAGCCCGTCGCCGTCCACGTCGAGGAACGCCGTCCCCCACGCGATGTCGTCCGTCGAGACCTGTCCCAGGCCGGTCCGCTCGGCGGCGTCCTCGAAGTCGAGCGTCCGGCTCTTTCCGCCCCCGAGCTTGTTCAGGTAGAGGGCGTTCGCCTCGGCGATCCAGTGCGTGACGAAGAGGTCGGGCGCCCCGTCGCCGTTCGCGTCGCCGACGGCGATCCCCATCGCGCCGCGGTAGTCGGCGACGTGTGCCTCGTGCCCGCGATCCGAGAAGAGGCCGCCGCCCTCGTTCACGAAGAGCGCGCCTTCGGAGACGTCGTTCGCGACGTAAATGTCGGGCTTCCCGTCGTCGTTCAGGTCGGCGAACGTCGCCGAAAGGCTGCGCCCCTCGGCGTTCGCGATCCCGGCCTCGACGGCCATCTCGCGGAAACGGCCCTTCCCCTCGTTGTGGAAGTAGAGGTTCGCGACGGGCGGATACGAAGAGGGGTTGATCGTGAAGGGACTCGTCGCGTGTCCGAACTTCGAGGCTTTTCCCGCGTCCTTCGGGTCGAACTTGTAGTCGACGTAGGCGCAGACGTAGAGGTCGAGGCGGCCGTCGCCGTCCGCGTCGCCCCAGGCCGCGCCCGTGAAGAAGCCCTTGAAGGCGCCCACGCCGGAGGACTTCGTCACGTCCTCGAACGTGCCGTCGCCGCGGTTGTGGAAAAGGCGGACGCCGCCGTACGACGTCACGGCGAGATCCGGGTAGCCGTCGTTGTCGAAGTCGCCCCACGCGGCGCCCATGTACGTTCCCTTCAGGTCCGAGAGCCCCGCTTCGGCCGTCACGTCCGTGAACGAGCCGCCGTCGTTCCGGTAGAGGCGGCAGCCTCCGTTCGCGGCGCGCACCTCACCGGGCGAAAGCGTCAGGGGGCCGATCGTGTCGACGACGAAGAGGTCCCAGTCGCCATCGCCGTCGTAGTCGGCGAACGCGCAGCCCGATCCCATGTCCTCGGGGAGCTGCGTCGAGCGCGCGCCCGCCGAGAAGTGCGAAAAGTCGAGCCCTCGAGTCTTCGCCACGTCCTTGAAGGCGACGCCCCAGCCTGCGCCCGAGGCGTCCTTCTTGAGGACGTCCGTGATCCCCTCGACGGCCCCTCCCGGCGTGTAGGGCGCATCGTCTCCCTTCCGGGTGAACCAGATGACCGCGCAGACCCCGAGCCCCGCCAGCCCGAGGGCCAACAGGACGCGCCTGTGCGTCCAGCGTTTCAGGACGGGCCGTTGGGCCACGTCAGTCGACGATCTCGATCGTCGCGCGCGCCTGCGCGAGGTCGGTGATCGGCGCCGCGAGCCCTTTGCCCGGGAAGAGGAAGTCGACGAGATACTGGTCGAGCTTCCGGTAGTGGAGCGTCGCGAGGACCTCGAGCTTCCCCCGCGGCGGCGCGGGGATCGTCACGTCGCGCGAGGGCTTCGAGACGGCCGGCGTGCCGGGGCAGCCGAAGGCGTACTCGGCGGCGTCGGAGTAGCCCGGGAAGAGGCTCCGGCGGTACCTCACGCCGACCATCTCCCAGAGGTTGTGCCGGTCGATGAGGTTCCCGTACTGGTCCACCGGCTCGGCCTTGAAGAGGAAGGTGCCGGGCGGGATCATCTTCTTCTCGTCCGGCTTCCCCGACGCGAAGACGACTCGGCCGGCTTCGTCCTTCACCTCGACCTCGACCCACGACTGGATCAGGTCGAGCGGCCCGGTCGGATAGTCGTGCCCGACCTTGTTCGACGTGATCACGACGCGCAGCTTCAGGGGCTCCCCGCGGCGGGCCTTCGGCGGGGCGTCGAGGTCGAGCGAAACGACCGCGCCCTTGGCCCACTTGCCCGCGATCTCCGGGACCTCGACCTCTCCCTTGAGCCACTTCTTCACGAGCGCGACCTGCTCGTCGCCTCCCGGAAGCTTCAACAGCGCCGGCATGTACTGGTTCGCGCCGAGGAACCGATGGCTCCGGTGCTTGCCGTCGGTCGCGGTCCGGTTGTAGTCGGCCGTGTCGCCGGAAGCGGGCTCCCGGCCGTCGAGGAGCGGCATGTGACACTCGCGACACTCTACCGTCGTCTTCGCGTCCTTCGGGTGGTTCCACTTGCTCTTTCGCCAGTTGTCGTACTGGTTCTGGAGCTGGACCCAGCCGAAGTTGTTGACCT
>DATIFW010000025.1:0-13195 GCA_035455045.1 Thermoanaerobaculia bacterium | reverse complement strand
CTTGGCGATCGGCGTGAGGACGTAGCCGGCGGCGACCAGGCGGTCCCATACCTCTTCCCAGCCCACCCAGTCCGTTTCCTTCCAGTCGTTGTCGCCGAAGGGCATGAACTCGATGAAGCGCACGCCGAGCCTCTTGTCCTTCGTCATGGCCGCGAGCGGAAGGATCTGGTCGTCATTGAGGCCGCGGATGACGACCGCGTTGATCTTCACGGAGTCGAACGGCAGGGAGAGGGCGAGGGCGATCGAGTCGACGACGGGCCGGAAATGGTCGCGCCGCGTCATCTTGCGGAAATGCTCCGCCTCGGCCGCGTCCAGCGAGACGTTCACTTTCGTGAGGCCCGCGGCGAGGAGGTCGTGGGCCATCCGCGGGAACAGGACGCCGTTCGTCGAAAGCGCGATCCCGCCCGGAAAGCCGATCCCGGCGAGGTCGCGCACGATGTCCACGAGGTCGGGGCGCGTCGTCGGCTCTCCGCCCGTGATGCGGATCTTCTCGACGCCGAAATCCGCGAGGACGCGCGCCGCGCGGCGGATCTCGTCGCGCGAGAGGAGGTGCGGTAGAGGACGGAACTTCTGGTCCTCCGGCATGCAGTAGATGCAGCGGAGGTTGCAGCGGTCCGTGACGGAGATCCGCACGTAGGTGATGCGGCGTCCGTGCCCGTCGATGAGCGCCTGCTCCATGCCGCCTCCCTGAGAACGAGTCTAGCTCAGCCGGTCGTGCTCCGGCGCCACCTTCCGCTCTTGCCGCCCGTTTTTTCGAGGAGCGCGATTTCGCGGATCTCGATCCCCTTGTCCGCCGCCTTGCACATGTCGTAGAGCGCGAGCGCCGCGGCCGACGCGGCGACGAGCGCCTCCATCTCGTAACCGGTCTTGCCGGTTCCCCTGACCTCGGCCGTGATTTCGACCGCGGATGCCCGAGGGCGCGGCACGAGACTCACGGCGACGGAATCGAACGCGAGCGGATGACACAACGGGATCCACTCGGCCGTGCGCTTCGCCGCCTGGATCCCCGCGAGGCGGGCGACGCCGAGCGCGTCGCCCTTCTCGTTCACGGCGGCGTCGAGCGAGAGAAAAGCGGTCCTGCCGAGCGACACGAGAGCGCGGGCGCGGGCCGTGCGCACGGTCGCTCTCTTCGAGGAGACGTCCACCATGCGGGCTCGGCCCTCAGCGTCGAGATGGCTCAGCGGCCGCGCCGGGCGGACCGTCCGCCGGGGCTTCTCTTTCGAGCGCTTCATATTCCTCCGGGGTGTTGACGTTGAAGAAGTTTTCCGGAGACCCGCCGGCCATCGCGGCCGTGACCTCCTCGGGGATGAGCACGGCGTGAAAGGCCTGGAGCGCGCCGAGGAGCGAGTAGTCCCCGGCCTCGAGGCGCGTGCGGAGCGGGGCGAGCGCGGATCGCCGCCACACGGCGCACAGCGGCTGCGGGCGCCCTCCCGAGACCGGCACCACGGCGGGCGCGTGAATCGCCTCGGCGACGTCGAGCAGGGCCGCGAGGAAGGACTCCGGACAGCGCGGCACGTCCGCCGCGAGGACGAGGTTCGTGTCCTCCGGCGAGAACGCGAGCGCCGCCGCCACGCCGAATGCCGCGGCCACTTCGCGCGCGTCGTCGGTCACGTAGGGAAAGCGGGATTCGCCGAAGGCTTCGGGGTTCTTTCCGACGAGGGCGACGCGCCCGCAGACGACCGCGAGCTTCTCGGCCTGATGGAGCGCCATCGGCCTTCCCCGGTAAGGGAGTCGCGTCTTGTCGCGGCCCATCCGCGAGGAGCGACCGCCCACGAGCACGAACCCGTATGGCATCGTGGGCGGGATGGTATCGCCTTCGCCGGGCGCGGATTGCATCGGGGTCATCGTCCCCCTTGCGGCGGGCGAAGCCCTGCCGCCGAAGATCTTCTTCGAAAGGGTCTTCGGCGGCGGCCGTCCGGGAATCCAGCTGGTCGCCGCCGCGGACGCAGAGATTTCTTCGGATGTGAGAGAGGCATTCGCGAAGGCGGGCGCCCGTGTTCACATGTCTTCGGCGCCTCGCGGACAGCGCCTGCGCGAGGCCGCCCTCTTCACCTTCGAAGAATCTTCTCCCTCGTCTCCGTCTTCTCCCTCTTCGTCTTCAGCAGAGATCTCCCTTCTTCTCTTTCTTCACGCCGACACGCTCCTGCCCATCGGGTGGGAGGAGGCGGTCCGCGGAGCGGTCGCCTCGGGCGCCGTCGGCGGCGCGTTCCGGCTGTCCTTCTCCGGGGGCGGCGCCCGCATGCGCTGGGTCGCGTTCTGGGCGAACCTGAGGACCCGGCTGACGCGCGTTCCGTACGGCGACCAGGCTCCGTTCGTGCGGCGCGACGTCTACGAGAAGCTCGGCGGGCACCCGCGCTGGCCGCTCCTCGACGACTGGGACTTCGCGAGGAGGCTCAGAAGAGAAGGCCGCATCGAGATCCTCCGGAACGCCGTCGAAACCTCGCCGCGCCGCTACCTCGAAAGGGGTGTCGCGAGAACCGTGTGGACGAACTGGAAGATTCTCTGGAAGATGAAAAGGGGCGGAACGCCCGAGGAGCTGGCGAGGCTCTACCGCCGCTGACGCCGCTCTGCTGACGGCCGATCGAACGAGCCCTATTGCTTTCTAAGAAACCCCCCGGTTCCCGGTTCCCCGGCCCGCGGTCCCTCCCCGCGCCTCAGACCAGCTTCAGGATGTGCCCCATCTTGGCCTTCTTCGTGGTCAGGTATTCCCGCGTGCCGTCCGTGGGAGGGATTTCCAGCGGGACGCGCTCGACGATCTCGAGGCCGTAGCCGTCGATCGCGACGTACTTGGACGGGTTGTTCGTGAGGAGGCGGATCTTCCTGACGCCGAGATCCCGCAGGATCTGGCAGCCGATGCCGTAGTCGCGGACGTCGGGCGCGAAGCCGAGCTTCTCGTTCGCGGCCACCGTGTCGAGGCCCTGCTCCTGCAGCTCGTAGGCCCGCAGCTTGTTCACGAGGCCGATTCCGCGGCCCTCCTGCAGGAGATAGAGGAGAACGCCTTTGCCCGCGCGCGCGATCAGCTCCATCGCGCGCTCGAGCTGTGCCCCGCAGTCGCAGCGCTCCGAGCCGAAGACGTCGCCCGTGAGGCAGGAGGAGTGGACGCGGACGAGGACGGGCTCGTCCTCGCTCCACTCTCCCGCCACGAGCGCCACGTGCTCCTCGTGCGTGACGTCGGACCGGTAGGCGACGACGCGGAACGATCCGTGGCGCGTCGGCAGCGTGGGCGAGGCGATGCGCTGGACGAGGCGCTCCGTGCGCATCCGGTGGCGGATGATGTCGGCGACCTGCACGATCGGGACGCCGTGCTTCTCGGAGAAGACGAGAAGGTCCGGGACGCGGGCCATCGTCCCGTCCTCGTTCATGATCTCGCAGATGACCGCCGCGGGCGCGAGGCCCGCGATGCGCGCGAGGTCGACGGACGCCTCCGTCTGGCCCGCCCGCTTCAGGACGCCGCCCTTCCTCGCCCTGAGCGGAAACGTGTGGCCGGGCCGCAGCAGGTCCTGCGGCTTCGTCTTCGGGTCGATGAGCGTCTTCACGGTCACCGCGCGGTCGGCCGCCGAGATGCCGGTCGTGGTCTTGCCGCGCGCCTCGACGGAGACCGTGAAGGCCGTCCCGTAATTGGACGTGTTCTGCTCGACCATCGGGTGCAGATCCAGCTCGTCGCAGCGCTCCTCGGTCAACGAGACGCAGACGAGCCCGCGGCCCTCGCGGGCCATGAAGTTCACCGCGGCCGGCGTGACGTGCTCGGCCGCGAGGCAGAGGTCGCCTTCGTTTTCGCGATCCTCGTCGTCGACGATGATGACGAAGCGGCCCTGCTTGTAGGCAGCCGCTGCCTGCGTGACGGAAACGAATCCCACGACCTTTTTTCCTTTCGGAATCCCGAGACGGCGCGACGGCCGCCGGGCGTCAATTGTACCGGGAGGCGCCCGGCCCGCCAGCCGGCGAGCCGCCGTCGAGGCGGTATCCCTTGAAGGGATGATTCGCGAGGACGGACCTCTTGCCGATCTCCTTGACGAGGGTCTTCAGGAAACCCTCGAACTGATGCGCGGCCGGCAGGAAGGACCTCGGGGGTCTCTCCCGCGAAAAGCCGGCCAGGAAGCGCTCGAACAGGGACCAATCCTTGAACATGAGGTGGCGCATCCCGCTCCGCCGGAAGGACTCGAGCTCGGCCACGAGAGGCCGGAGCGACTTCTTGTCGGGCGACTTCACGAAATCGTGCGTCGCCTTCACGAGCTGCGCGAGCTCCTCCCTCAGAACGAGGCTCTGATCGAGCCGCGTCCGGTACTCGGGGAAGAGCGTGCGCTCGTCGAGCCCCGACGAGAAGGTCTCGGCGAGCGCGATGACGCTCTGCTGGTAGAGGTCGCGCACGAGGGCGGCCGCATCCTCGAGCCGCGTCAGGACGAGAGCCGGGTCCTTCATGAGCACGACGTCGACGAGCTCGACGTCCATGACCTTCTTCACTTCCGCCTCGAACGCGGCCACGATGCGCCGGAGGCCGGCGGCCTGGGGCGACTCTTCCGGAAAGCGGGGCGAGAGGCGCTTCGAGATGAACGAGGCGATGGACTCGCTCTCGCCCTTGAGCAGGCTGAAGACGAGGAGCGCGCGCGTGCGCGTGGCGGACGACTCGACTGCGGTCCGCGCCCGGTCCGCGTAGCGCAGTCCCTTGAAGAGGGCGACGAAGAGCGCCGCGAGCGCCCCCCGGTGCGAGGGCTCGGGCAGGCTTTCGAGCACCCGGCCCAGCGACTGCTTCGACTCCTTGTCGAGAACCGGCCGCAGGTTCTCGCGGAAGAGGACGCCGAGGTTCGGGTCCTGCCGGAGCGTGCCGACGACGATCCGCCCGAGGGACAGATACGTCTGGAGCGCGACGAACGGCGCGCGAGAGAGTTCGTCGAGGATCTTCGCGAAATCGTCGAGCTTTTCGACGACGAGCGCGAGCTCCGTCTCGGCGTTCCCCGCATTCCCGCGCCGACGCGCCGGCATCTCGCCGCTGCCCGTGCGCGCGACCTGGCTGTCGAGATACACGAGGAACGAGGCGAGGTCTTCCTTGCCTTCCCCGAGGAGCTGCGTCGTGAGCATCGCCATGTGGGCCACGCCCGCCCGCACGGCGCCCACCTCCTCCACGTAATTCTTGAGCGACGCGTGCGAACGCTCGAAGGCCGAAAGCGGCAGGCAGTCGATCTGGAAGAACCGCTCGAGGCCCTTCAGCCACATCTCCATCTCGAACAGGTAGTCGTACTTGACCCGGTTCGAGAAGAGGGCAGAGGTCTCGAGAACCGTGAAGCGAGGCATGAACCATTCTAAGCCCGCCCTGATTCATCTGCATGAGCGCCTCGCGCCGCTCGACGCGCGACACTTCCTGCCGTGCGCGAGACGCTCCGGGCGCTCCCCCGCCCGTTCCTGAAGAGCCCCCGGCTCCGGCGCGAGCACCGGACGTTCGAAGCGATGCTCGACATCTACTGCGCGGCCCACGACCACCATACGGCGAAGGACCGCCTCTGCGGGGGCTGCGCCGAGCTCGCGGACTACGCGGCGGCGCGCCTCAGGAACTGCCCCTACGGCGACGAAAAGCCGACCTGCGCGAGCTGCCCCATTCACTGCTACCGCCCCGACCGCCGGGAACGCGTGAAGGAGGTCATGCGTTTCTCCGGGCCGCGCATGCTCCTCGCCCATCCGTTACTCGCCCTTCTGCATTTGCGCGACGAGCGGCGCCGCGCCCCCGCACGACGGGTGGCTCAGAAGGGATAGCCCACGGAGAACGCGAACGCCCCGGCGTCCTCGCCACTCTTGCGGTCGAGCTTCAAGCCGTACTCGAGCCGGATCGGACCGACCGGGGTCTGATAGTGGAGTCCGAGCCCGGCGCCGGACCGGAGCTCCCTCAGGGTCACGTTTTTCGGATCGGCCCAGACGTTGCCGATGTCGAAGAAGAGGGCCGCCTCGAACCCGCTCGCGACCGGGATGCGCCACTCGGCATTCGCGATGAGCTCCACCGTGCCGCCCACGCCCACGCCGTCCTTCAGCGTCTCGTCCGGGATCCCGAGATTGTCGCGCGGAAAGGCACGGTGGGTGGACGAACCGCCCGCGAACAACCGCTCCGGAACGGGTACGATGAGATTCGGGGAGCACGTCCCCTTCTCCCGCAGCTCGGGAGGACATTCCTGGCGGTTCCAGATCACCCCTCCGCGAACCGAGAAGACGAACCGTGTGGCCCCGTAGGGGCGATAGAGAGCCGCCTGGAGCAGGCTCTTGACGAAGTCCGCGTCGGCCGCGAGAAGGGGGAAAGCGTACTTGACGTCCGCGGCGAGGAACGTGCCCGAGCGCGGGTTCAAGGGGTCGTCGCGCCGATCCCAGGTGACCCCGCCCGCGATCGAGCTGATGCGGCTCGGCTGATTGGCGCGTTGATCCGCGCCGAGCCCCGGATCGGAGCTCGGATCGACGAGCTCGTACTGGTAGCGAAGGCCGGTGCGCAGCGAGGTGGTGGGGCGATATTCCATCTGAAGGAAGGCGCCGGTGCGCTTCACTTCGATGTCCGAAAAGAAGTCGTTCGTCCGGTACGCGGCCACCGAGACCGGGACGCGGCCGCCGAACAACGACCGGTCGCGCGCGGATAGGATGATCCGGGGGTCCCGGTTGGAGATGCGCCCTTCCCCGCTCACCGCGAGGGCGCGCCCGAAGAGGTTGTTGTACGACACGCCGAGCGAAAGACGCGCCGAAAGGTCGGTGCCGGGCGACCGCGGTTGATATTCGGCGCCGATGCCGTACGTGATGCTCCACGGGCGGGCTTCGGAGACGGTGACGACGACCGCCCGCGACATGCTCTCGGCGTCGGTCGGGAACGTCGAGACCTCGATCTTCTGGAAGATGCCGAGGCGCGCGAGGTTCTGTTGCGTCTCGAGGAGCTTCGTGAGCGAAAAAGGCGAGCCTTCCTTGTTCGCGAGGCGGTCCTCGACGATGAAGGGCTGTGTCCGGCGGTTGCCGCGCAAGATCGTCTTGCCGAAGGTCACGGGTTGCCCTTCGGCCACGGTGTACGTCACCTCCGCGCGCTCCCCCTCCGGCGGGACCGGATCCAGAAAGCGCGCGGAAGATTCCACGCTCGCGTCCACGTAGCCCCGATCCACGTACAGGGACTGAAGGAGCGCCGCATCGTCGCTGACCGAGGATTCGGAGAACGGGAGGCCCGGCCGGACGGCGAGGCGGGGAAGGAGCGCGTCTTCGGGCACCGTCTTGATGCCCTTCACGGTCCGCGTCGCGACGAACGTGCGGAGGCCTTCTTCGACCTTGAACCTCACGTCGAGGGTGTCCCGCGAGGCGCCCTCCGTCGCCGACGGCGGTGAAACCCTCGCGTAGCGGAAACCGTTGACGCGATAGAGCGCCTCGAGAGCGTCACGGTCCCCCAGGGCGTCTCCGTCCACGTATCGACCCAGCTCGAAGAAGCCGCGCGGGCGCATCTGGAGCGCGCCGAAGACCTCCTTGTGGCGCAGACTGACGGCGCCCGTCACCTCGACGGTGGAGATCGTCCATCGCTCCCCCTTCTCGATCGTGAACGCGACGAGCTCCTCGTCCGCCGTCGTCTCGAACGTGACGTCCACCTTCGCGCGCGCGTAGCCCTTCTCCTGATAGGTGCGGCGGAGTCCGTCTTTCAGGAGCTGAAGCGAGTCTTCGTCTGAGGGCTCGCCCCGCGTCCAGGGCGAGTCCGGGTGCGAACGGACCACCTTCTCGCTTTCGCCGGTGACCCTCAGGACGACCCGGGGCCCGACGAAGAGAGCGTAATGCGGCGTGACCGTGGCCGAGGCGGCATCGTACGCCTCGTCGTCGAGGCGCACCTCCGCGCGGGAGTATCCGGCCTTCCGGTAGATCCCCGCGAAGCGCTCCGCATCCTCCCGGGCCGCACTGCCGCGATAAGGTTTGCCTCTCTTCGATTTCGCCTTCGCGAGGAGAGTCGATTCGTCGAGAGGGGCGAGCGGGGCCGAGAAGCGGGGAGCGCCCGCCACGGCGCGCGGCCCCTTCTCCACGTCGAAGCGGACGTCCACGGAAGTTTCGTCGGCGCCGGCCGCGACGGCCGTCGCGATCTTCGGCCCGAAATAGCCCTCCTCGCGCAGGATCCGCGCGATGTCGGCCTCGTACCGCGGCTTGAGGTCGCTCTGCCAGGGATTGCCGGGTCCGAGGCCGACGGCGTCGAGGATGCGGCCCGACGCGGGAACTCCGGAGGAGATCGTGAGGCGCTCGATCCGCGGCGCCGCGGAGAACACGACGACCACGATGGAGCCGGCGGGCGACGGCGAAGCCTCCACGGCGAGGTCGGAAAAGAGTCGGGTCGCGAAGAGGTTGCGGAGACTCGTGCGCACGGCCTCGCCCGTCAGGGTCCGGCCGGGCGCGAGGTCGGTCAGGGCCGCCAGCCGGCGTTCGTCGACCGGTGCGTCGCCTCGAAACGACAGGGAGGCGATCCCGGTCCCGTAGAACGTCTCGGCGGATGCGGGCGCGGCGACGAGCAGGAGAGCGCCCAGGGCGCACCGGGCGGCGCGGGAGGAGCTCATCGCAGCCGCTGCCGGATGCGCAGCTCGATCGAGTAGATCCCGTTCTCGTCGAGCCGGGCCTGCACGAGAGCCGCCGGCGTGAGCTGGTAGTCGAGCGTGATGATCTGCTGCTGGTTGCTCGACAGCACGAAGGAGACGGTCGCGTTGAAGTCCTTGCCGAGATTCTTGCCGACCGTGACGCGCGGCGCGTCGAACGACGTACCCGTGATCGTGGGATCGATCTGAAACCGGTCCAGCCGGAAGAACTCCTTCGTCCGGCTCGTGACCGCAGAGGTCGCGAGGCTCGCGAGGAGCTCGCGCGCCGCCTTCGACACGGACTCGTCGGACGAGATGGGCGTCGCCCCGACGGGCGCTCCCGCGACGGCGCTCTGCGGAATGTCGCCGGAGGTCATCAACGAGACGATCTGCGCCTCGGAAAGCTGCGGGTCGGAGGAGAACCTTGGCACGAGACGCGAGGGCGTGCCCGTGAGGCCGAACGAGATCTGGTATCGGCTCACGGTTCCCCGCGCCTCCAGCTCGAAGAAGGGCTCGATGCGCAGCGGGTTCGAGAACAGGATCTTCGCGGACATGATTTCGTAGCGCTGGCCCTGCAGAGTGAGGCGGCCGCCTTCCTCGGCCGTGACCTCGCCGAACAGGAGCGGACGGCCCCACGTGCCGCGCACGAAGAGCTCGCCCGAGAGCTTCAGGCGCGCCACGTTGTTGCGCACCTCGATGGAGGACGCCGGCGCGAGCAGCCGGACGTCGAGCGCGACCGCGTCGAACACGGTCGGATTCCCGGCCGTCACCGTCGCGCGTTTTCGCGCCAGGAGCGACGCGATGTCCAGCGAGAAGTCGCGGCTGTAGACCGCGCGGTCGAGGGAGAGGTCCCCGCGCACGGTGCGAAGAAGCGTGTCGCCCAGGAGAACGAGATCACCCGAGAAGGTGGCCCGGAATCCGTCGAACGGCGACGCTCGCACGTGCCCGACGTGCGCGTTCAGCCGGAAGGCCGTGGGCTTCACGCCCGAGAGCGCGACGAAGCCCCCGACGTCCACCGTGCCGCCGTTGTATCGAACCGAGAGGTCCAGGGCCGTGACGCGGTCTTCCGAGAACAGGAGAGTGCCCGTGATCGACTCGAACGCGGTGCCGCCCGGCGAGGTGAGGTCCACGCCGTCGAGCGTGACCCGGCCGAGGAGCGCCGGCTTGGCGGCCGTGCCGCTCACCTTGAGATCCACCGTCGCGCGTCCGGTCGCGTTCATTCCCTCGAGCGCCGGCCTGAGAAGGGCGGCGTCGAACGATCCGGCGGCGGAAAGGTCGAGCGTGTGCGGCGCGTGGAGCCCCGCGCTCCCGGAGATCGTGAGCGCCGTCGGCGGCGCCGGGGGCCGGTCCTCGCGCGGCAGCTCCACGAGCGTCAGCCGTTCGAGAGAGACCTTTCCGTTCTCCACCCTGAGCGACGCGGGTGCGCGAAGCTCGAGCGTCCGCCCGTAGGCCGAGACACGCGCGGCGGACACCTTGCCCTCGCCCTGGAGCGCGTTCTCCTTCCCGGTCGAGAGCGACGCCTCGGCGGAGACCTGACCGTCGAGGCGAGCGTCCTCGGGCAGGCCGAGCAGCGACGCGAACGGCGCGAGGGACGACACGTCGATACGGCCCCGCCATCCGCCGTCCGTCCCCTCGGGTCGGAGCGTGATCTCGGCCGCTTCGGGCGCGCGCGCGAGCAGTGTGAAGACGCCGCGGTTCGCCGTCACGCGGAGCTCGAGCTGGGTGCCCTCGCGCTCCAGGGGACTTCCGCTCAACGCCGCATCGGCGACGTGCGCCACGACGTCGAGGTTCGGCTTGTCCACCGTCCCGGAGCCCTTCACCTGGCCCGAGAGAGTCCCCGTGAGCGGCAGTCCCTGGACCGCCTCCAGGCGGGCGACGGGAAGGGCCTGGACGTCGAGCTGGAGCTCGAAGGCGCGGTCGGCGTATCGATAGAAACCGCGCGCGCTCGCGCTGCCGTCCGCGAGGCGCCCGGTCGTGTTCTCGATGGCGATCCGGTCTTTCTCGAACGACAGCACGCCTTCCAGCCGGTCGAGCTTCTGTCCCCACAAGCTCGCTTCGGTCAGGACGAGAGGAATGCGGCCGGACAGGGCCGGAGTCACGCCGTCGAGCGGAAGCCGCCCGGTACCCGCTCCGGTGATGGGCAGGTCGAGATCGAGGAACTTCAGCACGCGCTCGATGGGCCAGGCGCCGAACTCCGCCACGAGGCCGTCCAGCCGGTATTCGCCCTTGAGGGCCCCGCCCCAGCCGATCTTCCCGGTGACGGAAAGGGAGGCGCCTCCATCCGTCGCCGCGAAAGGCGAGAACGTGGCCACGTTGCGATCGACGAGGAACTCGGCCGAGGCCGTCCCGAACGGAACGTTCCGGAGCACGAAATTCGTCGCGTCGAGCCGCCCTTCGACCCGCGGGTCGGAGAAGCTCCGAGAGAGACGCGCGGCGATCCGGCCTGCTCCTCCGAGACCCAGGGGCGGCTTGAGGGGCTCGTCCTGGATGGCGGGATAGAAGTTGTCCGCGAGCCGTTCGACCTCGGCGAGGTCGTCGGAGGCGATCTCGAGCTGAAGATCGGGCTCCCAGGTTCCGAGGCGCAGCCCGCCGTCGACGCGGATTCTGGCGCCGCCGGCCGTCGCGAACGAGACGCCTGCGAAGAGAAGATGCCCGTCCCGGACCTCGAGGGGACCGCCACCGGAGACGGGCAGCGCGAACCGTCCCCTGACCGCCGAGGGCCGCCCGCCATCGGCCGTCACGCGGATTCGTCCGATCCCGTCGGCATGCTCGATTCCGCCGCGGCCGAAGGTGAGGGTCGTGTCGAGGTCGGCGCGTCCGATGAGCCCGGTCCCCCGGAGGCCGAGGTCCGAGAAGAACTGCTCGAAGTCCAGCCCGTGGCCGCGCAACGCGATGCGAACGGGAAGGGGCGGGTTCTTGATCCTCTCGAGCTGGACGAGCGCCTCGAGCGTTCCGCCCGCGTAGCTCGCGCGCGTCACGTTCACGAGAAGACCCTTCGGATCGACGCGAATCACGCCCTCTCCCGTCATCGGAAACGGCCCGAACGCGGCGCCGGCGAGGTCGAACGCGCCGAAGATGCGGAAGCCGCCCGGCTCCCCGATGCGCATGGTGCCGCGCATCGTGATGCCTCCCGTGACCGGAAGGCCGAGCCCGAACACCTTCGAGAGAGTCTCGCCGGTCGTCTCGGCGCGTGCGACGAGAGCCAGGATGGGTTTCTTGAGATCGTCGACCCCGCCGGAGGCCTCGAGCTTCAGCCGGTCGCCGCGCAGCCTCAGGCCTGTCAGGTGCGCGCGCCCCGGCGCGAGCGTCACTTCCGCTCCGATCGCGAAGTCGAGCGTCTCGTTGTTCTCCAGCCTGAAGCGCCCCTTGCGGCACGCGAGCGCGAGGTGGGTCACCGAGCGGCTGCGGCCGGATCTGGCCGTGAGCGCCGCGTCCTGGAGCACCGCGTCGACCTCGGCGTCCCATTCCCGGAAGCGCAGCGTCGCGCGCTGGATGACCGCTTCCTTGAGGCTGATGTCGATTCCCCCGCCGCCACCTCCCACGAGGGAATCGAGAATGGCCTTCAGATTCGTCGTGCCGTCCGGAAACACCTCGACGACCGCACGCGGCGAGACGACCCGGAGCTTCGGGATGTCGATGCGGCTCTTCGTGATCGTCGGCAGGCCGCGCAGCTCGATTTCCGAGGCCGAGAACGCCGGACCGGGGAGACCACGCCGGTCGTTCGCCACGGCCACGTCGCGCACGAGGAACGCGAACGGGACGAGCGCGAGGTCGAAGCGTCCGATCGTGACCGTCCTCCCGATCTTCGCGGTGAGAAGCCTTTCGGTCCGGCGGCGCAGAAGCTCCTGGAAACGCGACGAGCGAAAGACCGCATACAGGACGAGCACGGTGAAGACGAGAAGGAGCGTGAAGAGACGGACGAGCCGGACCTGCGTGAGGGAAAGGTGCGGAAGGCGGCGCATCTCCCCGTTACCGAGCCGCGTTCTCCCGCTCGCCGCCGAACGAGAGCTTCCGGGCGAGGACCTCGAAGAAAGACGCTTCCGAGGCCCGCACGAGAGAGATCGTTTCGGAGGAACGGGCGATCGCGATGCGCGTCATCGAGCCCACCGGGAATCCCTCCTGGCCGTCGAGCGTCAGGAAAACGTCCGTCGGGTCGTTCTCCACGGAGAGGTCGAGGCGGACGGAGTCCGGGAGGACGAGCGGCCGCAACGTCAGAGTGTGGGGGCACACCGGCGTGAGAACCAGGGCCGGCAGGGTCGGCTCGAGGATGGGCCCGCCCGCCGAGAGGTTGTAGGCGGTGGAGCCCGTCGGGGTCGACACGATGAGGCCGTCTCCGCGGTATCGCGACACCAGGCGGCCATCCACGTCGACACGGATCGTCGCGATGCGCGCGAGCGCGGACTTCGCGAGAACGGCGTCGTTCACGACGCGGTAGGAACGGGGCGGACGTCCGTCGTCGGCCACCGTGACCGTCAAGAGACGCCGGTTCTCCAGCGGGGCCTTCCGTTGGAGGGCCAGCTCCAGGACCGGCTCGTACTCGTCCGGACCCACGGCGGTGAGGAAGCCGAGGGTGCCGATGTCGATCCCGAGTACCGGCACGCCGGGCGCGGGATGGCGCGCCACCGAGAGGAGCGTGCCGTCGCCGCCCA
>DATIFW010000024.1:0-9485 GCA_035455045.1 Thermoanaerobaculia bacterium | reverse complement strand
AGATTTCAAGTTGCCGGACGCGACGAAGTTCTGCGTCCGGCTCGCGTGGGCGGTCAGGTCCCGGGCATCGGCGCGAAGGCCGGCGGCGAGCGTGAGGAGGACCAGAGCCGCGATGAGAAGCGCCCAGATTACGACGCGATTGCCGCGCGCAGGCGCCCCTTTCGACGGTGAGGAGAAAGAGGTCGTGCTCATGTTGACAAGACGCTGGGGCGGGAAAAAAGTATCGCCATCAGATCTCGAGCCTCTTCAGCGCGAGCGCGGCCTGGCTGCGCACGTAGCCGTTCTCGCGGTCGTCTCCGGCCTTCTGCCGGAGCGTCTCGATCGTCGTCTGGTCCTTCAGCACGGTAGCGGACTTCGCGAGCCCTTCCACCGCGAGAATCCGGACGGCCGGGTTCACGTCCGACTTCAGCGCGTGCGCGAGCGCGTCCCGGATCTCGGGCGTGGGCGGCATCTGCACGAGCGCCTCGGCGGCCTTCTTCCTCACGCTCGGGTTCTTGTCCGCTTCGAGCGTGCGCCGGAGCAGGTTCACGATTTCGGGAGAGACGGAGCCGCCCTCGCGCGTCGTCGCCGACACGAAATCGAGGACCCGGCCGCGTGCGCCTTCGGTCTCCGTGGCGCCCGACATCAGCGAGACGAGGAGATCCGCCACGCCCTTGTCCTCCGGACGCCCGACGACCGTGTACCGGGTCGTCACGTCGAACGAAACCGCGATTTTCCCGGGCTCCTCCGCGGCACGGTACGTCGCGTTCGCGAGGCGCGGCTTGTTCGAGAGGTCGAGCACGGCTCGCGAGGCGTCCACCGTCCGGTTCGACACGAGCGCCACGTTCTCGCCCCGCGCGTTCGGCGTCGGAAGAGCGGCGGGGCCCACGAAGGGCAGCGGGCGATCGCCGCTCCTCGCGACGAGGAATCCGAGACCGCCCGCGAAAAGCAGCGCCGCGGCCTTCAGGATGGGGGACGTCGCCTGGCGCGCGCGGAACGAGACCACGTTTTCGCGGCTCGCGGCCGCGAGGGCTGCCGAGGTGCGTGCGACGAAAGCCGGCGAGGGGACGAGATCGTCTCCGTCGTCGTCACTCAGCCGGCCCCACACGGATTCGATCCCCTCCGCTTCCGCCCGGCACTCCGCGCACGAGGCGAGGTGGGAGGCGAGAAAAGCCATGTCCCCCTGAGGCGCCCGCGGATCCACGAGGCGGACGAGGACGAGGTCGCGGACTTTCAGAGCCTGGCGGCATTCCATGACGAGTCTCCTTCGGAAAAATGGGCCTTGAGCGTCTCCATGGCCCGGAAGATCCGCGTTTTCACCGCGCCTTCGCTGATGTCGAGAGCCCTTGCGATTTCCGCGTAGGGCATCCCGTGATAGCGCGCGAGGACGAGCGCCTCGCGCTGCTCGATCGAGAGCTCCGAGAGGGCCCGCCTGACCGCCTCGCGCCGCTGCCGCTGTTCGAGGCGTTCGTCCACCGGGATCCCCGGCTCTCTCACCTCGGCCACGGCCTCGAGCGCGACGCTCGGCCGGCGCACCGAGCGGCGCAGGCGGTCGCGGCACGCGTTCGTCGCGATCGCGAAGAGCCACGAGGCCACCGGGGCGCGGCCGTCGTACTGGTCGGCCCTCACCATGAGCTTGAGAAAGACGTCCTGCGTGATCTCCTCGGCCTCGGCCGGATCGCCGAGGATGCGCCCCGTGAACCTCAGCAGGGGTGCCGCATAGCGCTGGAAAAGCCGCGCCGCTCCCGCAGCCTCACCCCGGCGAACTTGCTCCATCGACTCGAGATCCGCTTCCTGGTCCGGGGTCGCGCCGGGAGCTTCCACGCACGCCTCCAAGGCCGAAACGGCCGAAACGGCAGCACTCACGGGAGTATGACGGCAAGGGGCCCGGAAGGTTACGGTGTGGGAAGGCGCTCAGCCCCGGTGGATCGAGAGGCGTCCCTTTTCCGTGGACAGCGTGACGCGCGGACCGCCCCCGTTCACGGTCGCCGAGGAGCGAAGTCCCGAGCGGCGGGACGAGCGGATCGGGCCGGTTCCCTCGAAGTCGGAGACGATCTCTCCCCTTCGGCCGGCATCCGCGCTGAGCTCGAACGCCGACTCGGCCGGGAACGTCAGGGCCACGTCGCCCTTGTAGGTCTCGGCGTGAACGGGCTGCGAGAGGCGCTTGAACCCCGCCCGCACTTCGCCCTTGTACGTCGTCACGTCCAGCGCGCCCGAATGGCCGGCGAGCGAAACGCTCCCCTTGTACGTCTCGAGCGTGAGATGTCCTTCGAAGTCCTTCACGTCCGTGTCGGACTTGTAGTCGTGGATCTTCAGCGTCGCCGCGCGCGGCAGGCTGACCCGGTAGTGGACGAAGGGACGGCTCGTGCAGCCTCCGAAGAAGTGCCAGCGCGTCTCGAGCTTGTCGTAGTCGGATTCGATCCGCACGTTTCGCCCGACCGCTTCGATGACGACTTCGGTGGCCGCGAGCCATCGCTTCTGGTCCCGCTCCGACCCGCAGCTGTCGTCCGGGACGATCCGCGCCTCGACGGCGACCTCCGCGCGGTCCCAGGGCGCCACGCGGATGCTGCCCTTGTACGTGTGGATGGTGACCTTGCCGTCGGCCGGGAGAGGCAGCGTCTTCGAAACCGTGCGGTCGGCGACCGCCGGAGAGGCCGCCAGGAGAAGGGTCAGGGCTCCGCGAAGGAGGTGTTTCATGGGGAACCTCTGTACGGAAGGACGTATTCGGCGGAAAATAGTTCTCTCCGGCGGCGGGCCTGGGCCGGGTGCCTGCGTTCCCCCGGGGGCAACGAAACGAACAGAGCGATGGAACACCCGAGAATCATCCAGGGCGGCATGGGCGTCGGCGTCTCCGGCTGGAGGCTGGCCCGCGCGGTCTCGTCCCTGGGCCAGCTCGGCGTGGCCGCGGGAACGGCGCTCGACGTCGTTCTCGCCCGGCGCCTGCAGGACGGCGATCCCGGGGGCCACGTCCGACGCGCGCTTTCGCGTTTCCCGTTCCCCCGCGCCGCCGCCCGGATCCTCGATCGCTACTTCGTGGAAGGCGGGAAGGCCGCGGATCAGCCCTACCGCGCCGTGCCGATGCACTCGAAGAGCAGCCCGCTGGAGCTCCTCCAGCTCTGCGTCGCCGCCACCTTCACGGAGGTGTTCCTCGCCCGGGAAGGCCACGCCGGCCTCGTCGGGATCAACTTCCTGGAGAAGATCCAACTCCCGATCCTGCCGTGCCTGTACGGGGCGATGCTGGCCGGCGTCGACTACGTCCTGATGGGCGCCGGAATCCCGCTGAAGGTGCCGCTCGTCCTCGATCTCTTCGTGAACCACGAGGCCGCGACCTACCCGCTCAACGTGACGGGCTCTTTGGAAGGTGACGACACCTTGCTGCGCTTCGATCCGCGCGAGCTGATGGAAGACGGCGCGGAGATTCCCCCGCTGAAGCGCCCCTACTTCCTCCCGATCATCTCGTCCTACACCCTCGCGCTGACGCTCGTCAGGAAAGCGAACGGGCGGGTGGACGGCTTCATCGTCGAGGGCCCGACTGCGGGAGGGCACAACGCCCCGCCCCGCGGCCGCCTCCAGCTCTCCGCCCTGGGCGAGCCGGTCTACGGGGAGCGCGATGCCGTCGACCTCGCGAAGATCCGCGAGCTGGGTCTGCCGTTCTGGCTCGCGGGCGGTCACGGCACGGCCGAGGGTCTCGGCGAGGCGCTCGCGGCCGGCGCCGCGGGGATCCAGGTCGGGACGGCGTTCGCCTTCTGTGAGGAGTCGGGCCTGGACGCGCGCTACAAGGAGCACATCCTGAAGATGGCGCTCGCCGGCACCGCGAACGTCTTCACGCATCCGGTCGCCTCCCCGACCGGGTTCCCGTTCAAGGTCGCGAAGATGGAAGGCAGCCTGTCGGACGAGGAGGACTATCTCCTCCGCATGCGCATCTGCGACCTCGGCTACTTGCGCGAGGCGTACCGCAGGGACGACGCGTCGATCGGTTATCGCTGCCCGTCCGAGCCCGCCGCGACCTGGGTCGGGAAAGGGGGAGCCGCGCCCGACACGGAGGGACGGCGCTGCCTCTGCAACGCCCTCCTCGCGAACATCGGCCACGCCCAGGTCCGGAGCGACGCCCTGAAGGAGAAGCCGCTCCTGACTTCCGGCGACGACCTCTCGGAGATCGGACGCTTCCTGCCCGAGGGCGCGTCCTCGTACACGGCGAAGGACGTCGTGTCGAAGCTCCTCGGCGTCTGAGGGCGCGGCGGCGACCCTCGGTCAGCGCCGGACGCCGAGCAGCATCCCGTCGGGCGTCGGCAGACAGACCGTGTCGAAGTGCGCGCGCGCTTCCTCGTGAAAGCGGCGCATCGCGGCGGCTTCGGGCGAGTCCTCGAGCAGCCGCCCGAAGAGAAACGCGTTGTCGCCCAGGAGGAGGCCGCCCGCCCGCGTGTGGTCGGCCGCCCAGCGCCCGTAACGGTCGTAGTTGGCCTTGTCCGCGTCGATGAAGACGGCGTCGAACGGGCCGAGACCCGCGAGCCGCGGCAGCACCTCGAGGGCACGGCCCTCGTGAACGGTGACCTTATTCGCGAGCCCAGCCGCCGCGACGTTCTCGCCCGCGATGCGCGCGTGCTTCGGGTCGAACTCGATCGTGTGGACGTGCCCGTCCGAAGGCAGGGCCCGCGCGGCGCGAATCGCCGAGTAGCCGGCGAGAGTCCCGATCTCCACGACCTGCCGCGCGCCGGCGAGCTTCAGGAGCATCTCGAGCGCCTTCCCCTCGGAAGGGCCGAGCTGGATGGCCGGCATGCCGTGCTCCTCCGGAGCGTCGAACGCGCGCGCGAGCGCAGCGTCGTGCGGAGCGTGGACGCGCGCGACCCAGTCGAGGATCTCCGGTGTGGCGTACCGGACGCCGGCGCGGGAATCCGGATCGGCCATCAGAATTCTTCTTCGAGCGCGCGGGGAAGGCGCAGGCCGCCGGGTGCAGTCGATGCCGCGCCTGCGGGCGGTCCCGCATTCACCTTCGAAGAAATCCCCGACGCCATGACCTGAACCAAGACGCGGGTCGCAAGTGACATGCTCACCGGACTGCGGCCTCGAGCAGAACCAGAGTGCCCGCGTCCCCGTCGAGCTCGGCCAGGACGCCGAGCGGAAGCGTCGCCTTGTCCGTCACGTGTCCGAAGACGAGATTCGCGACGACGGGGATGCCGAGCTTGCCGAGCCGGTCCTGGCAGACCTCCTGCCACGTCCACGTACCCATGCCCGCGAAGCTCGGCTTGTATTCCTTCGGGCCGCAGTCTTGGAACTTCCCGAGCGCCACCCCTGCGAGGCCGGAGAGCTTTCCCGTCAGGAGGAACTGCGTGAGCCAGCGGTCGATGCGGTACGGCTCCTCGCCGACTTCCTCGAGGAAGAGAATGCGGCCCTTGAGCTCCGGCTCGAACGGCGTTCCCACGAGCGTGGAAAAGACGCTGATGTTGCCTCCCACGAGGCGGCCTTTCCCCTTCCCCGGGGCGAGCCTGTAGATGCGGTTCTCGACGTCGACGTGACCCTCGGAGGGCTTGAACGGCGGCGGCTCGGCGATCCGCCCGGCCGCGGCCGCCTGCGTGAGCACCTTCTTGAACGCCGCGAGCGTGTAGTCGCTCTGCATCTCGCCGCCGATGGGCCCGTGAAAGGTCACGAGGCCGGTGAGGCGGTGGATCGCGTTCAGGAGCGCCGTGATGTCGCTGTACCCGCAGATGACCTTCGGGTTCCTCCGGATCGTCTCGTAGTCGAGGAGCGGCAGGATGCGCGAAGCGCCGTAGCCGCCGCGCAGACAGAAGATCGCGTCGACCGCCGGGTCCGCAAACGCCGCGTTGAGGTCCGCGGCGCGATGCGCGTCGCTCCCCGCGAGGTAGTTCGCCGTCTCGCGGGCGTGCGGCGTGAGCTTTCCCTTGAATCCCATCGACTCGACGATCTCGACGGCGACGTCGTTCCTCTCCGGATTCCACGCGGGCGACGCAGGCGCGACGAGCGCGACCGTCATCCCGGGGCGAAGCGCTTTCGGATACACGGGATCCGGCGGCTTCTCCGCGTAGCGGGAGAGGGCGGCCTGAGCGGGCAGGGGGAAACCGGCGATGAGGGAGGCGAACGAGACCTCCTCGAGGAACGCGCGTCGGCTCTTCAGCATGGGCCGGATTCTAGGCCGGCACGTTTCCGAGACGCCCCCGCATCAGCACGCGAATCGCCGAGAGGACGAGCAGCGCCGCCCCGAACGTGGCGACGATCGCGGCGCCCGTCGGGAGGTCCAGCGTGAACGAGAGCCAGACCCCGACGCCGGACACGACGACGCCCATCGTCCAGCCGATCGCCAGACGCACGCCGAGGCGCTCCGAGAAGAGCATCGCGGCGACGGACGGGACGATGAGGAACGAGAAGACGAGGAGGACGCCCGCGATCGCCACGGAGCTCGTGACCACGAACCCGAACGACGCGTAGAAGAGGAAGTCCCAGAACCTCACGTTCCAGCCGCGGCGCTCGGCCTCCATCTCGTTCTGCGAGATGAGGAGGAAGCGCTCGCGGAAGACGAAGTGAAAGACCCCGACGAGCGCGTAGAGCGCCGCCGTCTTGCCGAGCTCGGGCCACGAGACGGAGAGGATGTTGCCGACGAGCATCTCCTTGAGGTGCTCGGTCTCGCGCGTCGCCTTCGACATGACGAGGACGGCGAGCGCCGCCGAGACGGCGTAGACGATCCCGATGATGGCTTCCTGCGGGATGCGCGTCTTCCGATGGGTTTTCGTGAAAGCGAAGATCGCGGCTCCGAGGAGCGTGAATCCGAGCGAGAAAACGTACGCCCCGTTCGAGTGCATCTCGTAGCCCGCGAGGTATCCGACCGTGCCGCCGAACGCGGCGATCTGGGCGAGCGAGAGGTCCACGAAGATGACTCCGCGCTCGACGACGTGAACTCCGAGATACGAGTGGATCCCCGTCAGGATCAGGCTCGCCACGAACGCCGGCAGCAGGATCTCGAAGACGGTCACTTTCTCTTCTCCAGCGCGGAAACGATCTTCTCGACGTCGACGTCGAAGAGGGCGAGGTAGTCCTTCGCGGCCGGCTCCCCGCCGACGGACGGAGGCATGGCGACGACCTGGGCGCCCGTCTTGCTCGCGACGAAGTCGGGGTCCTTCCGGTCGAAGTACACCTCCATGAGGATCAGCGGCACCTTCTCCGCCTTCATGAGGTTGATGATCTCGAGCTTGTGCTGCGGCGTCGGCGGGATGCCGGGCTTCGGCTCGAGGAAGCCGACGACGTCGAGGCCGAACGCCTTCGCGAAATTCGGCCAGGAGCTGTGATACGTGACGATCTTCGTTCCCTTGAACGGCGCGAGCCGGGTCGTCCAGCGGACCTCCGCCGCCCTGAGCTTCGTCTCGAAATCCGCGAGGTTCTTCGCGTACGTCTCGGCGCCGGCAGGGTCGAGACTCGTCAGCTTCGCGGCGATCGCGCGGGTGATCACGAGGCCGTTCTTCGGATCCAGCCAGAAATGAGGGTTCCCGTACGGGTGGACGTCGCCCATCGCCCGCGTCACCTGCCCTGCGGGCTTGTCGAGGATCTCGCAGCCGACGGACGCGTCGAGGTAGCCCGGGCCCGTCGGGCGGATTTTCTCGTTTCGCGACTGGTCGAGAAGCGGCGGCAGGTATCCGATCTCGAGCTCGAGACCCGCGACGATGAGGAGATCGGCGCCGTGGAGCTTCAGGACGAACGACGGCTTCGGCTCGACGAAATGCGGGTCCTGGTAGCCCCGGGCGAGCGACTCGGCCTCCACCCGCTCGCCGCCGATCGTCTGCGCGAGCGACGCGAAATCCGACAGGGTCGTCACGACCTTGAGCTTCTTTGCTTCGGCGGGAGAAGAAAACAGAAGAGAAGAGAATGAGACGAACAAGAGGGAGAAAGAGAAGACCGAAGATTTTCTTAGAAGGTGCCCGGCGCAAGCCGCTGCCCCGGAACTCGCGAGACGCGGCGGCGCCCATGCGCGCCGCCCAATCACCCTTCTAAGAAAAAACACCGCTTCACGAGCCCCACTGTAGATCGTGCGCTCCCTCGTGACTTGAGCCCTATTAAGCAAATCTCGATTCTCTTTTTCCATATGCGATCTGCCTCTCGATTCAGAACGGGTGCGCGCCGTGGGCGCCGATGACGAACTGGAGCTGGACGAGGAGCTCCGTGGCGGTGACGGGGCCAGCCGGCTGGTCGTAGCGGTTGCGCCGGAGCTGCCCGCGAAGCTGGGAAAACTCCGACGGCCAGAACGTCAGGATCGCCGAGTCGCCGCGGTCGTGGCGCGCGGAGTCGTCGGCGTGATCGGATTCGTCGTGGCGATAGCCTGCGAACCAGCGCCGCCCGACCTGGTACTGCCCGTGGAGGTACCAGCCGTCGGCGCGGACCGTCCCCGCCGGCGTCTCGCGCTCGGAATGCATCCACTCGCCCCGTACCAGGACGGATCGGTAAAGCCCCCGCTGGAGCGGCTTCCAGCGGAACGTCGCGTCGATCCCCGTCAGGGCCGTCCGGAAGAGAGGCCCCTCCAGGTTGTTCGCGCGCGTCCACGATCCGCCGAGCTCGAGGTTCGCGGACTCCGTCAGGTCGCGGTATGCCTTCAGGTGGAAGAGCGGCTCGAGGTCGTTTCGGTCGTGGGCTTCGAAGAGGTTCTCCGAGGTGCCGCGGAAGAGCTGAGCCGTCGCCTCGAGGAAGATCTGCGCCGGCATCGGGACGAGGCGCGACACCGTGATCCCGGCATCCTCGATGCCGTCGTCGCCGCCGAGGAGGTTCGTCATGACGAGCGGCGTGTCCGCGAAGAGGCGCACGTGGAGATGCTCCGTGTTGATCTTCCCGAACGCGCCTTTCATGCGGCCGACCTTGACGAGGAGGTCTCCGGGGACCGACAGGAACGTGATGTAGCCCTCCTCGATGCCGACGTCCCCCTTCTCGCTTCCGAACGTGAGGAAGAAGTCCGCGCGGGCGTAGGGATCGACGATCGCCTGCAGGCCGATCTCCGACTCGCGGAGCTGGAAGCTCGGCTGAGCGTCGACCTCGTTGTGCCCGGCGACGCCGAGCGCGTTGCCGATCACGGAGATGTTCGGGTTGAAAACGTTGCCCGTCTTGGTGGGCGACGCGGCCGGAGTCGGCGGAGCGGTCTCGGCGGGCGGTGGCGTCGTCTGTGCGGCCGCAGAGCCGGCCGCAAGAACCAGAAGAAGGGATTCTGCGAAAAGGACCAGGCGCGCGCCTGCGCGCCTCCCCGGGTTTTCTTTCAAAGGAATTTCCCTCCGAGAGCGTGACGGATGCCCGGACGGAACCCGACCGGACGCGGACGTCTACGCCGCCGAAGGAGGGGAGCGGCCGGAGAAGGCTGGTACCAACGGGGACGCGGCCGCGCGGTCCGCGTGCGCCTCTGGCGACGGGCGGGACGCAGGGGGCACGAGGAAGACCGGCGCGGACGTGGGCGGAACGAGGTTCGCGACCGCGCACGACGCGCACGCGTGCTCCTTCTGCGGGACGAACGGGGCGTGCGCCGG
>DATIFW010000023.1:0-8392 GCA_035455045.1 Thermoanaerobaculia bacterium | reverse complement strand
CCATCCGGAATCTTCCCCCGGCCCGCATGACTCTGACGCGCTCTTCGACGAGTTCGTGAGCCTCGTGGAGCGAGGCGAAACGCGCTGACGTGTTCCCAGCCAAGGAGGGCCAGATGAGGTCAAGAGTTCGCGTGTTCCTCTCAGGGTTCGTTTTCGCAGCCGGCGTCGCAGCCCTTTCACCGCGGGCCGCCGCCGCCGAGGGAAAGGCCGAGGGGAAGCTCACCGTCAACGGCAAGTCGACCGACGTGAAGTACGCCTATGCCTGGGCGGAGCCGGGGTTCTTCGACAAGACGAAGGAAGACGTGATCGTGATCCTCAGCGACGTGCCGCTCGAGGCGAAGGTGTACCAGGATGCGTTCGAGAAGATGAAGATGGCAGAAGCGGGAAAGCTGCACGCGCTCGAGATCACGATCGACGCGGAGGGCAAGCCGATTTCGACCGCTTACCGGCACAACGGCTTCAAGGGCCCGGCCCCGAGCGGCCTGTCCTCCGCGGACGTCTTCACCAAGAAGACGTTCGACGGCAAGACGGTCGAGGCCGCCTACAAGAGCGCAAAGCCGGGCGAGTTCTTCGGGAACACGTACTCGTTCGACGTCGCGTTCAAGGCCGACATCACGCGCAAGACCAAGCCCGTGCCTCCGTCCGCGGCGGAGACGGCGGCCGCCCAGAAGAGCCCGCAGGCGAAGGTCTACGCGGACTTCCTCCAGGCCGTCCAGAAGGAGGACCTCGGGGCGATGAAAAAGCTCATGTCGAAGGAGCAGGGGAAGAACCTCGACAGTCCGGACGCGAAGCAGATGGTCGGCATGATCAAGATGATGTCCGCGACGGACATCAAGGTCCTGAAGCTCGTGGAAACGGGCGACACGGCGGAGCTGACCGTCAGCGGCAAGCAGGACGACAAGGTCGCGAACGGCACCGTCCACATGGTGAAGGAAGGCGGCGCGTGGAAGGTGCAGCGGGAGGAGTGGAAGAACTAGGGATCGGCGTCCGAATGGACGTTCCCGCCTTCCTCGCAAAGCGGTTCCTGTTCGGCAGCCGGCGCGGGCTGCCGAAGACGGTCTCGCTTCTCGCCCTCTTCGGTGTCGCGCTGGGAGCGGCGTCGCTCGTGGTCGCGATGGGGCTCATGTCGGGCTACCGGCACGAGCTCGCCGAAAAGCTCGCCGGGACGAGCGCGGAAATCGTGGCCATGCCGGAGCCGGGCGCGAATGTCGAGGAACAGCGCGCGCAATTGCGCGCCCTGCCGAACGTGAAGGCCGTCGCCCGCACGGCGTTCGCGCCGGCTCTTCTCCTGTCCCCACGGGCGCCGGAAGGCGTCGATGCCCTCGTGAAGGCGCTCGAGCTGCCCGACGGCCTCGCGACCACGCGCCTGCTCGGCGCCGTCCCCGGCCTCGCGAAGTCCTTTTCGGATCTCGAAGCGAAGGGCGAGTCACCGGTCCTCCTCGGAGCGGGCCTCGCGAAAAGGCTCGGCATCTCCGCGGGCGGTGAGATCGTCCTCGAGACCGCGTCGGCCGCACTCGCGGCCGGCCTCGCCGTCCCGGCGCGAACTCCGCTCAGAATCGCCGCCGTCGTCGAGACCGGCTTCTCCGAGGTGGACGACGGCTGGGCGGTGGTCTCTCTCGCGGTCTTCGAACGGCTCGCTCCGCCGGGCGCCCGGCAGGGCGTGTGGGAGATGAAGCTCGCCCGGCCTTCCGCGTCGGCCCAGACCGTGGCCGCTGCCCGCAAGCTCCTGGGAGAGAGCGCGACCGTGCTGGACTGGAAGGTCCTGAACCGCGACCTCTTCGAGGCGCTCGCCGTCCAGCAGACGCTGCTGTTCGTCGTCCTCACGCTCATCGTGGCCGTGGCGGGCGGCAGCGTCGTCTCGTCGCTTGTCGTGCTCCTCGCGGAGAAGACGCGGGAGGTGGGGGTCCTGGCGGCGCTCGGCGCGCCGCCAGCGCTCGTGGCGCGCACGTTTCGTCTTTCCGGGATGCTGCTCGGGGGCGCGGGCCTCACGCTCGGCGTCCTCTTCGGAATTCTCGTGTGTGCGCTGCTCACGGGTTTTCGCGCGGTGCGCTTCCCGCCCGAGATCGCGAAGGTCTATTACCTCTCGTGGATGCCGTTCCGGCCGGAGCTCCTTCACGTCCTCGGGATCCTCGCGATCGGCTCCGTTCTCGTCCTCGGTGCCTCGGCGCTCCCCGCGCGCCGCGCCGCGCGCATGAATCCCGCAGAAGCCCTTCGGTACGAGTGAAACTTCTCCTCGTCTCCGCTTCCGCCGGGGCCGGGCACACGCGCGCCGCGCAGGCGCTCGAGGAGACGGCGCGACTCAGCTTCCCCGACGTCACGATGAGACACGTCGACATCCTCGACTTCGTGGATCGCGTGTACCGGAAGACCTACGCGGGCGGTTATCTCGCGATGGTGGACCGCGCCCCGGAGCTCTGGGGATACTTCTACGAGGCGAGCGACCGCGTGCCGCGCGAAGGCTTTCGCCGGAACCTCGTGCGCGCGTTCGACCGCATGGAGTTCGCGCGCTTTCGGGCCGTCGTCAGGGATTTCGCGCCGGACGTCGTTCTCGCCACCCACTTCCTTGCCGCCCAGGTGTTTCCGCCGAAGGAACGCCGGAAGATCCCGTTTCGCTTCGGCCTCGTGGTGACCGATTTCGACGTCCACGCCTTCTGGGTGCAACCGCACGCGGACGTGACGTTCGTGGCGACGGAAGAGCTCCGCGCGATCCTCGCGGGGCGCGGAATCGCCGGGGAGCGGATCGCCGTGACGGGGATCCCGATCATGCCCGCCTTCGCCGCGCGGCACGACCGGCGGCGCCTCCGCGCAGCCTACGGGATCGCCGAAGGGGTTCCGGCCGTCCTCGTCATGGGTGGAGGGTCGGGCGTGGGCTCGATGCGGGGTGCCGTGGAGGCCGCGCTCGGTGCCGGTCGCGCTCACGTGCTCGCTCCGGTTCAAGCTGGAATCCCTGCTCTCGAACGCGGCGCGTCTCGCGCGGATGAAGGAGGCCGCCCGAGCGGCGGGGAAGCCGCGCGCCGCCCAGGAGATCCTTTCCCTCATGCTTCGCCGCTGAGCGTCGTCGCGGGCCTCCCGCGCGGGCGGTCAGGTGTGAATCCCGCAGGCAGGCAGTAGACTTCGCGCCCATGAGAGCGACCGCCGAACGGCCGGCGGGCCCTGACCGGGGGCGGGAGTAGGGATGGCCGCATCCGGACAGGTGGTCGTCGTGGGCGCGGACCACGGCGGCTACGCCCTGAAAGAGGCGATCAAGAGGCACCTGACGTCCCGGGGCGTGGACGTTCTGGACGTCGGGACGAGCTCGACCGATCCGGTCGACTATCCCGTCTTCGCGCGCGCGGCCGCCGAAGCCGTCGCCTCGGGACTGGCCGAACGGGGCATCGTCGTCGACGGCGCCGGCATCGGCTCGGCCATGGCCGCGAACAAGGTCCCCGGCATCCGCGCCGGCATGGCCTTCGACCTCGCGACCGCGAAGAACGCCCGCGAGCATAACGACGCGAACGTCCTGACGCTCGGCGCCGGCTATCTCGCCGAGGAGCTGGCGCTGCAGATCGTGGACGCCTTCCTGTCGACCGAGTGCACCGCGGAGCGGCACAGGCGGCGAGTCGCTATGATCGACGCCATCGACGCCATCCGCTCTAACGCGCCGGACGGTCCGCACGGACCGGCGCCTTCGAGGAGCTCTCCACCCATGACCTCACCTTCCTTCGATTCGCTCGTCGACCGGATCACGCAGATCCTGGCGGCGAATCCGTCGCTCCTCGTCCCGCCCACGTGCGCGGGATGCGCGGGGTGCGCGGCCGCCGGCGCCACCGAGTGCCCGGCCGGCGGGCACTGCGTGACCCGCTGTCCCGACACGGTCCGCTCGATGATCGCGTGTGTCGGGCCGGGCTGCCGGGTGTCGGCGGCTCCCGGCGTCGGCGAGGTGCCCAAGGACCTCGCGAAGTTCATCGACCACACTCTCCTCCGCGCGGACGCCACGTACGCGGACATCGACAAGCTCTGCGACGAAGCGGACCAGTTCGGCTTCGCATCCGTGTGCGTCAACCCGGTCTTCGTCAAGCGCTGCGCCGCCCGCCTGGCCGGCAGCTCCTCGGTCGTGTGCACCGTGGTCGGCTTTCCGCTCGGGGCGATTCCCCGGGAGATGAAGGCGATGGAGGCGCGGCGGGCCGTGCGCGAGGGCGCGAGCGAGATCGACATGGTCATCGCGATCGGGGCGCTCAAGTCGGGAGACCTGCGCACCGTCGAGGAGGACATCCGCGCCGTCGCGGAGGCCGCGCACGACGGAGGCGCGATCCTCAAGGTCATCCTGGAGACGGCGCTCCTGACGGACGAGGAGAAGGTGGCCGGCTGCGTGGCCGCGCGCAAGGCGCGCGCGGAGTTCGTGAAGACCTCCACGGGGTTCTCCACCGGCGGGGCCACGGCACGCGACGTGGAGCTCATGGCGCAGGCCGTCGACCGGAAGCTCGGCGTGAAGGCGTCGGGGGGAATCCGGTCCGCCGAGGACGCGCAGAAGCTCATCGCCGCGGGCGCCACCCGCATCGGGGCTTCCGTCGGCGTGAAGATCGTCAAGGAAGCCCGCGGCCTCGCCGCGTCACCCAGAGAGGCGAAGGGCGCCTACTGATGGCGGACCTCAGGAGCTTCGTGACGCTCGACGCGATGCAGCCGCAGGTCGCGGCCTACATCGGAACGATCGCCCGGGGCTTTCTTCCGGTCGCCTTCGAAGCGTCCCTCATCGTGGAGATCTCCCCGGGCATCGAGATCAACCGCGTCACCGACGTCGCGGTCAAGGCGACCGACGTGCGACCCGGCATGCAGGTCGTCGAGCGGCTCTACGGGATGCTCGAGGTCCACAGCCCCTCGCAGGCCGAGGTCCGGCAGGCCGGCGCCGCGATCCTCGCCGCGCTTTCCCTGAACGAGGCCGACCGGATCAAGCCCCGGGTCCTCTCCTCGCAGGTCATCCGCCGCGTCGACGCGCTCCAGGCGCAGCTCATCAACCGCGACCGGCAGGGACTGATGCTCGTGGCAGGCGAGTCGCTCTACATCCTGGAGGTCGAGCCCGCGGGCTACGCGGGCTTCGCGGCGAACGAGGCCGAGAAAGCGGCGGAGATCAACGTCGTGGACGTGAGGATGACCGGGGCCTTCGGGCGCGTCTACCTCGGAGGCGAACAGCGCGACATCGACGTGGCCTCGGTCGCCGCCATCCGGGCGATCGAGTCGCTCACGGGGCGCGAGGCGCAGAAGGGCCGGAGGGACTGAGAGCGGTGATCGACCTCAGGAGCTACGTCTTCCTCGACTCGCTTCAGGAGCAGCACGCGGCTTTCCTCGGGACGGTCGCGAAGGGGTTCCTGCCCGTCGGCGGACAGGCCTCCCTGTTCATCGAGGTCTCTCCCGGGATCGCGATCAACCGGCTCACCGACATCGCGGTCAAGGCGACTTCCGTCACGCCCGGAATGCAGATCGTGGAGCGGCTCTACGGCCTCCTCGAGGTCCACCACGACGAGCAGGCCGAGGTGCGCCGCGCGGGCGAGGCGATTCTCGGCGAGATCGGAAAGACCGAAGGCGACCGGATCAAACCCGAGATCCTCTCCTCGACGGTGATCCGGGGCCTCGACGACCGGCAGACGCAGCTCATCAATCGGACGCGCCACGGCCACATGATCGTGGCGGGGCAGTCGCTCTACATCCTGGAATGCCAGCCTGCCGCGAACGCCGCGCTGGCGGCGAACGAGGCGGAGAAGGCCGCGCACATCAAGGTCCTGGAAATCGTCTCGTTCGGCTCGTTCGGCCGGGTCTACCTGGCCGGGGCCGACCGCGACATCGACGTGGCGCTGCCCGCGGCCGAGCGGGCGATCCAGGGCCTTTCCGGACGCGCGGCAAAGTCGTAGAACTCATGACGAGAGATCAGGAACCCGGAGGCGGGAAGAGAACGGAACAGGAGGACCGGAGATGGCCGAAGCACTGGGAATGATCGAGTGCCGCTCGTTCGCGGCGATGGTGGAGGCGGCCGACGCGATGGTGAAGGCCGCGAAGGTCGAGCTCGTGAGCTACGAGAAGACGGGGGGAGGCTACGTCACCGCCATCATCCGCGGCGACGTGGCGGCCGTTAAGGCGGCCGTGGACGCGGGGCAGAACGGAGCGTCCCGCGTCAGCGAGATCGTCGCTACCCACATCATCGCGCGCCCCCACATCAACGTGGACCTCGTCCTTCCGCTCGGCCGCACGGCTGAGGCCGGGAAGGAGACCGGCGCGCACAAGAAGTAGGCGGAACCTAGGTGCAAGGGAGGCGGTGAGGCCATGCTCCTGGCAAAAGTCGTCGGAACCGTGGTGGCGTCGCGGAAGGACCCGAGGATCGAGGGCCTCAAGTTCCTCCTGCTCCGGCAGGTGAACCCCGAGAACCTCAAGGAGGGTGGCTTCGTGGTCGCCAACGACGCGGTCGGATGCGGCCTCGGAGAGTACGTCCTCTACGCGTCCGGCTCCTCCGCCCGCCAGACCGAGGTCACGAAGGACCGCCCCTGCGACGCGGTCATCATGGCGATCGTGGATACGTGGGAGATCGACGGCCAGACGCTCTTCGAGAAGAACTCGTCCGAGCACGGGTACGGCGATGAGCGCCTCTAGCCCCGACCAGATCCGGCACCTCGCCGAGCTGATCGCCCGCGAGCTGGCTGAAGGAAATGCGGGGCCCCTGCCGCCTGCGGCGGCCGGAAGCCGGGCCCCGCAACCCCCCCGGCAGGCTGGCGCTTCTTCGGGTCTCGGAGGCGGCGTCTTCTCGAAGCTCGACGACGCGGTCGCGGCGGCTTCGGCGGCGTTCCGGGGGCTGGATACGCTCGGCCTCGAGAAACGGCACGCGATCGTGGAATCGATGCGCGAAGCGATGCGCCGGAACGCCCGCTCCCTTGCGGCGCTCGCCGTCGAGGAGACCGGACTCGGACGCGTGGAAGACAAGGTCCAGAAGAACCTCCTCGTCACGAACAAGACGCCCGGCCCCGAGGAGCTCGGACCGCAGGCCACCTCGGGCGACCACGGCCTTGCCCTCGTCGAGCCCGCTCCGTTCGGCGTCATCGGGGCGATCACGCCGGTCACGAACCCCTCCTCCACGATCATCTGCAATTCCATCGGCATGGTGGCGGCGGGGAACGCCGTCGTGTTCAACCCGCACCCCTCGGCGAAGAGGGTCTCCCAGGAGACGGTCCGCCTTCTCGACGCGGCGATCGTCGGGGCCGGGGGGCCGCCGAACACGGTCTGCTGCAAGGCCGAGCCGACGATCCAGTCCGCTGGCGAGCTGATGAAGCACCCGAGGATCCGGCTCCTCGTCGTGACGGGAGGCGGCGCCGTGGTGGCCGCCGCGATGAACTCCGGCAAGCGGGCCATCTCCGCCGGGCCCGGCAACCCGCCCGCCATCGTCGACGAGACCGCCGACGTCGGGAAGGCCGGACGCGACGTCGTCTTCGGGCACTCGTTCGACAACAACGTCATCTGCACGGACGAGAAGGAGGTCATCGCCGTCGACTCCATCGCCGACGCGCTGAAGGGGGCGATGAAGAGAGCTGGAGCGTTCGAGCTTCCCGCGCGCGACCTCTCGCGCCTCGAAAACGTGATCTTCGAGAAAGGGGCCGGGCCCCGCGGCCACGCCGTGATCAACAAAAAGTACATCGGCAAGGACGCGTCCGTGATTCTCAGGGAGCTCGGGATCACCGCCGGTCCCGAGGTGCGGACCGTTCTCGTGGAAGTGCCGAACGAGCACCCGCTCGTCTGGACCGAACAGATGATGCCCGTCCTGCCGATGACGCGCGTCAAGAACGTGAACGACGCGATCGACCTCGCGGTCGCGGCCGAGGGAGCGTGCTTCCACACCGCGGTCATGCACTCGCACGACATCGCGGCTCTTTCGGCGATGGCGCGCCGGTGCAACTGCTCGATCTTCGTGAAGAACGGAGCCAACCTGGCCGGCCTCGGCTACGGGGGCGAGGGCTACACCTCGTTCACGATCGCGTCCCCGACGGGCGAGGGGATGACGAGCCCGCGCTCGTTTTCCCGCTGGCGCCGCTGCACGCTCGTCGACCACTTCAGGATCGTGTGACATGGCGATTAAGGACGGGAATCCCGGCCCCGCGCTCGCGATGCTCCTTCTCGACGAGGTTCCGCCGGGCCTCTTCGTCCTCGACGCCCTCGCGAAGGAAGCGGACGTGGACGTGCTCCAGGCGGGCACGATCTCCGGCGGCCGCTACCTGATCCTCTTCGGCGGCGGCGTCGGCCCCGTGGACCGCTCGTGGCGCCGGGCGCTCGACGTCGCGGGCTCTCACGTCGTCGACGAGGTTCTGCTTCCAAACGCCGAAGCTCGCCTCGTGCCCGCGATCGGGACCGGGGTGATCCGCTGGCCCGCTCCCGGCGACAC
>DATIFW010000022.1:0-6371 GCA_035455045.1 Thermoanaerobaculia bacterium | reverse complement strand
TCGCGTCGTCGTCGGCCGCTACCCCGCGGCCGACGACACGCGCCTCCCGCTCGCGGCGGCGCTCCTCGCGCGAGGGGCCGCCCGCCTTCGGGAGGAGGGAACGCCCGATCCCCGGTCCGAAGTTCTCCTCGGCGAGACGGCCGAGCGCCTCGCGGGGCGCCCCGGCGCCCCGCCCGCGGGCGTCTCGTACGCCGCGCCGTTCGACCCGAAGCTCGGGAAGAACGTCCGCGTCTACGACGGCGAGGCTTTTCGCCGGGTTCTCGTCGACGTCCCCGCCGACGCCGAGGGACCGCTCCTCGAGCTGCGCGAGCGGGCGCTCGCGGGCGCGCTCCGAGCGCGTTTCCCCCTGCCGGGCCAGACGCTCGTCTCGAAATGGGAAGAGACGGTCGCCTGGCTGAATTTCGCCGAGTCCGTCCGGACGGCGCGGGTCGCCGAGGTCGTTTCGCGCCGCCTCGAGCGCGCGGCGCCCGATCTCGCACGTCTCCTCCTCGCGGCCGGGAGAACGGACGATCTCACGGCTCTCGACCGCCGGTTGTCCGATGCGAGCCAGCGTCTCGAGGCGCTCGAGCCCGACCCCGCGAAAGCCCGTCGCCTCCGCGGCGCGGCGCGGGCGGTCCGGCGGCTCCGCGGCTCCGGCGCGGCGCCATTCCCCCAGGAGGTCTGGCTCACGCTCGGGCCCGCGCCCGCGGTCGTGAGGATCGAGGGCGACATCGGGAATCTCGCCCTCGTCGTCGGGTCGGGTCCCGGGGCGCCGGAGGCCGCGGCTGCGCGACGCGTCCTCCATGCGCCCCTCCTGCCGGTGCCCGGAACCCTCGCGCTCACGGCCGATCGGCGGGCGGTGACGTGGCTGGAGGCCGAAACCCCGACCCGGCTCTCGCGCGTCGCGTTCGCGATTGACGGGTCGGGACCCGTCTCGATCACAGATCGCGATAGTCGAGCCGGATCTTCGTCTCCGCGAAAGCCTTCCCGTCGACCTCGACGTACGGGTAGATGAAGAAGTTCAGCGGGCCGTCCTTCTGGGGCGGGGAAAGCGTGAGGTCGCGGCCTGTCGTGATGTCGTAGCGGTCCGGATCGAGGTTGCCGAAGAGATACGCCTTCTTCACGGGCTCTTTCGTCTTCGCGGCATCGGACGCGTCGACCGGGATCCAGCCTTGCCCGGGCGCCCAGAACTCGGCCCAGCAGTGATACCCGGGGACGGATCCTTCCTTTTCCGCCTTCAGCGGGAACCCGATGGAGAAGCGCACGGGAATCCCCTCGGCGCGCGCGAGCGCCATGAAGGCCGAGTGGAAGTCCGTGCAGTTCCCTTTCTTCACGTCGCAGAACCTCTCCGAGTCGCCCTTGCCCCAGCCCGGTGCGGTCTTGTCGTACGTGCCGTTGTCGACGAGATAGTCGTAGAAAGCGCGCGCCTTCGCGACGGCGTCGGTCTTTCCAGCCGACAGCGTGCGGGCGAGCTCCTTCACGCGGGGCGTGAGCGGCACGAGCCGGTTCGGCTTGAGGAGCTCCGCCGCGCCGGGAGGCTCGGCCCCTCTTGCACCGCCCGGAGAGGGCGCCAGCGCCTCGCGCCTCGTGACGCGGTACGTGGCTTTGACCTCGAGGTCCTTTCCGAGCTGCTCGGGCTTGTCGAGGACGAAATGCGCCAGGCGGTTTCCCGCCGAGTCCGTTTCGAGAGTGTACGGGGCGGGCGCCTGGACCTTGACGTCGGCGACGGATTGATACGGGCCGTCCGAAGGCAGCGGGATCCAGACCTCCGCCTTCCTCGCGGTGGCCGGAAGAGCGGCGATCGTCCCGACGTACGTGGCTTCGAAAGACCTCACTGCCGGCGTCTTCGTGCCGGCAACGAGGGCGGCTCCGGACACGACGAGAACTGCGGCGGCACAGAGCTTCTTCATGACTCCCTCCGGCCGGGATTCTAAGGATGGCCGCGACGCGTTCTCAACTCGCGAGGGAAAGAAAGTGGAATGCCGCGATCACCAAAGAGTGTGTGATGTCTCCGCGCCGGATGAGATCCGGGATGCGGGCGAGCGGCACGAGCTCCACGGCAAGGTCTTCGCCCGCGTCGGGGAGGAGCTCCCCCACGGGCCGGCACCCGCGCGCGAGATACGTCGAACATCGATTCGACTGGATCGCGGGATTCGGCTGAACGACGCCGAGGCGTCTCCAGCTCCGCGCCACGTGGCCCGTCTCCTCGCGCAGCTCGCGGCGGGCGGCGACGAGGGCCGAGGGGTCATGGGCCTCCACGCCGCCGCCCGGAATCTCGAGCGTGACCGAGCGCGTCCCGGCGCGGAACTGTCTGACCAGGACGACCTCGTTCCGGTCGGTCAGCGGGATCACGTTCACCCAGTCCGGGCAGGCGAGCACATAGAAGGGGTGCGGAAGACTCGTCCGGGGAGAGCGCAGCATCTCGCGCCGCACCGAGAAGACCTTGAAGGAGCCGAGCTCTTCGCGGGAAATGAGAGGCCAGATCGAAGGAGACGTTCGAAGAGGAAGAGAAAGAGGAAGAGATTTCTTAGAAGGTGAATGCGGCGAGGGCGCCGGCCGTGCAATGCGACGAGCGTCCCCTCGACGCACGCGGCCGTGATCCCCCACCCTCTTACCCATTCGAAGAAATCTCTTCGAGCCCATCACGTTGAGCGGGAGCCCACTCGACGAGCCGCGCCGCGTCACCAGCTCTCTTGCCCATTCGAAGGAATCTTCTCTTCGTGCTCTTCGAACGCGTCTCGCGCGCTCAGCCGTTCCCGAAGCCCGTGATGATGTACGAGCCGCTCTTGGCGTCGCGCTTCAGCGTGATCACGTTCGCCTTCTCGGCCGCCTCGAGCAGCTCCGAGAACGCGCGGAAGCCGTAGTAGCTCTCGTTGAATGACGGGTTCTTGCGCTGCATCGTCTGCTTGACCATCGAGCCCCAGAGGATTTCCTTGTTCTCGCGCTTCAACGCGAGGATGGAGTCCATCAGCAGCGAGAACGCCTCGGCCGTCTTCTCGGGCAGGCCCTGGAGAGACGCCGTCTTCGTCTTCTCGCGGACGAGGTCCTCGTAGTAGAGAAACTCGTCGCAGTTGTCGATGAGAAGCTCCGAGGTCGAGCCCTTCACGCCGAAGCCGAGCACCTGCTTGTTGTTCTCCTTCAGCTTCGACACGAGCGGCGAAAAATCCGAGTCGCCCGAGCCGATCACGAACGTCGTGATGTGCTCCTTGTTCGAGGCGAGGTCCATGGCGTCCACGACCATCCGGATGTCGGCCGAGTTCTTTCCGGTCATGCGGTGCTGCGGGATGTCGATGAGCTCGAACGCGCTCTCGTGGAACGCGCGCTTGTATTCCGTGTAGCGGCTCCAGTCGGCGTACGCGCGCTTGACGACGATCTTCCCCTTCTCGAGGAGCCGCGAGATGAGGAGCTTGACGTCGAACTTCGGATGTCCGCTCTCGCGTAATCCGATGAGCAGGTTGTCGATGTCGATGAAAAGGGCGAGGTTCTGTTCTTCCTGATTCATGGCTCCTGCCGGCGGCGGCGTGCCCATGCCCTCGATGAAATTCGACGAGGCGAGGGCAGGGGGCAAGGGGACGTAAACGGGTTCGGCTTCGGGAAACGGGGCGTCGGCAAGGTCTTCGGGTGCCTTTGCCTGGGCGCCCGAGCGTCCGCGCCCTCCGCGCCGTCGGCGCCGGGCGCCGCCCGCGGCCTTCGGGGCGGCGTCGCTCACGAGACCTCTGTCACGGAGCGCCATTGTCGCACGGATCAAGAGCCGCGCCTCGGGATGCGAGAATCGCCGCCGTGGAACCCTCTCCCCTCCTCTTCGATCTCACCGGCCGAGGCGCGGTGATCCTCACCGGCAAGGATCGCGCTTCGTTCCTCCACGGCCTCGTCACGAACGACGTCAAGAAGCTCACACCGGGCACCGGCTGCGCGGCGGCCTTCCTCACGCCGAAGGGAAAGCTCCTCGCCGACTGCGTCGTCCTGTGCGAGGAGGACCGGCTCGAAATCGACTGCGAGCCGGAGCTCGCCGAAAAGATAGAAGATTTGCTTCGGAAATACCTGGTATTCAACGAGGTCGAGATCGGAAACGACACGGAGCAGACGGCCGTCTTTCACCTCCGGCATTCGGCGGCGGGTGAGGCCGTCGAAGAGTTTCTCAAAAAGGCAATCAGCTCTGCATCGGCCGCGGCCGTCGTCGGCCTCCAGCATTCGGCGGCGGGAGACGCGGTCGAAGAGTTGCTTAGAAAGGAAATGGGAAGAGACGACTCTGGCGCGGGCGTCGCATGGCCGCGCGCCGCTCACTCGCACGCCATGGCGAACGTGCGACTCCCAGCTTCATTCCCGTTCGAAGAAAAACCAGCGACTCCCGATGCTTCTCGGCCAGCAGGCGACGAGGTCGGCATTCCAATCCGTCTCGTTCGCGAGAACCGCACGGGCGTTCCGGGCTACGACGTCCGCTGTTCCTCTTCCCTTTCAGAGGAGATCCGAAAGGCGTTCCTCCTCGCCGGAGCGCGGCAGGCGTCGGGAGCCGACCTGGAGAGCCTGCGCATCGAGGCGGGAATCCCGCGCTGGGGCTTCGAGCTGACCGAAGCCGTCCTTCCGGACGAGGCGGCGTTGAGGGAGAGGGGGTTCGTCTCCGACAGCAAGGGCTGCTATATCGGACAGGAGACGGTGGCCCGCATCAAGACTTACGGGCACGTGAACCGGAACCTCGTGCGCCTGCATCTCGAAGGCGAAGCTCCCGCAGCAGGGAGCGAGATCTTCTTCGAAGGAGAGAAGGCGGGCTCCGTGACGAGTGCCGCCCGTACGACGGACGCTCCGCAGGCGACCGCCCTCGGGTTCGTCAGGCGCGAGCGGGCCGTCCCCGGCACGCTGCTCCTGGTCCGCACGCGCGAAGGCGATCGTACCGCGACGGTGTCGGCGCCGCCCGTCGCCTGAGCTTCGGCGGATCCGTCTCACGGTCCGTCGTCCGCTCCCGCGATGAACACGGAGTCCTGGGACTGGTTGTCGATGACCGTGGCGTAGGAGAACACGGGCGCGCTGGAGGTCACGACGGCGTACGCGTTCCTCGTCAGGGTCGAGGCCGTGCCGGCGGCCAGGAAAACGTCGTTCACCTGACGCGCTTCGTTCGCCGCCAGCGTGAGGGGAACCGGCGCTCCCAGCGTCGTTCCCGGGCTGCCGTGCAGCGTGATCGTCACCGACACGGCCGAGGAGCCGGGGTTGTAGACGCCCACGTTCGAGCGAAAACCCTGCGACAGGTCGCCGCCGCTCGAGCTGAGCCCGACCAGAACCGCGCGCGTGCGGGCGTCGTCCGACGCGAGTGCCGGAACCGAGGTTCCGGTCGTCGGCGCGGGGAGAGACGGCGAATACGTTCTCGAGCCGACCGTGATGCGCGTGGAGGTGTCGTAGCTCAGCTCGATTGCGCCGGCGGTGCCCGGGTCTCCGAACAGCGTGACGAGTGCGTCCGTGAAATACACGGACTGGCGGGGCGCGACATGAAAGGCCCGGTTCGATCCGCCACAGTTCTGCGAGGCGAAACAGCGGTGGCGGGCGGTGACGGTCGTGTCGGAGAGCCACGAGGAGCCGAGAACCCAGAGATCCGTCTGGAAGAACGTCCCGTTCTGCCCGTGGATCGACGCCGAGGCCGGGATCGTCACGGTTGCGACGCTCGCGAGCGAGGGCTCGTCGAAATAGGCCTGGACGATCCCGCCGGCCGCGACTTTCACGAGCCGGACGCCGACGAGAGCGCTCGCCACGCCGGGAGGGACGACGCCCGTGCCGACGGGGAAGTCGCCCCAGGCGTCGAAACCCGACGTGATCGCCGCGGTCCCGTTTCCGAATCCCCCGGCCGCGTCTCCCTCGCAGGAAGAGCCGGAGAAGTAATCGACCGCGCCCTGCACCTTCGCGGCGTTCGCCAGTCCCGACGGGATGCGATAGCGCAGGCGGAACGCAATCGGGACGCCTCGGACGACGGAGACGCACTGCGTCAGCCCTCCCGAGAAACCGGCGACGTCGGAGGAATTCGTGACGAGAGCCGAGCCGGACGCCGCCGATCCGGCGATATCGAGGGGCGACCAGCCCGCCGAGACTCCGGACTCCACCGTCCAACCGGCGAGGCTCGTGGCGAAGCCCGGATTCACGAGGACGTTCTGGGCGGCCGCCGAGCCGGAACCGAGGACGAACACGAGGAGCCAGATCGGCCGCGAGGGCGAGGCGCCCCTGACGCCGCCCCCCTCTCGCGGCCCGGCTCCCCGAATGCCGTTCACAGCGGCGCGGGACGCCCGAGCAAGTAGCCCTGCCCGAACGTCACGCCGAGCCGCTCCACCTCGGCTTTCTCCGCCTCGGTCTCGATTCCTTCGGCCACCGTCTCGGCGTCGATGCGCGCGGCGAGCCGGACCAGCATCTCGACG
>DATIFW010000021.1:0-2310 GCA_035455045.1 Thermoanaerobaculia bacterium | reverse complement strand
CGGGCAGCGGATGGCGCACAGCCCGCAGCGGATGCAGCGCTCGTCGTCCTTGACCATCGCCGAGAGCGGCAGACCGTTTCCTTCTGCGCGTGCGACGAGCGCCGCGCGCTCCTCCTCGGGAAGGTTCAGCTCCTCTAGCGGCACGAGGGCGAGGCAGTATTCCGGGCAGACGTCGACGCAGCGGTTGCAGAGGACGCAGGCTTCGGGGTCGTAGATCGTCTGGATGTGGCAGATGAGGCAGCGCGCTGCCTGCGCGCGCGCCTCCGGCGCGGCGTAACCGCTCTCGACTTCCGCGATGCCGGTGCGGCGCCCGACATCGAGCGTGGGCGGCGCCTCGCGGTCGAGGATCTCGAATCCCGCGATCATCCGGTACGAAGCCGTCGGGATCTTCTCGATCTCGAGCGTCGCCCGGATCGAGGCCTTCTCCTTCGCGAGAAGCTCGTGGATCGAGCGTGCGGCGCGCTTGCCGTTCGCGACCGCCTCGATGAGGTTGCGCGGCCCGAACGCGACGTCGCCGCCCGCGAAGATCCCGGGCGCGGACGTCGCGAGGGTCGTCCGGTCGACGGCGATCGTGCCGCCTGGCGTCAGGGCGATGCCGTCCGCCGGTTTCAGGAATGACAGGTCCGGCTTCTGGCCGATCGCGAGGATGCAGGCGTCGGCCTCGAGCGTGATGAGGTCCGATTCCTCGTACGCGGGCGCGAACCGGCCCCCCGCGTCGAAGACCGAGGTCACCTTCTTCAGCTCGACGGCCAAAAGGCGGCCGCTGCCGAGGAACCGGTTCGGCCCACGGCGCGGCACGAAGACGATGCCTTCCTTCCTCGTCTCCTCGAACTCCTCGTGGCCCTGCGTCGTCCTGAGGACGGGCATCTCCTCGAAGTTCTCGAGGGAGACGATCGTGACTTCGGTCGCGCCGCCTCGCAGCGCAGCGCGAGCGGAGTCGAGGGCTTCCTTGAGGCGGGCGTCGGCCTCGCCTTCCTTCTCGGCCGCGTCCACGTCGGACTCCCGGCCGAGGCGGAGCGCCGTGCGCGCCGCGTCGAACGCGACGAACCCGCCGCCGATGACGACCACCTTCCGGCCGAGATCCATCCGGAACCCGCGGTTCACGTTCAGGAGGTAGTCGACGGCCTTCACGACGCCGTCGAGCTCGACGCCCGGGACCTGCAGGTCGCGGCCCTTCGACACGCCGACGGAGAGGAAGACCGCCTCGTAACCGTCCTTCTTCAGCTCCGCGAGCCCGAAGGACGAAGTGAGCGACGTCCCGAGGCGCAGCGCCACGCCGAGCGAGAGGATCTTGTCGATCTCGGCCTTGATGAGCGTGCGCGGAAGCCGGTACTCCGGGATGCCGAAACGCATCATCCCGCCCGGCTCGCCCGCGGCCTCGAAGACGGTGACCGAGTAGCCGAGGAGGGCGAGATCGTGGGCCGCGGACAACCCCGCCGGGCCGGCACCAATGACCGCGACTTTCGGTCGCCAGGAAGAACCGGGTGAACCGGGGATCTTCTTAGAAGGTGAATAGGGCGGAATGCGTTCAGCGGGACCCACGAGGGGCGCCGGAGTAGCCGCAGCGTCCGAAGGGGATTTCCTAGAAGGTGAATAGGGCGGAACCCCTTCGGCGGCGCTCGCGAGATCGGCCGGCCTACCCGCCGCGCCGCTGTCCGTACTCCCTTCTAAGAAGTCTTTCTTTGGGCCCCCGGGATGCATCGGCAGGTGGCCCGAGTAGCGGTTCCCCTCCCGAATTGGCTCCCTGAGCAGCCTGTCCTGGGTGCCTGGATGGCGCGATTCGACGCCGTACTGTTCCGTGACGAAGCGCTTCAGGGCCCGGATCGAGATCGGCGCGTCGATCGAGCCGCGCCGGCACGCGTCCTCGCAAGGAGCGGCGCACACGCGCCCGCAAATCGACGCGAACGGATTCGGCGCGCGCGCGACGAGGAAGGCGTCCTCGTCCCGCCCTTCGGCGATGAGCTGGACGTATCGTCCGGCGTCCGTCGCCACGGGGCAGCCGGCCTGACACTTGACCTGGGCTTTCCAGTGCTCGAGGTCGGGAAACCGGACCCGGATCGCCATCGATTCCGAAGGTTGTTCTCCCGCGCGGCCGCCCGTTATGACGAAGGTCATAGGAGTCGTGTCTTTCCGACCACGGGCCGCCCTCTACACGGTCGCCATCCGGACCCGTCCGCTCTTCGGGCGGAGCTTCCACGCGATGTAAGGTTTCGCGACCGTGCGCAGCGCCGCGAGCTTCATCTCGTAGAGACGCGACGAGAACGTCGGCGGCACGAGGTCGGCCGCTTCTTCGGGCTGGACGACGAGCGA
>DATIFW010000020.1:0-4695 GCA_035455045.1 Thermoanaerobaculia bacterium | reverse complement strand
GCCCACGCGGCGTTCGAGCGATCCCGCTCGGAGCACTTCGGCTTCGTCTGGTCGCAGCACAGGAAGATGTGGCGCCGCGCTTCGGGAACTCCGATCCCTCTCGCGATCTCGGCGAGCTTTTCCGGCGACGCGTCCCCGTTCGTGCCGTCCACGACGTCTCCCACGCTGAAGGATAATCCGCCGCATGAGAGTCTTCGTCACCGGAGCCACCGGCCACGTCGGATTCCGCGTCGCGCACGCCTTTCGGAGGGCGGGACATCAGGTCTGGGGCCTGACGCGCTCGGAAGAGCGCGCGAAGCGCCTCGACCGGCACGAGATCCGATCCGTCATCGGGTCGCTGCAGGATCCCGGCTCGTGGAAGGGCGCCGAAGACGCCGCTGTCCTCGTCCACGCGGCGCTCGATTCCAAGGCCGACACGTGGGCCGTGGATCGTGCTGCCGTCGAAGCTCTCCTCGCGCTCGCGAACCGGGGTGCCGTCCCGAAAAGCCTGCTCTACACGAGCGGCGTCTGGGTTTACGGTCCGACGAACGACCGCGTCGCCGACGAGACGACGCCTCTCGCCCCGCTCCCGATGAGCCTGCCGCGCATCGACACCGAGAAGCGCGTCCTCTCGGCGGCGGGCATCAAGGGGATCGTCATGCGCCCCGGCTGCGTGTACGGCTATGGAGGGAGCCTCACCGCGATGTGGTTCGCCGGAGCCGCCGCGGGCGCGCTCGACGCCGTGGGCGACGGCCACAACCGCTGGGCGACCGTGCACGCGGACGACTGCGCCGACGCGTACGTCCGCGCGGCCTCGAGCGGGCTCTCCGGGGAGATCTTCAACGTGACCGACCGCTCCCGCGCGCCGGTCCGCCGCCTCGTGACCGCCGCCGCGCGCGCAGCCTCCTTTCAAGGCGAGATCCGCTGGATCCCGCTCGAGGAAGCCCGCAAGAAGATGGGCGCCTTCGCGAGCGCCCTCGCGCTCGACCAGCACGTGGATTCACGGAAAGCCGTCGCCCGCCTCGGCTGGCAGCCCACGCACGGCGGATTCGAGGACGAGGTCGAGACGTACTACGCCGCGTGGAAGGCCGCTCAGGGCTGATCGCGGTCAGGAGCCGAAGTGCGCGCGATAGTCTTCTCGGCTCGCCGAGAGGACGGCGAGCGCGTCGTCTCTTCCGTAAACGTGCGTGATCTCGACCGCCGCGTCCTTCGCGCGGTCGGGTGTCTGCTTGTACGTCAGGAAGTAATGGCGCAGGCGGTCCACGAGGGGCTTCGGCATCTCCGCGACGTCGGAGAGGCCGCCGTAGACCGCGTCCCCCTTCATCACGGCGAGGATCTTGTCGTCCACCTCGTCGTGGTCGAGCATGCGCAGGCCGCCGATGGGGCGCGCGAGGAGGAGGATCTGCGCGTGCGTGATCGGCTTCTCGGTCAGCACGCAGACGTCCATCGGGTCGCCGTCGCCTTTGAGACCCGACCGACCCGTCTTCTCCTCGCAGAGGCGCGCCACGCGCGCGTCGCAGAACGTGCGCGGCACGAACCCGTAGAGGGACGGGCAGACGTTCGAGAAGAGCTGCGGCCGGTCCACCTTGAGGATGCCCGTCGCCTTGTCGAGCTCGTACTTGACCGTGTCGGTCGGGACGATCTCGATGAAAGCCGTGAGCGTGGACGGAAAGTCGGCGCCGGGGTCGACGCCGTGCCAGGGGTGAGCGGCCGAGAGCGAGGGGCGTTCCACGCGCCTTCGTTATAGTCCCGCGCGCGCGATATGGAAACGGACACCTTCTCCGCCGAGGACCGCACCCGGATCGAGGCGCGGGGGTTGACCGTGGAGGAGGTGGAACGGCAGGCGGCGCTTCTGCGAAACCCGCCGCCCCCCGCGAAGCTGCTGCGCCCCTGCACCGCCGGAGACGGAATCGTACGGTTCGAGGAGGGCGAGCACGCGGAGCTGCTCGCGCTCGCGGACGAGGCGGCACGCGCGGGGCGGCTCTCGAAGTTCGTGCCCGCGTCCGGGGCCGCGAGCCGGATGTTCGCGTCCGTCCTCGGAGGCGGCCCCGAGAGCCCGGAGAGAAAGAAATTCTTCGAGAGTGTGGACGCGTTCGCCTTTTCCTTCGCGGGCGACCTCGACCGCCTCGCGGCGACGCCCAAGGGCCTCCTCGCGTTCCACCGGTATCCAGACGGCAGCCGCACCGCGTTCGAGGAGCATTTCTTCGAGGCCGCGTACACGGTCCGCGACGGGGTCGGGACCTGCCGGATCCACTTCACCGTCCTGCCCGCTCATCGTGCCTCGTTCGAGCAGGCGCTCTCGCAGGTTCTCCCGCGCGTCGAGCGCCTGACGCGCGCGCGCTTCATCGTCTCCTTCTCCGAGCAGGCACCTTCCACCGATACGGTCGCGATCGACGAAAAAGGCCGCCTCTTCCGGGATTCGGAAGGGCGGCTCCTCTTTCGGCCGGGCGGGCACGGCGCTCTCCTGAAGAACCTCGCGGGGACGGAAGGCGACATCGTCCTCGTGAAGAACATCGACAACGTCGTGCCTGACGACCTCCGCGCGCCGACCCTCCTCTGGAAGCGGCTCCTCGCCGGGACCCTGGTGCGCCTCGAGAGGGCTTCGACTCGCGCGCGCCCGCTCCGTGTTTGCGGCGTCGTGCGCAACGAGGGCGAGCCCGGCGGCGGGCCTTTCTGGGTCGGAGGGCCCCGCGGGGAGTCCCGCCAGATCGTGGAGTCCGCGGAGGTGGATCTCGCGAATCCCGAGCAGGCGGAGATCTGGCGCGCGGCGACGCACTTCAACCCTGTGGATCTCGCCTGCTCGCTGCGCGACTCCTCGGGCCGGCCCTTCGATCTTTCGCGCTTCGTGGACGAGCGCGCCGTCTTCATCGCGAAGAAGACGCACGAGGGCCGAACGCTGTTCGCGCTCGAGCGGCCGGGCCTGTGGAACGGCGCGATGGCGCTCTGGGAGACGGTCTTCGTGGAGGTGCCGAAGGAGACGTTCGCGCCGGTCAAGACGGCGCTCGACCTCCTGCGCGCGGAGCACCAGCCGCGCCGCTAAAGTTTAATAAGTCATTTTAGATCAATAATATACGGGGAATACGAACGCGTGTGCCCGCGCACGGGGGTCCCGGTCGCGGTATTCTCTCGACCCCCCGGACATACCCATGTTTCGCCGCGACGAATTGAGACCCAGAAAACGGCGCCCGCGGCTCGGGCTCGTGAGCGACGAGCCGGTCGCGCCGGAATCCACGCCGGCTGTGCCTTCGTCTGCGCTCCCGCTGCTGAACCGGGAGCTCTCCTGGCTCGCCTTCAACGAGCGCGTGATCGAGGAGGCTTACGACGAGCGCTGGCCGCTCCTGGAGCGGCTGAAGTTCCTCGCGATCAGCGAGACGAACCTCGACGAGTTCTTCATGATTCGCGTTTCCGGCCTCCTCGACCAGCTCTCGTCGGAGATCGTCGAGCCCACGGACGACGGCTTGCTTCCCGCCGACGCGCTCGCGCGCGTGCGGGTCGCGGTCCAGGAGATGGCCGCGAGGCAGATCTGCTGCCTCGTGAGCGACCTCCTGCCGAAGCTCGCGGCGGCCGGCATCTCGATCCTGACGTGGGCGGACCTCAACGACGTGCAGCGTGAGGCGGCGAGCGCGCATTTCCGGCAAAACGTCCTGCCGGTTCTCACGCCGCTCGCCGTGGATCCCGGGCATCCGTTCCCGTTCCTCTCGAATCTCTCCCTGAACCTCGCCGTCGAGGTGAAGAACACCGAGACGGGAGAGACGAAGTTCGCGCGCGTCAAGGTGCCGCAGGCCATGTCGCGCCTCCTCCCGCTTCGCGAGCTCATCGAGGGCAAGAAGAAGGTCAGGCCCGAGAAGGCCGAGTACCTCCTTCTCGAGTCGCTCATCCAGGCGAATCTCGCGGAGCTCTTTCCCGGCCTCGAGATCGTCTCCTCGCACCTCTTTCGCGTGACGCGCGACGCCGACATCGAGATTCAGGAGGACGAAGCCTCCGACCTCCTCGCCACGATCGAGCAGGAGGTGAGGCGCCGCCGCTTCGGCGCGGTCGTGCGCCTCGAGGTCGCTCCGAAGACGCCCAAGCGCGTGCGCAAGCTCCTCCAGAAGCAGCTCGAGGTCACGGAGAACGAGGTCTACGAGGTGGACGGACCGTTCGGCGCGGGCGACCTCATGTCGCTCACGCGCCTCGACCGGCGCGAGCTGAAGGATGCGCCCTTTTCGCCCTCCGTTCCCGCCGTCTTCAACTTGCCCGACACTTCGGTCTTCGCGGCGATCCGAGCGGGCGACATCCTTCTCCACCACCCCTACGACTCGCTCTCTCCCGTCGTCGAGATGATCGAACGCGCTTCCACCGACTCGAAGACGGTCGCGATCAAGATGACCCTCTACCGCACGAACCCGGACTCGGCGATCCTCCCCGCGCTCATTCGCGCGGCCGAGCACGGCAAGCAGGTCGCGGTCCTCGTGGAGCTGAAGGCGCGCTTCGACGAGGAGAAGAACATCGAGTGGGCCAAGTCGCTCGAGCAGGCGGGCGTCCACGTGGTCTACGGCGTGGTCGGCCTGAAGACGCACGGAAAGATCGCCCTCGTCGTCCGCCGCGAGAAGGACGAGATCCGCCGCTATGTCCACCTCGGCACCGGCAACTACAACCCGACGACCGCCCGCATCTACACCGACCTGGGCCTGCTCACCGCCGATCCCGACGTGACCGGCGACGTCGCCGACGTGT
>DATIFW010000019.1:0-2578 GCA_035455045.1 Thermoanaerobaculia bacterium | reverse complement strand
CGAGTTCTTCATGATCCGCGTCTCGGGCCTCCACGAGCAGCTGGAGGCGTCGGTGACCGAAGTCTCCGCGGACGGCCTCTCGGCCAGCGAGCAGCTGCGCCTGATCCGCGAGATCGTCGAGCGGGACGCGGGCCTGGCGATGCGGACGCTGCGCGAGGACCTCCAGCCCCGGCTTACGGAGGCGGGGGTGCGGATCCTGGCATGGGACGACATCGAGCCGGAGCGCAAGAAGGAGCTCGGCGCGTACTTCGAGAGCGTCGTCTTTCCGGTGCTCACGCCCCTGGCCTTCGATCCGGCCCATCCCTTCCCGTTCGTCTCCAATCTCTCGCTCTCGCTGGCCGTCGAGCTCTCCGAGAAGAAGGAGAAGCGGCCCTCCTTCGCCCGCATCAAGGTGCCGGCGTCGCTCTCGCGCTTCGTTCCCGTGCCCGGAGCGCCGGGAAAGACGCAGGAGTTCGTGCTCCTCGAGAAACTGGTCGAGGCGCACCTGGAGCGCCTCTTTCCGGGCATGGAGATCCTGGGCGCTTCGGCGTTCCGCGTGACGCGCGATGCCGACATCGAGATCCGGGAAGACGAGGCGGGCGACCTGCTGCGGAGCATGACCGAGAACGTGCGCCGCCGGCGCTTCGGCGCCGCGATCCGGCTGGAGGTCGAGGAGCGCTGCCCGCCGCAGGTGCGGGAGCTGCTCCGCACGCAGCTCGAGCTCGATGAGACCGACGTGTATGCGGTGGACGGACCGCTCGGCGCCGCCGACCTCCTGTCCGTGATGAAGCTCGACCTGCCCGGGCTCAAGGACCCGTCCTTCTTGCCGTCCTCCCTCGGGATCTTCGACCCCCCGGCCAACCCCTTCGACACGATCCGCAAGGGCGACATCCTCCTGCACCATCCTTACGACTCGTTCGAGCCCGTCCTTCGGTTCCTCGAAGAGGCCGCGGTGGACCCGGACGTCCTCGCCATCAAGATGACGCTCTATCGCGTCGGCGCCGACTCCCCTGTGGTCGCGGCCCTGGCGCGCGCCGCCGAGAACGGGAAGCAGGTCGCGGTTCTCGTGGAGCTGAAGGCCCGCTTCGACGAGGAGAACAACATCCACTGGGCGCAGGCGCTCGAGAGGGCGGGCGTGCACGTCGCCTACGGCGTCGAAGGGCTCAAGACGCACGCCAAGATCGCGCTCGTCGTGCGGCGCGAGGGAGCGGCGATGCGCCGCTACGTCCACGTCGGCACCGGCAACTACAACCGCCTGACGACCCGCGTCTACACGGACCTGGGACTCTTCACGGCGCGCGCGGACTTCGGGCACGACGCCTCGGAGCTCTTCAATTTCCTGACGGGCTTCTCCAAGAAGCGCAAGTACCGCCGCCTCGCGGTCGCGCCCTCCACCCTCCACGAGAAAGTCGTCGGCCTGATCGATCGGGAGACCGAGAAGGCGCGGCAGGGGCGGCCCGCTTCGATCGTCGCCAAGCTCAACTCCCTCGTCGACTCGAGCGTCATCCGCGCGCTGTACCGGGCCTCCCAGGCGGGGGTCCCGGTCGAGCTCTCGGTGCGCGGGATCTGCTGTCTGCGGCCGGGGGTTCCCGGAATCTCCGAGGGGATCCGCGTCTCGAGCGTCGTCGGCCGCTTCCTCGAGCACAGCCGGGCTTTTTCGTTCGGGGTCGGGGAGGAGGAAGAGATCTACATCGCTAGCGCGGACTGGATGCCCCGCAACTTCTACCGGCGCGTCGAGATCATGGTTCCGATCCTCGACGAGAAGGCGAAGGAGAAAATCCGCCAGGAGGTGTTCGAGCCGATCCGCGCCGACAACACGCGCGCTCAGGACCTCCAGAGCGACGGGACTTACGTGCGCCGGCGGCCGGCGTCGGGCGAAGCGCCCTTCGACACGCAGCAGAGTCTGCTCGACAGACTGGCTCGAAGGGGCCTGAAGGCGGTTCCCGCTCTTTAGATACGGGCCGCCGTCCACGCGGTCTCCGCGTACGGCGCCAGACCGGCGCCATAATCCGGGCCATGAAGGGGCTCGTCGACTATCACGTGCACACCTTTCGGTGCGGCCATGCCGGCGGCGCCTCCCGAGATTTCGTCCGGCGGGCCATCGAGCGGGGCCTCTCCGAGATCGCCATTACCGACCACATTCCCCTCTACTTCCTGCCCGAGAGCGAGCGCGACCCGAAGCTGGCGATGGGCGAGGACGAGTTCGACGGCTACGTCGCCGAGGTCGAAGCGCTCCGCGACGAGTTCGCGGGAACGATCCCGGTGCGGCTCGGGCTCGAGGCCGACTACGCCGAGGGGCGCGAGGAGGAGCTCGCCCGCTGGCTCGCCCGCGCCGATTGGGACGTCGTCCTGGGCTCGGTGCATTGGGTCGCCGGGGGATGGATCGACGATCCGTCCCGCTCTCCCGCGCGCTTCGAGAGCGAGGGCGTCGAGCGGCTCTACGACGAGTATTACCGGCTGCTCGCGAAAGCCGCGCGCACCGGCTTCTTCGACGTGCTGACGCACTTCGACCTGCCCAAGAAGCACGGGCATCGCCCCGCCGCGCCGCGCCGGCAATTCGAGGACGCCGCCGTCGCGGCGGCGAGGGACTCTGGATGCG
>DATIFW010000018.1:0-8293 GCA_035455045.1 Thermoanaerobaculia bacterium | reverse complement strand
CCCGTTCGCATCGTGCCGCGTCTCGACTTTGGCATCGGTGGATATTCTCTTAGAAGGAGAAGAGGGCAGGCTGACGGCCGGTGCTCTTCCGCTTGCTTTCGTGCTCTTGCAATGTCGTTTTTTCTTAGAAGGTGAATGGGGCGAGTGGCGGCGCAGCTCGGCGTGTCATTGCGTCACCCGGACGAATCTCTTCCCCATTCTAAGAAAAACACCCTCTCCCGGGCCGATGCGCAGCATGGCGGCGGGCGAGTCCACCTTCGTCCAGGCCTGTCCGTCCCCGGACGTCGACACCGCTCCTTCGCGGATCTTCTGGCGCGCGATGTTCTTGCTCGCCACGAGTCCCGCCTCCACGAGGACGTCCGTCATGCTCCTTTCGAAGAAATCTTCAGCGCCCTTTCGCGACTCTCCGGCCAGGGGAGAAAGCCGCACGGTCTCCGCGCTCACGGCGCCCCCCGTTCCCGTGAACCGCCTGTCGAACTCGGCGCGGGCCGCGAGCGCTTCCTCCCGGCCATGGAAGTCCTCGACGAGGCGGCCGGCGAGCTCCATCTTTTGGGCTTTTGGATGGACTTTGCCCGACGCCACGTCCGCCTTCATCCTCTCGATCTCCGCCGGCGTCAGGTCGGTCAGGAGCGTGTAGTACGTCCACATGGCGGTATCCGAGATCGACATGGTCTTCCCGAAGATCTCGTCCGGACTCTCCGCGACTCCGATCGCGTTGCCGAGGGACTTCGACATCTTCTCGACGCCGTCGGTGCCGACGAGGAGCGGGAGCGTCATGACGACCTGCGGCTCCTGTCCGCATTCGCGCATCAGGTCGCGGCCGACGAGGAGGTTGAAGAGCTGGTCGGTGCCGCCCAGCTCGACGTCTGCCAGGAGCGCGACCGAGTCGTAGCCCTGGCAGAGCGGATAGAGCAGCTCGTGCACGGCGATGGGCTTTCCCTCGCGAAAGCGCTTCGCGAAGTCGTCGCGCTCGAGCAGGCGCGCGACGGTGTATTTCGCCGAAAGGCGGATGAGGCCCTCGGCGCCGAGCGCAGAAAGCCATTCGGAGTTGAAGGCGATGCGCGTCTTTTCCGGGTCGAGGATCTTGAAGACCTGTGCCTTGTAGGTCTCCGCGTTCACGAGGACCTCCTCCCGCGTGAGCTGAGGCCGTGTCACCTTCTTGCCGGTCGGATCGCCGATCATTCCCGTGAAGTCGCCGATCAGGAAGACGACCGTGTGCCCGAGGCGCTGGAAGTGACGCATTTTCCGGAAGACGACGGTGTGCCCGAGGTGGAGGTCCGGCGTGGACGGATCGAAGCCCACCTTCACGAGCAGGGGCTTGCCGGTCTTCGCGGACCGGACGAGCTTCTTCTCCAGCTCGTCGCGCTTCTCGCACGCCTCGACGCCCTTCAGAAGAAGGTCGAGCTGCTCGGGGACGGGCGGAAAGGCGCTCGGGCTCACTCGGGCGATTGTAGGGGACGGCCACGGCGCTCAGTCGTGCAGCAGCTCGCGGAGACGCGCGAAGAGAAAATCGAGCGCGACCATGTTCTCGCCGCCTTCGGGCACGATGAGGTCGGCGTACCGCTTGGAGGGCTCGACGAACTCCATGTGCATGGGGCGCACGGTGGATTCGTACTGCTTGACGACGCTTTCGACGGTGCGGCCGCGCTCGGCGATGTCGCGCTTCAGGCGACGTATGAGCCGGATGTCGGCATCCGTGTCGACGTAGATCTTCACGTCGAAGAGCTTCCTCAGCTCGGGCTCCGCATAGATGAGGATGCCGTCCACGAGGATGACCTTGCGCGGCTCGACCCGGCGCGTCTGGGCCGCCCGGCGGTGGACCTTGAAGTCGTAGATGGGCGTCTCGACGACCATTCCCTGCTTGAGCGCCTTGAGGTGGCGCACGAGAAGCTCGCTCTCGAGCGAGTCCGGATGGTCGAAGTTCTGGCGGTCGAGGATGTCCTTCGGCAGGTCGACGAAGTCGCGGTAATACGCGTCGTGGGAGAGGATCGCGATGCGTTCCTCTCCCACGCGCGTGACGATCGCGTTCGCGACGGTCGTCTTGCCCGAGCCCGTTCCCCCCGCGATCCCGATCAGGAAAGGTGTCACTTGAAGGCTTCGATCATCTCTTTTGCCGCGGCCGCGTCCGGGCCCTTCGGATCGAGCTTGAGGTATTCGGAAAGGTGCTTCTTCATGTCCGGAATCTTGTTCAGGTTCACGTACGACATGCCGAGCAGGTAGTGCGCCTTCGCGAAATCGGGCTTTCCCTCGACGACTTTCTTCAGGAGCGGTTCGGCGCCCTTGAAATCGTTCTTGTTGTAGAGCTCGACGGCCTGGTTGTAGAGGATCTCGGGCTGATCGGGATTCGCGGCGATGTACTTCTTCTCGTACTCCAGGGCCTTCGCCTTGTCGCCTTTCGCGCGGTAAGCTTCCATGAGCATCCCGACGAGAGGCGCGTTGTCGGGCTCCAGGGCGAGGGATTTCTCGCCGAGCGCGACCGTGCTGTCCCAGTCCTTCTTCTTGAGCGCGATCGTCGCTCCGAGGTTGTAGGCGATCGCCTTCTCGGGACCCAACTTGATGGCCTCCTGGGCCTTCGCGAACGCGGCCTCGAGGTCACCGGCGTGATAGGCCTCGACCGCCGCGTTGTAGCTCGTCGTGAAGGGATCCTCGACCTGCTTGACCACACCTTTCTCGATGGCCTGCTGCTGGGTCAGGAGCTCGACGTCGAGAACCTCGGAGCCTCCGATGGGCACTTTCTTGTCCTGCTCGAAGGGGATGAACCCCTCCTTCTCGAAGCGGTAGTGGTAGGTCTGGGTCGCGTCGTTCAGGATCGTTCCGTACTTGCCGCCCTTGTCCGTCTTGAGCTCCACCTTGAAGTTCGTGATGGCCTTCGTCGTGATCGTGACCTTGACGTCCGACAGCGCGACGCCCTTGCCATCCGTGACCCTGCCGGAGATGCGGCCTTGCTGGACGGCGAGAAGCGTCGCGGGGAGGAGGAGAAACGCGAAAATCGCACATGCGAGAGCGCGGGCGGTGCGGAAAACGTGCATCGAAGCCTCCAAGCCGTTCCCGACGGGTTCCGTGCAGGAAGGGTGCCGATTCTAGCGCTCGCTCCGGCGCCTCGACTCCGATGAGAATGCATCATTCGGGGCACGGACCGCACGAAAACGGGCAGGTCGGATAGGCTCGGGGAACGATGCGCCCGCGACTGATCATCGGTGTCCTCGGCGCGCTCGCGGCCGTTTTCGCCGTGTTTCTGGCGGGCCTCTTCCTCGGACGCTGGCGCGCGCGCCGCGAGGCCGTCTCCTCCGCTCCCGTCGTCCAGGCCGTGCGGCGCATCGCGCGCCTCGCGACGATCGAGATGGAAGTGGCGGACGTGGTGCGCTACGAGGAGGTGAAGACGGTCCTCGTCTTCGACATCCCGAAGAACGCCACTCTGCGCCTGCGCGGGAAGGTCATGGGAGGATTCGACCTCGAGCGGGGCTTCGACGTGGAGGCCGACGCGGCCCGGCGTCTCGTCGCCGTGCGGCTCCCGGCGCCGCAGATCCTCGCGGTCGACGACCGCCTCGAGTGGTTCGACGAACGCTCCGGCTGGCTCAACCCGATCACGCCGACGGATCGGACGCGCTGGACGCAGTGGGCGCGCGGCGCGCTCGCGCGCGCGGCGAAGGACGCCGGGCTTCTCGAAAAGTCGGCCGCGCACGCCCGCGACCTCTTCACGGACGCCGCCTCGGCCTTCGGGTGGACGGCGGAGGTGACGGTGAACGGCGCGCGGGTGCCGCCCGGCCCCGCCGCGACACCTGCGAAACCCTGAGCCTCAGCGTCTCACGGGCAAGCGGCCGTTGACGTCCCTGAGCGTGTTCGTCGCGATGAGGATGACGTCGACGAGCCACCAGATGAACCCGAGCCCGCACGCGAGCGTGGCGAGGATCTTCAAGATTCCGAGACCCGTCTGCCCGAGATAGAAGCGGTCCACCCCGACCCATCCGAGGAAGATCGAAAGCAAGAGGAGCGTTTGCCAGTCGCGCTCGCCGGGCGCAAGCGGCGCCTGCGAACCGGGCGCCGGCGGAACCTGGGCTGCGGCGGCGACCGGCGCGGCGGGCGCCGCCGCGAGGAGATCGCGGAATTCCTCGCGCGTCTGAAGCGGAACCCAGCCGGATTCGCCCGTCTTGAAGGACAGGCTCGGCGCGGCGACGCGGCCTTCCGAGATCCACGCACGGATCGTCGCCTCGTCGACCGGACCGTATTGGCTGCCGTTGGCCCCGATCACGTAATACATCGCCGTCTCCTCACACTCACGAAACGCAATCTGGCCCGAAAAGTTCGCTCGCGGAGTCGGCGTCCATCCTAACGCGCCAGCCCGCAGTCCGCTGGCTTCTAGCGCTTCTTGTGGTCCGAGCGTCCCGACGGCGCGGGACCGCTCGGCGCCACGCGAGCCTGCGGCGCCGCGCGAGCCTGCGGCGCCACGCGAGCCTGCGGCACATGTGCCTGCGGCGCCACACGAGTTTGCGGCACCGCGGGGCGCGACCAGCTCTGCACGCGCGCTTCGCCACGCTGCCGCGCCGAGAAATCCCGCTCGAGCTCCGGCCGCGGGGCGGGGCGCACGACGGGACGCGCGAGAGGCGCCGGCGAACGCGGTGTCGACCCTTGTCCGTCCGGCCTTACGTACGTCCTGGGGACCGACCCCGTCCCGCCGCCCGTATTCCTCCAGGCGTTGTTCGAGCGTTGCTGCCAGCCCTCCTTCGTCTTGCGATAGACCTCGCCGTTCGTGTCGGCATACACGTTGTTCGGGCGGCCGGAAGCCGGCCGCGATCTGTCGAACGACGGAGTTCTCGGGAGGTTGCGCGCCGGGCCGGGCACTCTCGTGTAGAGGTTGTTCTGGAACCTCAGCCGTCCGACGTCCCTCGCGGGCGGACGGAAGCCGACGACCGGCCGGCCGGCGACGGGACCTCCCGGCACGAGCGGGCGATGCATGCCGCCGGAACCTCCCGCCGGGCGATTCCAGCCGGGCGGACGGACGCCGCCCGGGCGATTGCCCCAGTAGTGGTTCACGATGGTGGTCGGAGGCCGATACCCGCCGGGACCGAACCATCCCCGGTGGTATCCGCGGTATCCGCCGCCCCAGTAATGCGGCCGGGCCCAGCCCGACGGACGGAACCACCCGCCCCATCCATGGCTCACAGTGAAGAACGGATAGCTCCAGGACGAACCGAATCCCCATCCGGACCAGGGCGTGTAGTGCGCGTGGAACCCCCACGTGCAGGGCCGCGGCCACCAGTACGTGGACCCGATCCACGGCCGGTAGTACCAGCCGGTCCCCCACACGACCGTGCCGTACCAGGGATAGGCGCCGAGATACCCCGGCGTGTAGCCCACGTACACGACGTCCGGCGTCGCGTCGTAGATCTGGACGTACTTGACGTTGTAGACGGGCGCGCTCGGCGGGATCTGCTCCAGGTCGTCTTGGGGAACGGCATCCGCGAGGAGCCACGGGCCCGTCGGCGAGTCCGCGACGTACCACACCGCGTTTTCGCACGCGTAGTAGCGGCCGCCGATCCTGAGGACGGATGTCGGCGTGTTCACCGCGTATTCCGTTCTCGTGCCCTCGATCCCGACGAATTTCGGCTCGCCGTCGTATTGCACGTCGAGCCTCGCGTCCGCGCGGTTGACCGCCGTCGTCTGCGGGATCTGCGCGTCGAGAACGGCGTCCTCGGCCTCGTCGGTGCCGGGCACGCTCGCGCGGATGTCGCCGGCGTCCGAATCCGGCGGGATCTTCGCGAACGTCGCGGGGAGCGAGTCCGGCGGCACGTACCCCCAGACTCCGCCGGAGAGCGCCTTGCTCCGGAACCACCGCCCCGAAAGGAGCACGTAGTAATTCTGCGTCGGCACGTCGAGGAGGACGTCGCTCTCCGTGTTCTCCATCGAGAGGAGATCCGCCCCCGCTCCGGCGACGGGCTTGAAGGAGGGCTTGCCCTCGGAGACGATGAGCTCCGCCGGCTCCGTCGAGACGAGGATCTTCGGCGGGTTCGCCGCCTCGGTGCCGTCGTCCGCGGGCGCGTCCTTGTCGCTTTTCTTCTGCGCCTCGGCGGCCCTTGTTGCGAGGTCCGCGATGTCGTCCGGCGGGCCGCCGATCGGGCGCCACGGGCCCCTCGCGTCGGGCGCTTCGTACCACCACTTCTTGCCGCCCGAAAGGTAATAGCGGTTGTTGCGCGTGTCGAGGACCATGAACAGGGCCGTGTTGACGACGAGCTTCAAGGGCGCTCCCTCGACGTCGCGGAGCTGCGGCTCGCCTTCGAGCGTGACGAGAACGGTCGGTTCCTCGGCGAAGAGGATCTTCGGCGGCTCGTTCCTCAGGCCCTGTGCGCTCTTCTTCTCGCGCTCGGCGACCTTCACGTTCTCGAGCGCGCGGTCGTAGGAAATGACGAGGTTCCATTTCGGGACTTCCGACTCGACGATTCCGGCGAACTTCTTCTCCTTCTCGGGCGTGATGTTCGGAAAGCGGACGCGATTCACCTTGAGGCGCCGGATCTCGACCGAGCGGTCGTCCCGGTCGACGGAGACGGAGGCCGTGAAGAAGATGACGCCGAACTTCGGCGCCGTCTCGCCCTTCTTCAGCACCGAGATGGCGGCGCGTCCGGTGATCGTGTCCCCTTTGAAGGTCTCGAACTGGGGCTGGTACATGACCGCCGAGTTGCCCTTCGGCGTCGTGAACTCGCGGGGCCAGGGGTCGGGCGTGATCGCGGCGGCGCGTGCAACGCCCGCGAAAAGAACGAGAAGTAGGCCGCTGACGAATTTCGAGACGGCAGCTTTCATGGGCGATCTCCTTCCGGGAGGTCTCGTGCCGATACAATACCGGACCACGCGGCTCCTGGAACCGCAAGTCCCATGCCCGCCCCTCGATCCCCCTCTTCCTCTTCCGCCTCACGCCGCCGGATGCTGCTGTCCGATGAGCGCGCGACGGAGCAGCTCTCGCGCCACGGGCGCACGCGCGTCGCCCTCGGCTTTCCGAACTCCTACGAGATCGGAATGTCGAACCTCGGCTTCCAGTGGGTGTACCGCCTCCTGAACCGCGAGGAGGACATCGCGTGCGACCGGTTCTTCTCGGACGAGGACGCCGACCGGCGCGGGCCGCGCACGCTGGAGACGGACACTCCCCTCGGCGACTTCCCCCTCGTGGCGTTCTCCATCTCGTGGGAGATGGACTACGTGAACTTCCTCCGCCTGCTCCCCGCCGCGCGCATCCCGCTCGACCGCACGGAGCGCGGCGAGGGCGACCCGATTGTCCTCGTGGGCGGCGACTGCGCGCGCATCAATCCCGCGCCGCTCGCGGCGTGGGTCGACGTCTTCGCCATGGGCGACGCGGAGAAGATCGTCCCCTCCCTCGCGGGCGTCCTGCGGCGCGACCTCTCGCGCGACGCGACCCTCGCCGCCCTCGCCGACGTCAAGGGCCTCTACGTCCCGGCGGTCCACGGGCCGCGCGCCGAGGGCGCCGAGGACGGAAAGATCGTCGTCCAGCAGTTCAAGGCGGCCGAGGGCGCGCTCCGCGAGCCCCCGCACACGACGCTCCTCACGCCGCACACGGAGCTCTCCGACAAGCTCCTCATCGAGATCGCGCGGGGCTGTTCGGAGATGTGCCGCTTCTGCTGGGCCGCCTACGCGATGGCCCCGCAGGTGCGCGTGACGGCCGAGGCGGTGCTCGAAATCGCCCGCAGGAACCGCCCCCTCACGTCGCGCGCGGGCCTCATCGCCACGGCCGTCGCGGACCACCCGGAGATCCTCCCGATCCTGAGAGGACTCGCTGGCCTGGGCTATCACATCGCGCTGTCGTCCGTGAAGATCGACGCGATCTCGGAGGAGATCCTCGCGATCCTGACGGCGCAGGGCGAGCGCGCGCTCGCGATCGCGCCCGAGGCCGGCAACGAGCGCCTCCGCCGCGCGATCAACAAGAAGGTCTCCGACGAGATGCTCTTCGACAAGGTGCGCCTGATCGCCCGCTCGGGAATCACGCAGCTCAAGCTCTACCTGCAGGTCGGCCTCCCGGGCGAGACCGACGGCGACGTGGACGACGTCGTGGGTCTCGTGGACACCCTGCGTCTCGTGTTCCTCGAGGAGGGTCGCAAGCGCGGGCGCGTGGGCACGCTCGTGCCGACGGTGAACGCGTTCATTCCGAAACCGCACACGCCCTTCGAGAACGAGCCGCTCGACGAGCCCGAGGCTCTCGAGCAGAAGATGAAGCGGTTGAACGCGGCGTTCTGGAAGATGCCGAACGTCTCGTTCCGCGGCATGCCCGTCGTCGAGGCGATCTGGGAGGCGT
>DATIFW010000017.1:0-4988 GCA_035455045.1 Thermoanaerobaculia bacterium | reverse complement strand
CGTCGGCCCAGGCCGCCACCGAGCGCGTCACCGTCGCCGACAAGCTCATGGATTACGTGCTCGCGATCGTCGGACGCACCCGGAACGGCAAGGATCTGCTCCTCGGCGTATCGCCGCGCGGCGCGCAGGGTTTCTTCCGCGCGGTGCAGGCGCGCGCTCTCGTCTCGGGCCGGCCCTATGCCACACCCGACGACGTCAAGCGCGTCGCCGTCGCGACGCTCGCGCACCGGGTTCTCGCGTCGCAGCCGGGAGCGTGGGACGGCGGGGGGAGCGGGCGGCGCGAGCGCGACGCGATCCAACGCATCCTCGACGAGACGCCCGTTCCGGTGTGAGCGCGTGGTCCTCGCCCCGCGCCTGAAGAAGCTCCTTCACCCGGGCATCCTCGTGCGGGTCACGAACCTGGGGTTGGGCTTCATCCTCCTCACGCTCGTCGTCGCCGTGGCCGCGACGAACACGGGCAACAACGGCCTCTACATCCTCGTGTCGCTCTTTCTCGCCGCGCTGGTCGTCTCGGGCGTCGTCTCGCGACGGAACGTGGAAAACGTCGCCGTGGAGCTGGAGGGCCCGGCGGAGATCTTCGCGGGCGTGCCCGTGCGCTTCACGCTCCGGCTCACGAATCTCGGGCGCCTCCCGCGGCGCGGCCTCCTCGTGAAGATCTCGAGCGCTTCGGCCCCGATCCTCTTCGGCCGCCTGAACCCCGGCCGTCCCGCCGAGCGCGGAGTGGACCTCGTCTTTCCGAAGCGCGGCCGACGGTCCATCGAATCTCTTCTCCTCTACAGCGGCTATCCGATCGGTCTCTTCCGCAAGGGACGCGTGCATCCGCTCGAGGACGAGCGCCTCGTCTACCCGGCGCCTGCGGCCGTGCCGTTCGTCCCTCCCGATCCGCGCGAAGCCGAGGGCGGCGATCCCCGCGACCGACGGCGGGGCCGCGGAGCGGAGATCCGGAATCTGCGTGAGGCGGGCTTCGGCGACGATCCGCGGGACGTTCACTGGCCCCAGACGGCCCGGCAGGGAAAGTTCATCGTCAAGGAGCGCGCCTCCGAGGAGGGCCGTGACGCGCTCGTCGCGCTCGACACGTTTCGCCCGCCGGGCGCCGACGCCGCGTGGAGCGAGGCCTTCGAGCGCTCGGTCTCCGAGGCCGCGGGACTCGCGCTGCGCCTCCTCGCGCGTGGAAGCCGCGTGGGCCTCCTGCTCGGAGGCGCGGTCGTTCCGCCCGGCTCCGGACCGGCGCACCGCCGCGGGCTGCTGCGCGAGCTCGCGCTCGTCGAACCCGGCGGCCACCCGGCCCGACCGGCGTCCGCCATTCCCGCCTCCGTGGCCGTGTATCGCGCGGGGCGCGGACCGGAGAGAGCCGCGTGAACGTGCGCGGTGTCCACGCGGCGGGAGAGGACCCGATCCCGTTTCTGAGGGAGCGCCTCCTCGCGCTCGGGTCGCTCGCGCTTCTCGCTCCCGTTCCGCTCTTCTTCAGCAACGCGCTCGAGCTCGCCGTGCTCCTCGGTTACCTCGGCGTGCTGGCAGTCTTGCTTCTGCGCGTGCGCCGGGGCCGCATTCCCCGCCTCGGAAACCGCTGGCTGAATCTCGCCGGACTCCTCTATCTTCCCGTGATCGTCGCCGACGTGCGCTTCGGGAGCCAGACGCTCCTGAAGACGATGCTCCACCTCCTGCTCTTCACGACGCTCCTCAAGCTCGCGGCGATCCGGAAGGAGAGAGACCTTTCCCTCGCCCTGGTGCTCTCGGGCATGTTGTTCGTCGCCTCGGTCTCGACCTCCTTTCACTACGCGATCCTCCTCTACGTCCTCTTCGTCGCCTTCGTGGGCTGGACGGTCCTCGTGAAGTGGGCGCTGTGGCGCGACCTCGCGGCGGCCCCGGAGGAATGGAGCCGCGACCGCGCGGCGCGAGATCTGCCGGGCCGTGGACCGCTCTTCACGTCGGTGCTCTCGACGGTGCTGATCTCCGTGCCGCTCTTCCTGTTCCTCCCTCGCCTCAAGACCCCTTACGTCAAGGGCGCCGGGGCCGGGCGCGAGATCACGACGGGCTTCTCCGAGATCGTGGACCCGGACCTGTTCGGCGCTCTCAAGGAGAACGAGCGGGTCTTCCTGAGGATCACGAGCGAGGAGCCGTTCGGCGAGGGCGCCGCGGCCGTGCTGAGGCTGCGGACGCTCGCTCTCTCGCGCTGGGAGGACGGCGTCTGGAAGAAGCCGCACGAACGCGGCGTCACCGTCTCGCCCGCGGGGAACGGCGCGCTCGTCCCCCTCGCATCGCAGGGGCGCGTGGCTCCGGGAAGCGCCGCGATGACGATCGACCTCACGCCGATCCAGACTCGCACCCTTCCGTATCCGCTCCTCGGGAGCGCGCTGCGCCTCGCGGAAGGCTCGTTCCGGAATTCCAGCCGGGCCTACGTCGAAAGGGACGCCGCACGTAATCTGCGCATGCCGGCCGAGCCCGACCGCACCATCCAGTACACGGTCCTGTACGGGATCCGGGCGATGCCCGACCTCGAGCCCGGCGACGCGGTGGAGGCCGGAAGGGCCGCGGGCGCGAGCGCGCTGCGCGCGTTCGCGCTCGAGACGCTCCACGGGGTCGATCCCGAAGCCGACCCCGAGGCCGCGGCACGCGCGATCGAGACGACTCTGCAGAGCTGGGACTACGAGCTGGACCTGAAGCCGCACGGGCCGAACGCGATCGAGGATTTCGTCACGAATCGGCGCAGGGGCCATTGCCAGACGTTCGCGACCGCGATGGCGCTCGTCCTCCGGGAGGTGGGCCTTCCCACCCGGTTCGTGACCGGCTTTCTGGGCGGGGAGATCGGAGCGTTCGGCCGGTACGTCCTCGTGCGCGGGCAGAACGTCCACGCCTGGGTCGAGGTCTGGTGCGGGCCTTCGAAAGGCTGGATCACCTTCGATCCGACGCCCCCGAGAGGTCAGCCGGGCCTCGAGCGCGTGCCGGTCTCGCAGCGCCTCCGCCAGGTGACGGACGGGCTCGAGTTCTTCTACGACCGCTTCATCCTCTCGTTCGGCCAGGGCGATCAGGTCGAGCTCCTGAGAAGAATCCGGGAAGCGGCGGGGAGCGCGCTCGACGTCGTTCGCCGCGCCCGCGAGGCGAAAGGCGTGCCATCGGGCCCGGTCGCCGGCGCCACGGCTGTCGTGCTGCTCCTCGTCGCGCTCGTCTTTTTCGGACGACGCCTGGGCGGGCCACGCTGGGGGACGCGAGGTCTCGGGCCGGCCTCGACCGCTTATCGCCGCCTTCAGAGGGCGCTCCACCGCGCCGGGGCGCCGCTCACGCCGGCGTCCGTTCCCGCCGAGACTCTCGCCGCCGCGGCCTCGTTCGGCAATCGTGCCGCTCGCCCCGCGGAGGCGATCGTTCGCGCTTACGTCCGCGAGTCCTTCGGCGGCCTGGCGGGCGCGGAGGGAGAGGATGTCCGGCTCAAGGCCCTCCTCGACGAGTTCCGCGAGGCCGCAAAACGGCTCCGGGCACAATGATTCAGATTAGGGATATCCTTTCGCGCGGACCCAGGCTCTTCTGCGATGTGACTGGAGGAACGAGATGAAGAAGACGACGACGGCCGTTTCGGTGCTTCTTGCGTTCTGCGTCGGCACGACGCTGCTCGCGAACCTCGACAACCAGAAGGCGTTCGTGGCGAAATACCCCGACGCCAAGGCCTCGCTGGGCAAGTGCTCGACGTGCCACCTGAAGCCTCTTCCGAAGAAGGAAGACCACGAGCTGAACCCCTACGGGAAAGACGTCCTGGGGAAGGCGGCGGTCGACCCGAAGGCCGCGAAGAAAGAGTTCAAGTTCGAGAAGATCGAGGCGCTCGACAGCGACGGCGACGGCGTGAAAAACGTGGACGAGATCAAGAAGGGCACGAACCCTGGCGACCCGAAGTCCAAGTAGCCTCATGGATGGTCAGCCCCTCACGCGGCGCCGCTGGATCGACGTCCTGCTGAGCACCAGCTTCGCCGCGTGGATGGGGGCGGTCATCTATCCGGTCCTGAAGTACCTCACGCCTCTCAAGGACGGAGGCGGCTCGAACAAGGCGACGCTCACCGACGCTCAGAAACAGGAGCTTCAAAGCAACGGGTTCCTGATCGCCCGCGTCGGCACCGATCGGGTCCTGCTCCTGAAGGACAAGGAGCAGAAGCTGAAAGCTCTCTCGGCCAAGTGCACGCACGAGGGGTGCACGGTCCAGTTCGTGCCGGCCGACGGGATCATCTGGTGCGCCTGCCACAACGGGAAGTTCTCGCTCGACGGCCGCGTCATCTCCGGGCCGCCGCCCCGGCCGCTGGCGGCCTTCACGGTGGAAGGCGACCTCAAGGGAGCCGTGAGCGTGATCAAGCCGGGTAGCGCGGCATGAAGGACGATCGCGACTCCGCGGCCGCTCCGGCATCCGCCGGAGCGCGGATCTGGCGCGGGCTGGACGAGAGGTTCCAGCTTTCGGGCCTCGTGGCGTTCCTCGGCCACAAGGAAGTGCCCGTCGGGTCGCACTCGATGGTCTGGTATTACCTCGGCGGCGTCTCGCTCTTCTTCTTCGTCGTCCAGATCGGCACCGGAATCCTCCTCCTCATGAACTACCAGGTGGGGGAGAACACGTCCTACGAGAGCATGAAACACCTCGTGGGCCGCGTGCCGTTCGGCTGGCTCATCCGCTCGATCCACTGCTGGTCGGCTCACCTCATGAGCCTCGCCGTCCTCGCGCATCTCTTCAGCGTTCTCTTCCTGAAGGCCTATCGCAAGCCGCGCGAGCTGACCTGGTACACGGGCTTCGCGATGCTCGGGATCGTCCTCGGCTTCGGGTTCTCCGGCTACCTGCTGCCGTGGAACGAGCTCAGCTATTTCGCGACCGCGGTCGGGACCGACTCCGTGAAGTCCGTTCCCGTCGTCGGCCCCTGGATGCTCCGCGTGCTGCGCGGAGGCGAGGAGGTTTCGGTCCAGACGCTGTACCGGTTCTTCGCGCTCCACGTCTGCATCCTTACGCTCGTCATGGCCGGGTT
>DATIFW010000016.1:0-2044 GCA_035455045.1 Thermoanaerobaculia bacterium | reverse complement strand
TATCGGCCGTTCGACATTCCCGCGTTCGTCGCGGCGCTTCCGAAGACCGTCCAGGCGCTCGCCGTTCTCGACCGGACGAAGGAGCCGGGCGCGATCGGCGATCCGCTCTATCTCGACGTCGTGACCGCCCTCGTCGAAGCGCGGCGCGGCGACGCGCTTCCCTTCGCCGCCGAGCCGGTCGTCATCGGGGGCCGCTACGGCCTCTCGTCCAAGGAGTTCACGCCGGGCATGGTGAAGGCCGTCTTCGACGAGCTCGCCAAGCCGAGGCCGAAGAACCACTTCACGATCGGCATCGTGGACGACGTGACGCACACCTCTCTTCCCTGGGATGCGGACTTCGACATCGAGCCTCCCGGCACGGTGCGTGCCCTCTTCTACGGCCTGGGCGCCGACGGCACCGTGGGCGCGAACAAGAACTCGATCAAGATCATCGGCGAGGAGACGGACAACTTCGCGCAGGGCTACTTCGTGTACGACTCGAAGAAGTCGGGCGCCGTGACCGTCTCCCACCTGCGCTTCGGGCCGAAGCCGATCCGGTCGGCATACCTCGTGAGGCGCGCGAACTTCGTCGCGTGTCACCAGGAGCCCTTCCTCGACCGCTACGACATGCTCGAGGCGGCCGCGCCGGGCGCCGTCTTCCTCCTGAACACGCAGTACGGGCCCGCCGAGGCGTGGGACGAGCTTCCCCTCGAGATGCAGGAGCAGATCCTCGAGAAGCGCCTCAAAGTCTGGATCATCGATGCCTACAAGGTCGCGAAGGCGCTGGGGATGGGCGGCCGGATCAACACGATCATGCAGACCTGCTTCTTCGCGATCTCGGGCGTCCTGCCGCGCGAAGAGGCCATCGCCCAGATCAAGAAGGCGATCGAGAAGACGTACGGCAAGAAGGGCGAAGAGACCGTGCGCCGCAACTTCGCGGCCGTGGACGGGACGCTCGCGAACCTCGCCGAGATGGTCGTCCCCGGGAGGGTCACGTCGACGCGCCGCCGCCCGCCCATCGTGTCGGACGCCGCGCCGGACTTCGTGAAGCGCGTGTCCGGCGTCATGCTCGAGGGGAAGGGCGACCTCCTGCCCGTGAGCGCGTTCCCGCCCGACGGCACGTGGCCCCTCTCCACGGCCCAATGGGAGAAGCGGAACATCGCGCTCGAGATCCCCGTGTGGGACGAGAAGATCTGCATCCAGTGCAACAAGTGCGCGATGGTGTGCCCGCACGCCGCGATCCGCGCGAAGGTCTTCGACCCGGCGAAGCTCGAGGGCGCGCCCGCAACGTACAAGTCCGTCCCGTACAAGGGCACCGAGTACCAGGGGCACGCCTACACGATCCAGATCGCTCCGGAGGACTGCACGGGCTGCACGCTCTGTGTCGCCGTGTGCCCCGCGAAGGACAAGGGGAATCCGAAGCACAAGTCGCTCGACATGGCGCCCCAGAAGCCCCTGCGCGAGGCCGAACGCGAGAACTTCGCCTTCTTCCTCGACCTGCCCGAGGCGGACCGCGCGAAGGTCCGCCTCGACGTGAAGGGCGTCCAGTTCCTCCAGCCGCTCTTCGAGTTCTCGGGCGCCTGCTCGGGATGCGGCGAGACGCCGTACATCAAGCTCCTCACGCAGCTTTTCGGCGACCGCACGCTCATCGCGAACGCGACGGGATGCTCCTCGATCTACGGCGGCAACCTTCCGACGACCCCGTACCGGACGAACGCGGAGGGCCGCGGTCCGGCGTGGTCGAACTCGCTCTTCGAGGACAACGCGGAGTTCGGACTCGGGTTCCGTCTCGCGTTGGATTCGCTCGACGACCAGGCGCGGACGCTCGTGAAAGCGCAGGCCTCGCGCATCGGCGACGCGCTCGCCGGAGAGCTCCTGACGGCTTCGCAGGAGACGGAGGCGGGGATCGCCGCCCAACGCGAGCGGGTTCTCGCGTTGAGGACCGCGCTCAAAGGCGTGGACTCGTCCGACGCGCGGCGCCTTCTCCTGATCGCCGACTCGCTCGTGAAGAAGAGCGTCTGGATCGTGGGCGGCGACGGCTGGGCCTACGACATCGGGTACGGCG
>DATIFW010000015.1:0-12328 GCA_035455045.1 Thermoanaerobaculia bacterium | reverse complement strand
GTCAGAACGCCTCCCTGATCGCGCGTTCCCGTGGTGAGGCCCGTGCGCGCGAAGAGGCGGAGCATTCGCTCGTTGTTCTTCAGGACCTCGGCTTCGAACACCGCGATCTGCCGTGCGCGGGCGAGCGCCGCGAGGCGATGGAAGAGAAGGCTGCCGAGGCCGCGGCCCTGATAGTTGTCCGCCACCGTGAACGCGACCTCCGCGTGGGAGGGCCGATCCGCGAACCGGTCCCACCGCGCGACCCCGACGATCGCTCCCTCCCTCTCGGCGACGAGCGCGTAGCGCCTGTCGTAATCCACCTTCGAGAGGTAATCGGCCTTCCCCGCGTTCCGGTCGGGCACGGCGAAGAAGCGGAAATACAGGCTCTCGGGCGACAGGCGATCGTAGAGCCTCAGCAGGCGGGGCCCGTCATCGCCCCGGATGGGGCGCAGGTGCAACCTGACGCCGTCGCGAAGCACGACGTCGGACTCGTCCGCGGCCGGATAGGGCCCGCTCGCGGGCGATCCGCCTCCCGGCTCCTCTCGAACCGTTCGAACCACGCGTCCTCCGGGCTAGCGTGCGGGCGCCGCGCGTCCGGTCAGCGCCGCAAGGCGCCTCAGGCGCGAGGCGAGGCCCGGCGAGAACGCGTCCTTCGTGGCGCGCCAGTCCCAGTTCGCGCCGGCGCGCCCGGGGACGTTCATGCGGCCCTCCGCTCCCAGGCTCAGGTAATCCTGCATCGGGGCGATCGCCCGTTCGGCGACGGAGGCGAACGCCGCGCGCACGAGGTCCCACGCCGCATCCTCGCCCGACGTCCCGAGATAGTCGCGAAAGCGGGCCTTCGCGCCTTCGTCGAGCGAGGCGAACCACGAGCGGGACGTGTCGTTGTCGTGCGTCCCCGTGTAGACGACCATGTTGGGGATGTAATGGTGGGGCAGGTGCTCGCTGTCGTCCTCGCCGAAGGCGAATTGCAGCACCTTCATGCCGGGTAGCCCGAGGATCTCGACGAGACGCCGAACGTCCTCCGTGAGGAGGCCGAGGTCCTCGGCGACGAGCGTGACGTCTCCGAGCGCATGCTGGATCGCCATGAAGAGCATGAGGCCCGGCCCGTTCACCCAGCGCCCGTCGCGCGCCGTGGCCGCGCCGGCCGGCACCTCCCAGTACGCCGAGAAGCCGCGGAAGTGGTCGAGGCGAACGACATCCGCGAGCCGGAGGTTCAATCGGATCCTCTCGATCCACCAGTCGTAGCCGTCCTCGGCGAGAACGTCCCACCGGTAGAGGGGATGGCCCCAGAGCTGGCCGTCCGCGCTGAAATCGTCGGGCGGGACGCCCGCCGAGGCGGTGGGCCGCCCGTCTTCGCCGAGCACGAACAGCCGGCGCTGCGCCCACACGTCGGCGCTGTCGCACGCGACGTAGATGGGGAGATCCCCCATCACCGAGATGCCGCGCGCATTCGCCTCCGACTTCACGCGCTGCCACTGCCGGAAGAAGAGGAATTGCGCGTAGGTGTGGAATGCGATCTCGTCCGCGAGCTCCGTCCGCGCCGCGGCAAGGGCGTTCCCTTCGCGCTTCGCGAGCACGGGATCCCATTCCGTCCAGGGCCGCCCCTCGTGCTTCTCCCTGAGCGTGGCGAAGAGAGACCAGTCGGCCAGCCAGGCGGCGTTCGACGCGGCTTCCGCGAACCGCGAGACCTCGTCGAGGATGCGCCCGCCGAGAGACTTCGCGTGGCGGAACGAGTCCTCGAGGAGGCGGCGGCGAAACGGCACGACGCGCTCCCAGTCCACGCGCTCCTCGGGGAATTCCGGAGCGCCGTCGAGGGCGCCCGCGGGGAGAAGGCCCTCCTCGACGAGCCATTCCGGCGAGACGAGGAGCGGATCACCCGCGAACGCCGAGAGCCCGTCGTAAGGAGAATGGTGGGGGCCCGTGGGGCCGGGCGGCAGGACCTGCCAGAGTTTCAGCCCCGCCTGGGACGCCCAGTCCAGGAACGCGTCGGCGGCAGGTCCGAGATCGCCCACGCCGAACCGCGAGGGCAGCGACGTCGGGTGCAGGAGCACGCCTGCCTGTCGCGTGGAGCGGGTCATTTGTCGGATGGTATCCCCGGCGAGCTCACCGGCCCATGCCGGCTTCGTGCCCGAGAATCCGCAGCGTCCTGCCGTAGATCGCCTCGACCTCCTCGCGCGTGTTCCCGATCGCCGTCATCCCGAGCTTTCCGTACTCCGAGAGAGCCCCGATGAGGTGAAACAGGACACCCGACTCGGAATTGTGGCTGTAGTGAAGGGAGTTGATCGTGACGATCTCGATGAGGTCCTCGGGCAGGAGCCCGCGGAACGTCTCGGACTGGAGGTTGTCCGTCGCGCGGTAGAACTTCGGCGAGCCCCGGGGCGAGTGAAAGAGGCCCGTTCGGGGATCGAGCTGCCCGCCCGTCAGGAACTGGAGCGCGAGATAGGGATGGGTCGTGCCTCCCATCCGGAGATTGATCTCGAGGGCCCACGACTTCCAGGGGGCCGACGGATGGTCCCGCGTCAGGAGGAAATCGACCCCGAAGCGGCTCACGACGCCCTTCGCGGCGAGGACGGCGCCGATTCGCAGGGCTTCGTCGTGGATGTGCATGCGATAGGCGTCGTCGGCCGGAAAGAGGCACCCGAGGAACACCTGGCCGCTCGGTCCGCCCAGGATCTGGTCGTGCGTGGAGATCGGGAGGACCGCACCGTGGGGATCGCTCCGGAGCTGAACGCTCGGGGAGGCCTTCATGGGAGCCTCGAGGAACTCCTCGGCGATGCCGCCCATCCGGCGGAACTTCTCGTGATAGTCGACCCACGTCTCCCAGGGCACCGAGAACTCGAGAGCGGGGAGCGCCGCGTGGACCGCCTTCGGGAGATCGCCCGGCGCGTCGGGGTACCGAAAGACGGCGTTCCCCTCGCCCGAGAAGCTGTCGTTCAGCTTCACGACCGCGCTCTTCAGGCCCGGCTTCTTGCGCTTGAGCTCGACGAGCGCGGCCTCGAGGTCGTGGTCGTCGCGGAGGTCCTCGAGGCCGTCGGGAATGGCGATGCCGGCCTCGCGAAACACTTTCCGACCTCCGGACTTCGTTCCGAGCGCGTTGAGCGCGGGGTCGACGCCGTTGAGGGGAATCCCGAGAAGGACCGCGAGCTTGCGCTCGAGGGGTGTGGAGTTGAAGACGGTGAGATAGGCCCTTGCGCGGTCCGCGATGCCCTGGCGAATGCGCTCGAGGAGGCGCGGACGTTCCAGGATCTTCTGGGTGAGCGGGCGGGGCGAGGAGTCGTGCGCGCACAGGAGCGTGAGCCGGCTTCGGGCGTGGCTCGTGGGAATGCCGACGAGGAGCTGGAAGTAGTACTCGAGAACGAGCGGATGAACGGGCTGCGAGGTCACGAAGACGACGCGCGCCCGGGGATTGCGAAGCCGGATCAGCAGGAAGAGGAGCCTCTCTTCGTAGAAGCTCGCCCCCTCGAGTTTCCTCATCTCGGCCTGGTCGAGGGTGAGCGACGGGACGACGACCGAGGTATGGGGCTCCTCGTCCCGGCCGGAGATCGAATCCCAGACCTCGGCCAGCCGCGGCTTCAGGGCCTCGAACTCGGCGAGCTCCTGCTCGAGGGTGAGCGCGGACGCGAAAGGCGGGCGGGGAATCAACCTGGATCCATTCTAAAGGCGCCTCGCCCGGCCAGATCGGGGGCACGCTTCTTGATTGCGTTCTCGGAGGTCCGAGGTTTCGAGAGGGAGAATGACGAGACGCCGGGGGTTTACTCTCATCGAGCTCCTGATCGTCGTGGCGATCATCGGAATCATCGTCGCGATCTCCATCGTGAACATGATCAACGCGATCCAGCGCGCGAAGCAGAAGCGATCGATGGGGGACATGAAGACCCTCGCGACGGCCGTCGAGGCCTACGCCACGGACCAGAACTTCTACCCGGCGGCCGCGGGCTACTCGTTGCCCGAGGGCCTCACGCTTCCGACCGCCACGCTCGGAACGGTCTATCCCCTGTTGAGCCCGACGTACGTGAGGGTCGTGCCGCTCGTCGACGGCTGGAGCTCTTATCTCACGTACGGGACGAGTCCCGAGCGGAGCGACTTCGTGGTGCGCTCGGCGGGTGCCGACGGTGCCCTCGAGTCCACTCCGCCCTGGGGTCTGACGACGAATTTCAACTCCGACATCATCCTCGTCGACGGCACGTTCGTGCAGTATCCGGAGGGCGCTCAGCAGTGATTCGCGCGGAGCCTGGCCCGACAAACGGTGGACGGGCCTGCTCACCTCCTCCGACAAAATTTCGTCGCCCCGCCGGCGTTCCGGGCCGATTCCTGCCCGAACAAGCCGGATTCCGGCTCCGGAGCGCTCGGCACGGGTCTTGAAAGCAGAGCAGAACATCAGGAGGTTCATCTCATGAAGAAGAGGAACAACAAGGGGTTCACCCTCATCGAGCTTTTGATCGTCGTCGCGATCATCGGCATCATCGTCGCGATCGCCATTCCAAACCTGCTCAACGCCATTCAGCGCGCCAAGCAGAAGAGGTCGATGGGAGACATGCGAACCGCCGGCACGGCCGCGGAAGCGTACGCCGTCGACTTCAACCATTACCCCGCGGCGGCGGGCTACACGCTTCCGGGAGGCCTCACCTATCCGGCAACGCTCACGTTCAAGGCGGGAACCCCGACTCTCGAAGAGCAGGTCACGCCGACCTACGTTCGCCTGTTGCCCCTCACGGACGGCTGGAACTCGTACTTCCTGTACATGGGCATCGCTCAGGACTACCTCGTCGCGAGTAACGGCAAAGACGGAAAGACCGAGGGGGCTGCCGCTCCTTGGGGCGAAACGACGAACTTCAACAACGACATCATCTTCGTCGACGGTCAGTTCGCTCAGTACCCCGCGGGCTCGCAGAACTAACCGTCCTCCTTCTGCGGCCCGATTCCAAGAGCCCCCGCGAGGGGGCTCTTTTCTTTTCCGGGCCTAGAATCGTGGAGGTGCAAGGCCGCGGGACGACGGGACGGACGGCGCTCCTGGGCGGCGCCCTGGGGCTCGCGTTCGCGAGTTTTCTCCTCGTCTCCTGCGTCCTCTCGGGAGGCGTGCCGGCCCGCGGCGATCTCGCCGACTTCTTCTGGCCGGTGAAGGCGTACACGGCCATGCGGTGGCCCACGGGGGTGCCGCTCTGGAACCCGCTTTCGGGGTGCGGCGAGCCCTGGCTCGCCCAGCTTCAGACGGGAGTCTTCTACCCGGGAGACCTGCCGTTCTTCCTGCCCGGCATCTGGGGACCTCTCCTCGGCATCGCCCTACACCTCGTGATCGCGTCCTCCGGAATGGCGGCCTGGCTGTCGGGCCTCGGCGCGTCGCGCGCCGGCTCTCTCCTCGGTGCGGCCGTGTTCGCGGGAGGCGGCGGGTTTCTCTCGCTCGCGCTCGTCTACAACAACTTCGAGACGGCGTCCTTCCTCCCGTGGCTGTTCGTGGCGGCACGGCATGCGGTGCGAGGCGGCTCTCCGGCGGGGCTCGCCGTCTCCTTCTCTCTCGCGTTTCTGGGCGGCGAGCCGGCGCTGGCAGCCGTCGGCGCGGCGGCCGCCGCAGTCGTCGCGTTCGCGACCCGAGGCGACGAGCCCGGCCCCTCTCCGCGGGGCCTGCGCGGCGCCTCCCGCCTCGTGGGAGGACTCGTCCTCGGCACCGGCCTGGCGGCAGCCGCCGCAATTCCGTTCTTCGAATATGCCGCGTCCTCCGGCCGGCTCACCGGCGTGACGAGGAAAGAGGCCCTCGCGCGGCCGGTGGGACCTTCGGACCTCCTCGACCTCGTCCTTCCGCCGCCCGAGGCGCTCCTTTTTCACCCGTCCGAGGGCCGCGGGGGATACCTCGCGACGCTCGCCCTCTCTCCGCTCGTCCTCCTTTTCGCGGCCGGCGCGGGTGCAGGCCTCGCGGCGCGCCCCCGCCTCCTCGTCGCGCTGTCGAGCCTTGCGCTGGCTGGCCTCCTCCTCGCACTCGGAGCGCGGGGCGGGCTCCTTCCCTTGCTCTGGGACGTGGGCCTCGCGAGGGGCGTTCGGTTTCCCGCGCGCTGGTTCGTCTTCACGCAGTTCGCCCTCGCGGGCCTCTCGGGCGCCGGCCTCGACGGATGGCTGCATGGTCGATTCTTCCGCTGGCCAAAGGGCCGCGCGCCCGACGACGGCGCGGACGCGTCGCCATCCGCCCTCGCGCGCCTCGTGCCTGCCGCCATCTTCGGCGCGGCGGCCGTGGCGCTCCTCGGCGCGGGAGCAGTCGCCGGCCGTCTGACCGGCCTTCCGGCGTGGGCGGCGCTCGTCGGGGCCGGCGTCGGCGCGACGCTTCTCGCGTCGGCGCGCGCCGCCGGGCGGCCCGGACCCCGCCTGGCGGGCATCCTGTTCGTCGCGATCGTGGCGATTCCTCTCGCCCTGGCGTCGGCGAGCGTGTTCGCGCCCGCGCCGCCCGCCCGTCCGTTGTCCGCAGTGGCGGATCTGGCCCGCGCCCCGGGCCGGGTTTGTCCCGTGGTCTCGGACGCGTCCTTGCTCGCGGCACTCGCCCGCGAAACCGGCGGAGAGTGGGGCGGCGCCTCGGGCGCGCGGGCCCGTGCGGCTCTCTCGGGCTACACGAACCTGCCGCTCGGCGTCTCCTCTGCGACCTCACCGTCCCCGATCGGAAATCCCCGCCGCACGCGCCTTCTCGGCGCGGCCCTCTCGGGAGGAGACGTGGAGACCATCCTGGCTCTCGCGGACGTGCGGCACGTCGTGTCTCCGTTTCCGACGAAGATCCCCGGCGCCCGCCTCGAAACCCGCGACGCCGGCGTCCTCGTCTACGCTCTTCCCCGGGCGTACGGACGAGTCTTCTTCGTGCGCTCGGCGCGTGAAGCGGATGATGATGCGGCCTTTCGCGCGCTGGCCACTCCGGACTTCGACGCGGAGTCACTCGTCCTTCTCGCTCCGCCCGCGGGGCTCGTTCCTGCGCCGCGCGCGGGACGGAGCTTCTCGGTCGCGCGCGTCGTCCGGGATGCACCGGAGGCCCTGACGGTGGACACGGACGCCTCGGAAGCGGGCTACCTCGTCCTCACGCGCTCGCACGACCGCGGGTGGAAGGCGCGCCTGGACGGAGCGGACGTCCCGCTCCGGCGGGCGAACCTCGCCCTCTCGGCCGTGCTCGTCCCGGCGGGCGCCCACAGGATCGAGCTCGTCTACCGGCCGGCCTCGTTTCGAGTCGGCACCGCTCTCTCCGCCGTCTCGATCGCGGCCCTCGCCGGCCTCCTCCTCGCGGGGCAGAGGCCGTTGTGAGCGCCGCCGACGGCGTCCTCCTGGGTTTCTTCTTCGCGACGGGCGCCGTCGTGGGCTCCTTCGCGAACGTGTGCATCCACCGTCTGCCCCGCGGAGTCTCGGTCGTCCACCCGGGCTCGCACTGCCCGGCCTGTGGAAAGCCGATCGCCTTCTACGACAACGTGCCGGTCGTGTCGTGGCTCCTGCTCGGTGGCCGCTGCCGCCGGTGCCGTGCTCCGATCCGCATCCGATATCCGGCCGTCGAGCTGCTCGTCGCCCTCCTCTTCCTCGCCGCGGGCCTTCTCTACGGCCCGACTCTCGTCGCGGCTTCGGCGGCCCTTCTCTCGGCGGCGTGCGTGATTCTCGCGGCCACGGACCTCGAGGCACGCACGCTGCCCGACGAGGTGACGTTCTCGACCCTCGGGTGCGGTCTGCTTCTCGCGGCGCTTCGCGACCGCGCCGCGCGAGGCCCGGATCGTTCTCTCGAATTCCGTTTCGCCGAGAGCCATCTCCTCGAGGCGCTCCTCGGGGCGCTCCTCGGGGCGGTCTTTCTCGAAGGGGTCAGGCGCGCCTACACGAAGCTGCGCGGCCAGGAAGGGATGGGCCGCGGCGATGTGAAGATGCTCGCGATGGCAGGAGCGTTCACCGGCCCGGCGGGCGTCTTTCTCACGCTCTTTTTCGCCTCTCTCGCGGGGACGGCCGTGGCGGGCGGCGCGGCGCTCGCGCGCGGGCTGCGCTGGTCCCTCGAGGTGCGGCGCGCCCGCCGCTCGTCCTCCGAGGCCCGTGCGGTCGCCGCGCGCGCGGGACTGCTCGTGGGAGAGGACGGCCGCCTCCTTTCGGCCTCCGCACGCTTCCGCGAGATCCCGGGGGCCGCGCCCGAAGGGACTCGTTTCAGGGCGGACTTCCCCACGGCAGGCCGCCTTCTCGCGTTCGTACGGCTGGCGCGGGCGCGGGGCCGGCGCGGCGCGCGCACGGCAAGCGGGCGCCTCGCGCTCGACGACGGGGCGGATTTCTTCCGGGTCCTCGCGGCACGCGCCGAGCCGACGCCGGCCGGGCTGCTCGTCCTGCTCGCACGGGCCGACGTGCCGTTCGGCGTGTTTCTCGCGTGCGGGGCGCTCGCGGCGTTCGCGGCCGGGCGCTCGCTTTGGGAGGCGCTCGCCGCGGGCGTGCCGTGGATTCCGAGGCTCCTGCCGTGACGGATCGCGCATTCGAGCGCGAGGTCCGCAACGTGATCGTGGGAGGCCTCGCGACGCTGCTCTTCCTCGCCGGGACCGCCGTCGTGGTCCTCAGGAACACAGTGGCCTGGGGCGTGGGCGAGAACCTGCGGCGGCTGTCGGCCGAGACGCGCGCCGTCGCGAACCGCCTCGGCGCGACGCCCGATCCCGAGGCGGCCCTCGTCTCGGATGCGCTCGTGGCGCGCGTCCTCCGCGACGTGAACGCGCGCAGCGCCACGCTCTACGACGCGCTGGGCCGGCGCGTCGCCGACGCCCCGTTCCTGCCGGACGCCGGGCTTGCGCCCGTCGCGGCGACGCCGGCCGCGGGGCTGCCTCCCGGTGAGGCTCTCGTCGGCGCGGGCGACGGCGCTCCTCCCGCCATCACGGTCGTTCTGCCCGGCGGCACGCGGATCCTGCGCGTCGTGTGGGACGGCTCGTCGATCGCCGAGGCGCGCCGCAACGCGCGGATCCTCTCGGTCGCGGTGCCCGCCGCCGCCCTCGTCCTCGTCCTCCTCGTCGTGCCGTTCCTGAGGCGCCTCCTCGAGCCGATCGATGCCCTGACCCAGACCGCACGCGGCGCCGGCGGCCTCGTCCCTCCGGTGCGCGCCGGCAGCGACGAAGCCGAGACGGCGATCGCGACTTTCCAGCGCACGATCGAGGAGCTGAAGAACCGCACGGCCGAGCTGGAAGGCCTCCGGCGCTCCGAGCAAAGGCGCGCCGACGTCCTCGCGGTCACGGCCGACACCCTCGTGAGGTCGCATCCCGGCGGGCTCGTGGTCGTGGACGCTTCCGGCCGCCTCACGCAGGCGAACGTCCCGGCCCGCGAACTCCTCGGCCTCGTCGAGGAGGATCTCGATTCTCCGGCCGCCGAGGCCGCCTTCGACGCGGTGCCCGCGATCCGCGAGGCGGCGCAGGCGGCGCGCGCCGGCACGCCGACGCTCTCGAAGGAGCTCGCGCTCGGAGATGGGCCCGACGCGCGCCTCGTCGAGCTCACGGCGGTCCCGATCCTGGATTCCTCGAAGGCGGTCCTGGGCGTTCTCCTTTTCCTCGAGGACCGCACGATGACGCGGCGCCTCGAGCGCGAGCTGTCGTCCCGCCGCGAGCTGGCGGCGCTCGGCGAGATGTCGGCGGGCATCGCGCACGAGTTCCGGAACGCGACCGGGACGATCCTCGGCTGGGCGCGTCTCGCCGCGAAGACGGAGGATCCCGACGCGCGCGCCCGGCAGCTCGAAGCGATCCAGGCCGAGGCCGAGCACGTCGCGCGCGTGACCGGCGATTTTCTCTTCTTCGGCCGGCCCGAGCGGCTCGAGGCGGCGCCGTGCGACCTCCGCGCTCTCGCGCTCGAAATCGCCGACGAGCAGCGCACGCTGACCCCCGGCGTCTCGGTGGAGGTCCAAGGAACGTTCGCGGCCGCGTTCGCGGACGCCGCTCTCGTGCGTCGCGCGCTCGTGAACCTCGTGAAGAACGCGTGCGAAGCGGCGGCGGAGGGGCCGCGCGAGGGCCACGTCGCGCTGCGCGGCGAAGGCGAGGCGTCTGGATTCGTCAAGATCGCGGTCGAGGACGACGGCTCCGGCGTGCCCGACGAGGCCGCGGCGAAGCTGTTCGTTCCGTTCTTCTCGACGAAGGACACAGGGACGGGCCTCGGCCTCGCCATGGTCGCGAAGATCGTGGCGCTCCACGGCGGCACGGTCTCGGTGGGGCGGTCGGCGTCTCTTCTCGGCGCGCGGTTCGCTCTGGAATTCCCCGCCGCGCCCCCTCCGCCCTGAGCGGAGGTCTCAGCCCGCTGCCGAGGCCGCGGGCCGCGCCCCCGCCGTCTTTCGCTTCTCGACGAGCGCCTTGAACTGCTCCTTGTCGATCGCCTTTTCGAGCGCTTCGTCCGGGTCCACGGTCGCCGCCACGACGAGGTCGGCGAGGTACTGGTCCATCCCGATCATGCCGGACGTGCGCCCCGTCTGGATGAGGGTCGTGATCATGCTCGTCTTGCCCTCCCGGATGCTGTTCGAGAGCGCGGAGGAACCGCGGAGCACCTCGAAAGCGGGAGCGCGCCCGCCGCCCTTCTTCTTCAGGAGAACCTGCGCGACGACCGCCTTCAGCACCTCCGCGAGCACGGTGCGGGTCTGCTCCTGCTCCTCGGCGGGAAAGCTGTCGATGAGGCGGTCCACGGCCTTCGCCGCCGAGTTCGTGTGGAGCGTCGCGAAGACGAGGAGGCCCGTCTCGGCCGCCTGCAAGGCCATCGACATCGTCTCGAGATCCCGGAGCTCGCCGACGAGGATGACGTCCGGGTCCTCGCGGAGCGCCGCCTTGAGCGCGCCCGCGAACGTCGGCGTGTCGAAGCCGAGCTCTCGGTGCGAGATGAGCGACTTCTGCGGAACGTGCAGAAACTCGACGGGATCCTCGATGGTCACGATGTGCGAGGCGCGCGTTCGGTTGATCCAGTCGAGGAGGGCCGCGAGCGTCGTGGACTTGCCGGAGCCCGTCGGACCGGTGACGAGCACGAGGCCGCGCGGAACGCGTGCGACGTTCGAGACGATCGCCGGAAGGCCGAGCTCCTCGATCCCGAGAACCTTCGGCGGGATCATGCGCAGCACGGCCCCCGACCCGTGCTCCTGGCGGAAGAGATTCACGCGGAAGCGCGCGATCTTGCCCATGGCGTACGCGAAATCCGCGTCGCCGGTGTCCTGCCAGTCCTTGAACGGCTTTTCGGGAGCGATCGGGCCGATGAGGCTCTCGTATTCCTCCTCGGTCAGCGTGCGCCACTTCAGCCGCTGGAGGTCCCCGTCCACGCGGACGATCGGCGGCGAGCCCACGGCGAGGTGGAGATCCGAGGCCTTCTTGTCGACGACGATCCTGAGGAGCGTGTCGATCCGGTTCAGGCCCATTTCCGACGCGGAAGGGGGAGGCGCGTTCTTCGTCATTCGACCGCCTGCCTCTCGTCGGCGAGGAGCTTCTCGAAAGGCTCCTTCTTGAGCGCTTTTTCCATGGCGATCTCGGGGTCCACCTTGCCGTCCTCGCAGAGCTTCATGAGCGATTGGTCCATCGTCGTCATGCCGGCGACCTGACCGGTCTGGAGCTGGGACGGGAGCTGGTGCGTCTTGCCTTCGCGAATCAGAGACGACACCGCGGGCGTCGAGCGCAGGATCTCGAAGGCCGCCACGCGGCCCGCGAATCCGCGGCGTGGAAGGAGGACCTGCGAGACGACCGCCTTCAGCGAGTCCGAGAGCATGACGCGCACCTGCCCCTGCTGTCCGGCGGGAAACGAGCTGATGATGCGGTCGATCGTCGCGGGCGCGTTCGTCGTGTGGAGCGTGCCGAGCACGAGGTGGCCCGTCTCGGAGGCCGTCATCGCGAGCGCGATCGTCTCGAGATCGCGCATCTCGCCCACGAGGATGACGTCCGGGTCCTCGCGGAGCGCCGCCTTCAGCGCCCGGGCGAAAGAGGCGGTGTGGTGGGGGACCTGGCGCTGGTTCACCATCGCTTCCTTGTTCGGATGGACGAACTCCACCGGGTCCTCGACCGTGATGATGTGACAGGGGCGCGTCTCGTTGATGCGGTCGATCAGCGCGGCGAGCGTCGTGGACTTTCCACAGCCGGAGGAGCCCGTCACGAGGACCATACCTTGCGTGAACTTGATGACGTCCGAGAGCGAGGGCGGCAGGCCGATCTCCTCGATCGTCGGAATGGACTTCGGGATGAGCCGGAAGCACGCGTCGAATCCTCCCCGCTGGGAGTAGAAATTCGCGCGGAAGCGCCCGAGCCCCGGCAGCTTCAGGCAGACGTCGATCTGGCGCTCGCGCTCGAGCCTCTTCCAGTCGTCCTCCGGCAGGACCTCCCGGATGAGCTGGGACGCGCGGGCCCGCGTCATGACGGGCGCGTCGACGGCCTCGAGGAGG
>DATIFW010000014.1:0-17543 GCA_035455045.1 Thermoanaerobaculia bacterium | reverse complement strand
TCCTGACGCTCGCGCCCTGGGGCCGGTACTGGACGGTGCGGGTCGTGGAGCGGTCGCCGGGGCGCACGCGTCCCTTCCTCGCCTCGCCGTATTTCCGCAGCTTCCTCCTCGGTCTCGGGCTTCTGCACCTCTGGGCGGCGGCCTCGGAGATCGAAGCGTGGAGGCGGGAGCCCCGGGACGAACCGCCCCCCACCGCCCCGCGGGAAACCGCGTGAGCCTCCGCGTCACGGCCGAGGACGGCCTGCCGGCCGGCTCGCTCGTGGTCGGAGTCGGCTTGGACCTGTGCGAAGTTCCGCGCGTGGCGCGTGCCCTCGAACGGCATGGCGCGCGCTTCGTCGAGAAGCTGTTCTGGCCCGGTGAGGTGCGGCGCTCCTCGGAATCCCCTGCGTACGCCGAGCACGTCGCGGGTCTGTTCGCCGCAAAGGAAGCGGCCATGAAGGCACTCGGCACCGGGATGCGGGGGGTTTTCTTCCGGGAGCTCGCGATCGTCCGATCGCCCGGTGGGCCGCCTCGCCTCGCCCTCTTCGGGCGGGCGGTCGCGTGCGGCTCGCGGCTCGGCGTCACGGGCGCGCACGTCACGATCACCCACACGCGGGATCTGGCGGCCGCCGTCGTCGTGCTCACGGGCGCCCCGCTCTAGAATCGCCCGGTGAGCAGCCTTTCGCCCGGCCTCGCGGGACGCAAGATCCTCGTCGTGGACGACGAGCCCACGATCCTGCGGATCCTCTCCTTCAAGCTGCGCCTCACGGGGCTACAGCCGATCGAGGCGACGGGCGGCGAAGAGGCTCTGCGCCTCGTGCGCGAGGAGGCGCCGGACCTCGTCCTCCTCGACGTCTCCCTCACTCCGGGCCTCACGGGCTTCGACGTCTGCCGGATCCTCAAGGAGAACCCCGCGACGTCACACACGCCGATCGTGATGCTCACGGCCCGAACGCTTCCGTCCGAACGCGACCTCGGCCTGCGCCTCGGGGCGTCGAGCTACCTCACGAAGCCCTTCTCGACGAAGGTCCTCATCCAGGAGATCGAAAAGGCGCTGAGCTAAACGGCGGGGACCGGAGACCGGGAATCTTCTTAGAAAATGAATGGGGCGCGCCGGGAGGGCGTCGCGAAAAGAAAAGGGCTCCGACGCACCGGAGCCCTCTGAACCATTCGAAGAAATCCGAAATCCGTGGTGTCTTTTATCCCCCGCCCACCTTTCTCGGAGTGCCGCCGTGGGTGCCGCCGCCCTTCGGGCCGGAGCCCTTGGGACCTTTAGGAGCCGTGTAGCCCTTCTTCTTCTCGGTGGGAGGCACGGGCTTTCTCTCCGGCTCGGCCTCGGCGCCTTCGGCTTTCTTCTCGGCCTTTTCAGCCTTCTCGGCCTTTTCGCCCTTGTCCTCGCCGCCCTTGCCCGAGACGAGCTTCTTCGCTTTCTCGAGGAGCGACTGCTTCTTCTCCTCGGCGGCCTTCGCCGCGACCTTTTTCTCGGCCTGCCGGTGCGCCCAGTCGAAGTCGATGAACTCGAGGATCGCCATCTCGGCGCCGTCTCCCGGACGCCGTCCGAGCTTCAGGATTCGCGTGTAGCCACCGGCCCTTTCCTTGAAGCGCGGCGCGATGTCGTCGAACAGCTTCTTGACGGTCGGCGCCTCTGGAATCGTCTTCAGGACGAGGCGGCGCGCGTGGAGGCCCCCCCGTTTCCCGATGGTGACCATCTTCTCGATGAGCGGCCGCAGGTCCTTCGCCTTCGGCAGCGTCGTCTGGATGCGCTCGTGGGTGATGAGGGACGAGAGCTGGTTCCGGAACAGCGACTTGCGGTGCGCCGTCGTCCGGCCGAGCTTCCGTCCCGCTCGATTGTGCTGCATGGAACCCTCAGCGGCCCGCGCTGGCCGGGGACTCGAGCTTCATGCCGAAGGCGAGGCCCTTGTCGCGCAGGATGTCCTTGATCTCGTTCAGGCTCTTGCGCCCGAAGTTCTTCGTCTCGAGCATGTCCTTCTCGGTCTTCTGGACGAGCTCGCGGAGCGTGCGGATGCCGGCGTTCTTCAGGCAATTCGCGCTCCGCACCGACAGTTCGAGCTCCTCGACGTTCGTGTCGAGAAGCGCGTCGAGCTCGCTCTGCGGCATCTCGGCGCCGGCCGCCTGAGCCGCCTCGTCGGTCTCCACGTTCACGAAGATCGCGAGGTGCTCGCGCAGGAGGACCGCCGCCACGCCGACGGCGTCGCGCGGCGAGATCGTGCCGTTCGTCCAGACCTCGATGACGAGCTTGTCGTAGTCGGTCGCCTGGCCGACGCGGGCCGCCTCGACGTGGTAGTTCACGCGGCGGACCGGCGAGTGGGCCGAGTCGAGCGGAATCGTGCCGATCGGCGCCTCCGGATCGAAGTTGCGGTCGGCGGGCACGTAGCCGCGGCCCTTGCTGACCGTGGCCTCGAGCCGCAGGCGGCCGCCGTCGGCGAGCGTCGCGACGGGCGCGTCGGGGTTGAGGATCTCGAGCTGCGCGTCGTCCTCGAAGGCGTCGGCGGTCACGGCGCCCTTCGTCTTCACGTCGAGCGTGAGCGCCCGCGGGCCGTCGTCATGCAGGCGGATCGCGAGCCCCTTGAGGTTGAGAATGATGTCCGTGACGTCTTCGACGACGCCCGGCACGGCCGTGAACTCGTGCTCGACGCCTTCGATCTTCACCGCGGTCACCGCGGCGCCTTCGATCGACGAGAGGAGCACGCGCCGGAGCGCGTTCCCGACCGTCGTGCCCCAGCCGCGCTCGAGCGGCTGCGCCGTGAACCGGCCGTAGTTTCCCTTCTCTTCATCGACCTCGAGGCGATTCGGACGCTGAAAGCCCTTCCACAACATGTGTCACTCCTGGCCCTGCGACTTATCCGCTGAGCGGCGCGCGCGGGCTCCTTTACGACGGTTTACTTGCTGTAAAGCTCGACGATGAGCTTCTCGTTGACCTGCAGGGCGACGTCCTCGCGCTTCGGAAGCGTCACGACCTTGCCCTGGAACTCGGACGCGTTCAGCTCGAGCCACGCGGGGATGCCGCGGCCCTTCGCCGTTTCGACGGCTCCCGCGATCAGCGGGTTCGTCTTGCTCTTCTCCTTGACGGACACGACGGCGCCGGCGCCGACGACGTAGCTCGGAATGTTCACCTTCCTCCCGTTCACCCGGACGTGCCCGTGGCGGACGAGCTGGCGCGCCTGCGCGCGGGAGCCGGAGAAGCCGAGGCGGTGGACGACGTTGTCGAGGCGACGCTCGAGGAGCGAGAGCAGGTTCTCGCCCGTGACGCCGCGCATGCGCTCGGCGGCCTCGAACGTCAGACGGAACTGGCCCTCGAGGACTCCGTAGAACCTCTTGAGCTTCTGCTTCTCGCGGAGCTGGATGCCGTAGCCGAGGATCTTCGACCGGCGCTTGCCGTGCTGGCCCGGCGGGAAATTGCGTCGCTCGATGGCACACTTGTTCGTGAAGCAGCGGTCTCCCTTGAGGAAGAGCTTCATGCCTTCACGCCGGCACAGCCGGCAGACGGATTCGCGGTAACGAGCCACGGTCAGACCCTCCTACGCTTGCGCGGCCTGCAGCCGTTGTGGGGAATGGGCGTCGCGTCCCGGATGGAGCGGATGTCGATGCCCGCGGCGGCGAGCGCGCGAATGGCGCTCTCGCGGCCGGCACCCGGCCCGTTCACGCGGACGTCGAGCGAGCGCACGCCGTGCTCCTGCGCGATCTGCGCGGCGTTGCCGGCGGCCAGCTGCGCGGCGAAGGGCGTGCCCTTGCGCGAGCCCTTGAAGCCGATGCGCCCGGCCGACGACCACGCGAGCACGTTGCCCTGCTGGTCCGTGATCGAGACGATCGTGTTGTTGAAGGACGCCTGCACCGTCGCGAGCGCGTGCGGGATGTTCTTCTTTTCCTTCTTGGGACCTTTTTTCTTGCCCTTGCCGGCAGCGGGCTTCGCCGTCGCTGATCCGGTCGGTTCTGTCGGGTTTGCCATCTCGTTTTTTCCTTTTGGTCCCTACTTCTTCGTCGCTTTCTTCTTCCCCGCCACGGCGCCCTTGCGAGGGCCTTTCCGCGTGCGGGCGTTCGTGTGCGTGCGCTGGCCGCGGACGGGCAGGTTCCGGCGATGCCTCACGCCGCGATAACAGCCGATCTCCATGAGACGCTTGATGTCCTGGGAGGTCTCCTTGCGGAGGTCGCCCTCGACCTCGTAGTCTTCCTGGATCGTCTTTCGGATCCGGGACACCTCGTCCTCGGAGAGGTCCTTGACGCGCGTGTTCCGGTCGACCTTCGCGGTCTCCAGGATCTTGCCGGAGCTGGGGCGCCCGATCCCGAAGATGTAGGTCAGGCCGATCTCGACGCGCTTGTTCGGGGGAAGGTCGACGCCTGCGATTCGTGCCATTCTCGGTTTCCTCTCAGCCCTGACGCTGTTTGTGCTTGACGTTCTCGCAGATGACCCGCACCACGCCGGCGCGGCGGATCACCTTGCACTTGCTGCAGATCTTCTTGACGGACGTGCGGACTTTCATGCGGAACCTCGATTCACTTGTAACGGTAGATGATGCGGCCGCGCGTCAGGTCGTACGGCGAAAGCTCGACGAGGACCTTGTCTCCCGGCAGGATGCGGATGAAGTGCTTCCGCATCTTCCCGGAGATGTGCGCGAGCACCTGATGCTTGTTCTCCAGCTCGACCTTGAACATCGCGTTCGGCAACGGCTCGATGACCGTCGCAGTGACCTCGATGGCGTCTTCCTTCGACATAACCCTTCTGTCTCGCCTCCGTCAGACCGCGACCGGAAGCGGATACTCGTGGAAGCCCGGGGCGCCCGTCTGCGCCGAACCGGCCAAGAAACGCCCGAAACCGAGGACGACGGGCCCCTGCGCCGTCGCCACGACCGTGTGCTCGAAGTGCGCCGACACGCGGCCGTCCTTCGTACGCACCGTCCAGCCGTCGGCGTCCGTTGTGACGGCGGCGGCTCCGAGATTGAACATGGGCTCGATCGCAAGCGTCATGCCCTCCCGGATGATCTCGCGCTTGCCCGGCGGCCCGTAATTCGGCACCTGCGGCTCCTCGTGGAGCGCCGTCCCGATGCCGTGCCCCACGAACTCGCGCACGACGCCGTACTTGCGGGACTTCGCGACGGCCTCGACCGCCGCTCCCACGTCTCCGATGCGCCCGCCGACCACCACGGCCCCGATGCCGGCGAGAAGGGCGGCGTGCGTCGTCCCGACGAGCTCCTTGACGGGCTCGGCCACGGGCTCGAGCGCGACCGTGCGCGCGGCGTCCGCGTAGTAGCCCTCGACGACGGCGCCGAGGTCGAGGCCCACGACGTCGCCCGGTTTGAGAACGCGCTTCGGCGACGGAATCCCGTGGACGACCTCGTCGTTCAGCGAGATGCAGATGGTCTTCGGATAGCCGCGGTAACCCGGGAAAGCGGCCTTGCCGCCGCGCGATGCGATGCCGACCGCGGCCACGCGGTCGATCTCCTCGGTCGTCACACCGGGGCGGCACGCGGCGATGCACTCGGAGAGGGTCTCGTGCACGATGCGCGCGGCGCGCTCCATCTTGAGGATCTCGGACTTGCCCTTGCAGGTGATCACGAGACCCCCTGCCGGCCGCGATCGACGGCGGCGCGCACGTCCGCCGCGACGGCCTCGACGGAGCGGTCCCCGTCGATCGTGACGAGAACCCCGGCCTTCGCGTACAGCTCGGCGAGCGGCGCGGTCTTCTCGCGGTAGACGCGGAGCCTTTCGGTGATCGTCTCTTTCGTGTCGTCCGCCCGTCCTTCGAGCGTCGCGCGCTTGAGCAGGCGCTCGACGAGGACGGCGTCCGGCACGTCGATGAAGAGCACCGCGTCGACGCGGCCTCCGGTCTCCGTCAGGAGCGCCTCCAGGGACCGCGCCTGCGCGACCGTGCGCGGATACCCGTCGAAGATCGCGCCGTTCTTCGCGTCGGGCCCGGCGAGACGCTCCTTGAGCATCTGTGTCACGAGGTCGTCGGGCACGAGCGCTCCGGATTCCATGATGGGCTTCGCGATGGCGCCGAGCGCCGTTCCCCGGGCCACATGGCTCCGGAGGAGATCGCCCGTCGAGATCTGGGGAATCCCGGCAGAAGCCGCGAGCCGCGACGCCTGAGTCCCCTTTCCCGAGCCGGGAGGGCCGAAGAATACGATGGCGGAAGGCATCGTCAGCCGCGGCGCCCGCGGATGCGGCCCTTCTTCAGGAAGCCGTCGTAGTTGCGCATGACGAGCTGCGACTCCACCTGCTGGACGGTGTCCATTGCGACCCCCACGACGATGAGGAGCGACGTGCCGCCGAAGAAGAACGTGATGCCGAGCCCCTGCGTCACGAAAGCCGGGAGATGAGAGTCGAGCCAGGGCCCGATGCCCGGGATCCCCTGCACCTTGAAGCCCATCATGAGGAACTCGGGAATCAGCGCGACGACGACGAGGTACACGGCGCCGATGAGCGTGATGCGGGTCAGGACGTTGTCGATGTAGTCCGAGGTGGCCTTCCCGGGGCGGATGCCCGGAATGAAACCCCCGTACTTGCGCATGTTCTCGGCCGTGTCGTTCGGGTTGAAGATGATCGAGATGTAGAAGTAGCAGAAGAAGATGATCCCGAGTCCGTAGAAGAGGTTGTAGAGCGGCTGTCCGATGGAGAGCTGCTCGGCGATCTTCTTCATGAAGTCGCTCTTGATCGCGGACGCGATGTACTGCGGGAACTGGATGATCGAGATCGCGAAGATGATCGGGATGACGCCGCCCGTGTTCACGCGCAGCGGCAGGTACGTGTTCTGCCCGCCGTAGACCTTGCGGCCCACGACGCGCTTGGCGTATTGCACGGGAATGCGGCGCTGCGCCCGCTCCACGAAGACGATCGCCGCGACGACGCCGATCATGAACGCGAGGAGGATGATCCCGGTGAAGAGCGACATGCCGCCGCGCTGAACCTGCTGGATCGAGTTGAAGACGGCGGTCGGGAAGCCTGCGACGATGCCCGCGAAGATGATGAGCGAGATTCCGTTGCCGATTCCTCGCTCCGTGATCTGCTCGCCGAGCCACATGACGAACGCCGTGCCCGTCGTGAGGGTGAGGATCGCGAGGAAGACGAATGCGAGCTTGCCCGCATCCGAGCCGGGGTCTCGGAGGGCGAGGTTGCGGCCGCTCGGCGTCGTCTGGCTCCAGAGCCACAGCGCGATGCCGGCGCCCTGGACGACCGACAGGACGACGGTGCCGTAGCGCGTGTACTGCGTGATCTTGCGGCGCCCCATCTCCCCTTCCTTCGAGAGCTTCTCGAGGAAAGGCCAGACGACCGTCAGAAGCTGCAGGATGATCGAGGCCGTGATGTACGGCGTGATCCCGAGCGCGAAGACCGACAGACGCCTCAGCGCGCCGCCCGAGAACACGTCGAGGAAGCCGAGCAGGCCTCCGGCGCTCGCCTTGAAGAACTCCTCCAGCGCGGACGCGTCCAGGCCGGGCGTCGGGATGTGCGAACCGATCCGGTAGATCGCGAGCAGCCCGAACGTGAAGAGCACACGCTTCCTCAGGTCCGGGATCGCGAAGATGTTGCGGAACGACTCGAGGATCTGCATTACCGGGCCACGACCTCGCAACGGCCGCCCGCGGCTTCGATCTTCTTCTTCGCGCCTTCCGTGAAATGGTGCGCGGAGACGACGAGCGCCTTCTTGAGCTCGCCCGATCCGAGGACCTTCACGCCCTGGCTCGTCTTCTTGACACCGGCGTTTCTGAGAGCTTCGAGAGTCACGGTGTCACCGGCCTTGAACAGGCGCTCCAGGGCCTCGACGCTGACCGTCGACCACTCCCTGCGGAAGATGTTCGTGAAGCCGCGCTTCGGCATCCGCCGGTGGAGCGGCATCTGGCCGCCTTCGTGGCCGCGCAGGTGCGAGTAGCCGCTCCTCGAGTTCTGTCCCTTGTGGCCCTTTCCCGACGTCTTGCCGAGGCCGGAACCGGGGCCGCGCCCGATGCGCTTCCGCGTCGACGTCGCACCCTTGCGGGGCCCTAGGTTGTGGAGTCCGTGAGACATGCGTTTACCTCGCCGCGCCACCCTCGACGATTTCGACGAGGTGGCGGACCTTCTGGACCTGGCCCCGAACCGTCGGGGTGTCGGGGCGGACGACCTCCTGCCGGATGCGCCGGAGGCCGAGCCCGGAGAGCGTCAGTTTCTGGTCGACGGGCGCGCAGATGCCCGACCTGACCTGACGAATACGGATTTGCTTCGGAGCGGCCGCTTTCGCTGCCGCCGAAGGATTCTGCACGGCCGCTGACGCCGCCCCGGAAGACTTCGGAGCCGCCGCTTCCGCGGCGGCCGGGGGCTGCTTAGAAGGGGAAGAGGGTGTCGCCGTCGCGCCCGCATCGGCTGCGCTTTTCGGCGTCGCCGCCCCGGCCTGCGCCGGGGCATTCACCTTCGAGGGGGTCTTCTTCCTCTTCTCGGTCTTCTCAATCTCGATCTTCTCGGTCTTGTCCGTGTCGCTCATCCGAGCTTCTCCGTGGTCTCGGGCACCGCCACCGGCGCGGCCGGAACCGCTGTCGCGGGGGCCGGTTCCGCCTTCGCCTCGCCGTTGCCGACGCCGCGGGCCTTCGCGATCGTCGCTTCGAGCTGCAGGTGCTGGAGCGCGTCGAACGTGGCTTTCACGACGTTGTGCGGGTTCGTCGTGCCGAGCGACTTCGTGAGGATGTTCTGGACGCCCGCCGACTCGAGCACGGCGCGGACGGCCCCGCCCGCAATGACGCCCGTACCCTCGGACGCCGGCTTCAGCATCACGCGGCCCGCGCCGTAGTGTCCGACGATGGGATGCGGGATCGTCTTGCCCTTCAGCGGGACGCTGATCATCTTCTTCTTGGCCATCTCGATCCCCTTCTTGATGGCCATCGGGACTTCCTTCGCCTTGCCGGCGCCGTAGCCGACGCGGCCGTGCCCGTCGCCCACGACGACGAGAGCCGAGAACGAGAAGTTCTTGCCGCCCTTGACGACCTTCGTCACGCGGTTGATGTGCACCACGTGATCGATGAGGTCGGCTCCGGCGCGGCCCTCGCCGAGGGCACCGGCCGGACGGGGCGGCGGGCCGCCGGGACGGTTGCCGCCCGGACGGTTCGGGCGCTGGGGACGATTGGTCGGCGCGTTGCTGCTCAAAACTTCAACCCCTTCTCGCGAGCGGCTTCTGCGAGCGCTTTCACGTTGCCGTGGTAGAGATGGCCTCCGCGGTCGAACACGACTGCCGAGATGCCCTTCGCCTGGGCCCGCTCGGCGATGAGAGCCCCGACCTTGACGGCGGCCGTCTTGTTGGCCGCGCTCTTCGCCTCGCCGCGCACGCCCGTCTCGCGCGAGGTCGCGTGTGCGAGCGTCGTTCCGGCGGCATCGTCGATGATCTGCACGGAGATCCAGCGGAGCGTCTTGGAGACCGCGAGGCGCGGCCGCTCCGCCGTTCCTTTCACCTTTCGCCGGATGCGCGCGTGGATGCGGTCCTTCGCTTCGATCCGGGCTTGAGCCTTTTCCATGGTTCCTGCTTCCTTACTTGCCCGTGGCCTTGCCGGCCTTCTTCTTGAGAACCTCGCCCACGAAGCGGAATCCCTTCAGCTTGTACGGGTCTGGCGGGCGAATGCCGCGGATCTCCGTTGCCGTCTGTCCGACCTTCTGCTTGTCGACTCCCGTGACGATGATGTGCGTGATGTCCTTGGCCTTCGCGTCTGGCGCGACCTCGACCTTGATGCCCTCGGGCATCGGGAACTTCACGACGTGAGAGAAGCCCACGCTGAACACGACGGCCTGTCCCTTGACCTCGGCCTTGAAGCCGATGCCCACGAGATCGATCTCGCGCTTGAAGCCCTGGGTGACGCCGAGAACCGCGTTCTGGAGCAGCGCGCGGTTCAGGCCGTGGAGCGCCTTGTCTTTCTTCTCTTCGCCGCCGCGGGAGAGGCGGACGAGTCCGTCTTTCTTCTCGACCGTGATGCCCGCGAGGATGGGCGTCACGACGGCGCCCTTCGGTCCTTTCACGGTGACCGAAAGGTCCGCGACCTGAACGTCGACGCCCTTGGGAATGGGAATGGGCTTTTGACCGACTCGAGACATGTCGCTCCTCACCACACCGTGCAGACGACCTCGCCGCCCACGCCGCGCTTTTTCGCGTCGTGGCCGGTGAGGAGGCCTTGCGAGGTGGACACGATGGCGACGCCGAGGCCGCCGAGAACCTCGGGCAGCTCGTTCTTGCCGGCATAGAGGCGCCGGCCGGGCTTGCTCGAGCGCGCGAGGCCGTGGATGACGGGGTTCCCCGTATCGTCGTACTTGAGGTACAGGCGCAGGAGGCTGCCTCCCCGGTCGTCCATCACCTTGAAGTTCTTGATGTAGCCCTCGTCCTTGAGGATCCGGGCGAGCTCGACCTTGAAGCGCGACGACGGGATGTCGGCCTTCTCGTGCCGGGCCGAGAGGGCGTTCCTCAGGCGCGCGAGGAGATCGGAGACGGGATCGCTGATGTTCATCGTCCCCTCCTCACCACGACGCCTTCGTCACGCCGGGCACGTAGCCCGCGAGCGCGAGGTTCCGGAAGCAGATGCGGCAGAGCCCGAACTTCCGCATGAACGCCCGCGGACGGCCGCAGCGCCTGCAGCGGTTTCGCTTGCGGATCGCGTATTTCAGTTTCGAGTTCGCCTTGATGATCGCGGCGCGACGAGCCATGCCTGCGCTCCTTGACTTGCTATCGGCCGAACGGCATGCCGAGCTCTCGCAGGAGAACCCGGGCCCGGTCATCCGAGCCTGCCGTCGTGACGATGGTGACGTTGAGACCCTTGGACTTGTCGATCTTCGTGGGGTCGATCTCGGGAAAGATGAGGTGGTCCTTGACGCCGAGCGTGTAATTGCCGCGTCCGTCGAACGCGCGCGTCGGCACGCCCCGGAAGTCGCGCACGCGCGGGAGCGCGACGTTCATGAGGCGGTCGAGAAACTCGTACATCCTCTCGCCGCGCAGCGTCACGCGGCAGCCGATCGGCATTCCGGCGCGGAGCTTGAACGTCGCGATGGACTTCTTCGCGCGCGTGACCACGGCGCGCTGGCCGGCGATCTTCGTGAGCTCCTCGGCGGCCGCGTCGACGAGCTTCGCGTTCGTGATGGCCTCGCCGATTCCCATGTTGAGGACGACCTTCTCCAGCTTCGGGACGGCCATCGGGTTGTCGATCCCGAACTCCTTCTTGAGGACCGGGATGACGTCTTTCTTGTACCTGTCCTCGAGACGTGCGGTGCTCATGTGGTCCTCACTCGCTCGCCGGCCGGAGCGTGCCGATCGTCGCCCCGCTCTTCTTGGCGTAACGCACCCACTCGCCGCCCTCGGGACGGATTCCCACGCGCGTCGGCTTGCCGCCCTCGGGATCGATGAGCATGAGGTTCGACAGGGCGATCGGCGCCTCGCGCTCGAGGATGCCGCCCTTGATGTTCTTCTGGGGATTCGCGCGCGTGGCCCGCTTGATCTTGTTCACGCCCTCGACGACGGCGCGGCCCCTCTCGGGCAGCACCTTGAGGACCTTCCCGCGCGCCCCGCGGTCCTTCCCCGTGAGGACGAGAACGACGTCGTCCTTGCGGATCCGGCGCTTCCCGGTGTACGTCGGCTGTTTTTTCTTCATGGTCAGATGACTTCCGGAGCCAGGGAGATGATCTTCATGAACTTCTTCTCACGGAGCTCGCGCGCGACCGGTCCGAACACGCGCGTTCCGATCGGCTCCCTTTCGTTGTTGACGAGGACGGCTGCGTTCGTGTCGAACCGGATGTAGCTGCCGTCTCGGCGCCGCTGCTCGCGCACCGTGCGCACGATGACGGCCTTGACGACCTTTCCCTTCTTGACCGTGTCGGGCGCGTCCGGATTCGACTCCTTCACCGAGCACGTGATGACGTCGCCGATCCGGCCGTAGTCGCCGGTCGAGCCCCCTTGCACCTTGATGCACGCCAGCCGGCGGGCGCCCGAGTTGTCGGCGACCTCGAGGATCGTCCCCATCTGGATCACGGCACCCTCCTCGCCGGCTCGGGCGCGCCCTTGGCGGGCACCTTCCTCTCGGGCGCGCCCTTCGCCGGGCTCTTGGCCTCGCTGCCCGGAACCTCGGCCGTGTCGGAAACGAGGGTGCGACCCTTCGTCACGATCGCCGTCACACGCCAGCGCTTCTTGGCCGACAAGGGCCGTGTTTCCTCGATCTGCACGGTGTCGCCGGGCTGCGCCTTGAGGACGCGGTCGTCCGCGAGGAACCGCGCCGACTTACGCTGGAAGCGGCCGTAGCGGCCGTGCTTGACGAGGCGCGAGACCTCGACGACCACGGTCTTCTCCATCTTGTTCGAGACGACGGTCCCGACCTTGCGGCTGCGCCGGGGCTCGACGGCCACCTCGACCGCCGTCGCGGGCGCGGAAGCGCCCGCCAGAACGGCGGCGCCGGGCTTTTCTGCGTTGGTGCTCATGGGCGTGCTCACTGCTTCCTGTTACGAACTATTTCTTCTTGCTTTTCTTCGAGGCGGCGGACTTGGCCTTCGGAGCAGCGGCGGTCTTGCCCTTCGGTTCCGCAGATTTCTTGGAAGGTGAATGTCCCTTGCTCGGGCTTGCGGCAGTCTTCTTCTGGGTGGCCTTTGCGGCAGCCGCCGCGCGCTTCTTGGCCCCTTTGCCGGAGGGTGTCGCCGCGGCCGCGCCCTTGCGCTTCGCCCCCGCCTCTTTCACCTTCGAAGCAACGTTCTCTTCGGACGTCTCCGTCTGGGCCGCCGTGTCCGGCGGCGCCCCCTCGTGCGCTTCGGGGGCCGCAGCCGCGGCCGCCGCCTCTGCCGCGCTCATGTGCTGCGCGGTCTTCAGGCGGGCGATGTCCTTGCGGAGCTCCTTGATCTTCATCGGGTTCTCGAGCTGGCCGGTGGCCTTCTGGAGGCGGAGCGTGAAGAGGGACTGCGCCCACTCCTTCGCTTTCGCGGCCTTCTCTTCGGGCGACCAGTCGAGCATGGCCTGGATCTTCATCGTCATGTCGTCACCTCACCGCCGCGAGGAAGGTCCGCGACACGAAACGGGTCTTGATCCCGATCTTGTCCGACGCGAGGCCGAAGGCCTGGCGCGCCGTCTTCTCGTCGACGCCTTCCATCTCGAACAGGATGCGTGCGGGCTTGATGACGCAGACCCAGCCTTCCGGCGCGCCCTTGCCCTTGCCCATGCGCGTCTCGGCGGGTTTCTTCGTGATCGGCTTGTCGGGAAACACGCGGATCCAGAGTTTTCCGCCGCGCTTCACGTGGCGCTGGACCGCGACGCGGCCAGCTTCGATCTGGCGGGCGGTGAGCCAGCCCGGCTCGACCGCCTGCAGCCCGTATTCCCCGAAGGAGAGATCCGAGCCCTTGCGCGCCGTGCCGCACATGCGGCCGCGCTGCTGTTTCCGATACTTGACCTTCGACGGCATCAACATGAGCTTCGTTCCTTACGCGATCTTCCGGCGGCTCTTGGCACGATGGAGGTCGCCCTTGTAGATCCAGCACTTGACGCCAATCTTTCCGTACGTCGTCCGCGCCTCGGCGAAGCCGTAGTCGATGTCGGCTTTGAGGGTGTGAAGCGGGAGGCGGCCCTCCTGATACCACTCCGAGCGCGCGATCTCGGCGCCGTTGAGGCGTCCGCCGCAGCGGATCTTGATGCCCTGCGCGCCGAAGCGGAAGGCGGACTCCATGCCCTTCTTCATCGCCCGGCGGAACGCGACGCGGCGCTCGAGCTGCATCGCGATGGATTCGGCGACGAGCTGGGCGTCCGTCTCGGGGCGCTGGATCTCGACGATGTTCACGTGGATGTCCTTCCCGAGCCGCTGCTGCAGCCGGTCGCGGAGCTGGTCCACGGACGCGCCCTTCTTCCCGATGATGACGCCGGGACGGGCGGTCATGATGTTGATCTTCAGCTTGTTGCCGCGCTCGATCTCCACCTCCGAGACTGCCGCGTTGACGAGGTCCCGCTTGAGCTCGTCGCGGAGCTTCAGGTCGTCGTGCAGGAACTTGAGGTAGTCCTTCTCCGCGTACCAGCGCGAGTGCCAGGTCCGGTTGTAGCCGATGCGAAAACCGTAGGGGTGGACTTTTTGACCCATCGTGTGCTCCCGTTACCCGGCCGATTCCGGCTTCGTCGGCTTCTTCGACTTCTTCTCGTGCTTTTCGTGCTTCTCGTGCTTTTCCTGATTCGCTTCGGCGGCTTCGGCCCGCTCGGCGCGCTTCTCGTCGGAGGCAACCTTCTTGTGCGCGCGCTCGACGGCGCGATCCTCGCGGCCGGGGCGATGCGCGGCGGCGGAGACGGCGGCCGCGACGCGGCCCTGGCGCTTCTTCACGAGCGGCTTCGGAGCCTCGGCCTTGAGACCCGCTTCCTTGCGCGCGGCGGCGTCGTCCGACAGGGTGACCGTCACGTGGCAGAACGGGCGCGGCACGAGCCACATGCGGCCCTGCGGGCCGCTCATGAAGCGCGGGCGGGCGAAGCGCTTCTTGTAGTTCGAGATCGCGCGGATCATGGCATTGCGCTGCAAGGGCTTCCTGCCGGCCTCGTCGACGTGGATCTTCGAGACGACGAGCGCATCCGCGTCCACGCCCGACTCGTTCTGCCGGGCGTTTGCGATCGCGGACTCGACGAGCTTCAGGAGGTCGGGAGAGCAGCTCTTGCGCGTCGTGCGTAGAGTCGCGAGCGCTTTCCCGACCGGCTTCATCCGGATGAGGTCGGCGACGAGCCGCACCTTCTGGGCCGAGCCCCGGTAATGGCGGAGACGGGCGACAGCTTGCATCGCTCCCCTCCTCAGGCCTTCGCCGCCGGCGCGGCCGGGGCGGAACCGCCCGGAGCGCCCGGTGCGCCCGGAGCGCTCGGAGCACCCGGTGCGCCTGGAACGCCCGGAGCGCCCGGCGTCGCGCCCTTCTCGACCTTCTTGCCCGAGTGGCCCTTGAAGATGCGCGTGGGCGAGAACTCGCCGAGCTTGTGCCCGACCATGTTCTCGGAGATGTAGACGGGGATGAACTTCTTGCCGTTATGGACGGCGAGCGTGTGGCCGACCATGTCGGGCAGGATCGTCGAGCGGCGCGACCACGTCTTCAGGACGCGCTTCTCGGACGCCGCGTTCATCGCGGTGATCTTCTCGAGGAGCGGCGCGTCGACGAACGGCCCTTTTTTCGTGGAACGAGACATGTGTTTCCTCGAATCCCTACTTGCGGCGCTTGACGATCATGGCGTCGGTCCGCTTGTTGTTGCGCGTCTTCATGCCCTTGGTCTTCCAGCCCCACGGCGAGGTCGGGTGGCGCCCTCCCGACGTCTTGCCCTCGCCGCCGCCCATCGGGTGGTCGACGGGGTTCATCGCGACGCCGCGGTTGTGCGACTTCCAGCCGAGCCAGCGGTTGCGGCCGGCCTTGCCGATCGAGATGTTCTCGTGCTCGAGGTTGCCGACCTGGCCGATCGTCGCGTAGCAGTCGACGCCGACGCGCCGAAGCTCGCCCGACGGCACGCGGAGGAGCGCGAAAGCCCCCTCCTTCGCCATGAGCTGCGCCCCGGCTCCGGCCGAGCGCGCGAGCTGTCCGCCGCCTCCCGGCTTGAACTCCACGTTGTGGACGACCGTGCCGAGCGGGATTGCCTTGAGCGGGAGCGCGTTTCCAACCACGATGTCGACGGCGGGGCCGGCCACGACCGTCTGGCCGACCGCGAGGCCGGCGGGCGCCACGATGTAGCGCTTCTCCCCGTCGGCGTAGGCGAGGAGCGCGATGCGCGCCGACCGGTTCGGGTCGTACTCGATGGAGGCGACCTTCGCCGGGATGTCGCGCTTGTCGCGCTTGAAGTCGATGTCGCGATAGCGTTTCTTGTGCCCGCCGCCCCGCCACCAGGACGTGAGGTGGCCGCGGCTGTCGCGGCCGCCGGACTTGAGCTTCCCGCGCGTGAGCGACTTCTCCGGCGCGGACTTCGTGATCTCCGAGAAGTCGGACGTGGTCCGCTGGCGGAGGCCGGGAGATGTGGGTTTGTACGACTTGACGGGCATGGCGCGTTACACCCCTTCGAAGAGGGCCGGAAGCTTCTGGCCCTTCGCCAGCTTCACGTAGGCCTTCTTTCGATCCTGGGCCCGGCCGATCGACTTGCCGACCTTCTTGATCTTCCCGGACACGGCGACGACGCGGACGGCGTCCACCTTGACCTGGAAGAGGGCCTCGACGGCTTTGCGGATCTGGATCTTGTTCGCGTCGCGGGCGACGTCGAACGTGAGAACGTTCTGCGCCTGGCTCATCGCCGTGGAGCGCTCTGTGAGGACGGGGCGCACGAGCACGGACTGCATGGTTCGCTCGCTCACGCCAGCACCTCGATGGCCGCGCGGAGCGCGTCCTCGGAGAAGACGAGCGTCGACGCGTTCAGCGCGTCGTAGACGTTGATGCCGAGGACGTCCATCGCCTGAACCTTCGGGTTGTTCGCGGCCGCGCGCGAGAGGTTGACGTTCTGCTTCCGGTCGAGGACGAGCGCCTTGCCCTCGACGCCGAGCTTCGCGAGCACGCCCGCGAAGTCCTTCGTCTTGTGGCTCGAGAGCTCGAGCGAGTCGAGGAGGACCACCTGGTTGCCGCGAGCCTTCTCGGAAAGGACGCAGCGCAGGGCCGCCTTCTTCGCCTTCGCATTGACTTTCAGGTCGTAGGAGTGCGGAACGGGGCCGAAGGCCGTGCCGCCGTGGCGGTGGATCGGCGGGCGCCCGCCGCCCTGGCGCGCGCGGCCGGTGTGCTTCTGCTTGAACGGCTTCTTGCCGCTGCCGGAGACTTCGGAGCGGACCTTCGTCTTGTGCGTGCCGCGGTGCTCGCGCGCGCGGATCTGCTTCACGACCTCCCACACGAGGTGGCGGCGGAACGGCACGCCGAAGATCTCTTCCGGAAGAGTGACCTCACCGACCTTTTCGGCTGCGAGGTTGCGAAGCGGGAGCGTGAGCGAGGCGGCCTCGCCCGCCTTCGCATCGTCCGCGGCGCCGCTCTTCGCGGCTTTCTTCGCGAGGGCTTTCGCGGCGGGGGTTCTTCGGGTCGTCGCCATCATCGCCCCCTTCACGCCGCCGCCCCGCGGCCGGCTTTCCCGGAGAGCTTCTTCACGATCTTGACGACCGTGTTTCGCGCTCCCGGGACCGCGCCCCGGAGGTAGAGCAGGTGGTTCTCGGCGTCGACGCGCACGACGACCAGGTTCTTCATCGTCGTCTGCTTGCCGCCCATCCGGCCCGAGGACCGCGTGCCCGGAAAGACGCGCGACGGGAACGCCGACGGCCCGATCGAGCCCGGCGCCCGGTGGAACATCGAGCCGTGCGTGGCCGCGCCGCCGGCGAAGCCGTGGCGCTTGACGACGCCCTGGAATCCCTTGCCCTTCGAGACGCCGACGACGTCGACGTGCTCCTTCTCGGCGAAGATGTCGCAGAGCACCTTGTCGCCCGGGGCGGCCTTCTCGTCCGCGTCACACCGCACCTCGCCGAGCGTCTTCGTCGGCGGCACGCCCGCTTTCTCGAAGTGACCCTTCGCGGGAGCGGTGAGGCGCCGCGGCGAGACGCGTCCGACCAGTCCGAGCTGAAGGGCGTCGTATCCGTCGTTGTCCTTCGTCTTGCGCTGGACGACGAGGCAGGGCC
>DATIFW010000013.1:0-2386 GCA_035455045.1 Thermoanaerobaculia bacterium | reverse complement strand
CCTTGTCCGGAATCAAGGTGTAGTCCGTCATCGGCCGGCGGAGCAGGGATGCGTGCCGCGTGTCCTTGAACTTCGCGTAGGACGGGTGGCACGCGAGGCAATACTCCGCCCCGATGTAGACGCCCTTCTGGATCTCGGCCGCGGAGTAGTAGCTGAGCAAGACCTTGCCCAGGCTTCCGCTCTGGAGAATCTTCGCCGCGCTGAGCGATACGGGTTGTGGGTGGCTCGGCTCGGGCAGCGCCTTGTGCTCGCTCCGAAGGGGCAGCGGCAGAAGCGCCAGCGCGAGCAATAGCCTTGCGGGGTGTTTCATACGGCTCTCCTCTCCTCTTCTCGTCGTCGATGAGTCGCGGTCGTTGTTCGACACAAGATGGTGCCGCGGTTAGCGACTAACATGAACTAGCTGCATCATTCTTTGGCTTCAAAACGACAAGGAGTGATTACTGTCGAAAATCCAATCCCATTGGTAACAAAAGCACTTCGATGATTCAGGCGAACTATTCCAGCCCTCTGCTTGAGCTCGATTGTGCTTAGCAAGGCGAAATTTCGACCGTATCCTGTACGTTTTTCTCGAGGCATCTCATCGGGCTGGCGGCGCCGGGCGCGGCACGATCGCGTTCACGAGCGCGGGCCCCGAGGCGTCGAGATCCCCCGCGGCGGAAATAAAGACGACCGAAACTCTGGTTAAGATCGAGTCTCGATGTCTCTCCTCGCCCCCCTCCACCCTGCCGTTCAAACGTGGTTCAAGGACCGCCTCGGCGAGCCCACGCCACCGCAGCGCGACGGCTGGCCGGCGATCCGCGACGGACGCAACACGCTCATCGCGGCTCCGACGGGCTCGGGCAAGACGCTCGCGGCGTTCCTTTCGGCCATCGACGCCCTGATTCGCCAGGGATCCGATCTGAAGGACGAGACGCAGGTCCTCTACGTCTCGCCGCTGCGCGCGTTGTCGAACGACGTCCAGAAGAATCTCCAGGGGCCGCTCGCCGAGATCCGGGCCCTCGACCCGACGGTTCCCGAGGTGCGCGTCCTCGTGCGCACGGGCGACACGCCGTCGGGGGAGCGCACGGCGATGACCCGCCGGCCGCCGCACATCCTCGTGACGACCCCCGAGTCGCTCTACCTCCTCCTGACGAGCGAGGGCGGCCGGAAGATGCTCCGAACGGTTTCGACGGTCATCGTCGACGAGATCCACGCTCTCATCCGCGACAAGCGCGGCAGCCACCTCGCGCTCTCACTCGAGCGCCTCGAGCATCTCGCCGGCAGGCCCATTCAGCGCGTGGGCCTTTCGGCCACTCAGAAGCCGCTCGACGACGTCGGACGCTTCCTGGTCGGCCAGGGGCGCTCCTGCACACTCGTCGACGCCGGCACGTTCCGCACGCTCGACCTCGGGATCGAGGTCCCGCCGTCGCCCCTCGCGACGGTCTGCTCGCACGAGCAGTGGGAGGAGATCTACGCGCGCATCGGCGAGCTCGTCCGCGAGCACCGCACGACGCTCGTCTTCGTGAACACGCGCAAGATGGCCGAGCGCATCTCGGCACAGCTCACGCGCCTCCTCGGGGAGGATGCCGTGACGAGCCACCACGGGAGCCTGTCGAAGGCACGGCGCCTCGACGCCGAGCAACGCCTGAAGGCCGGCACGCTCCGCGCGCTCGTCGCGACGGCCTCGCTGGAGCTCGGGATCGACGCCGGCGACGTGGACCTCGCGATCCAGGTGGGCGCCACGCGCTCGATCTCGACGTTCCTCCAGCGCGTCGGCCGCGCGGGCCACGTGCTCCGGAAGGTCCCGAAGGGACGGCTCTTCCCGCTCACGCTGGACGAACTCGTGGAAGGGGCCGCCCTTCTCGCGTCGATCCACCGTTCCGTCCTGGACAGGACGCCGATGCCCCCGCGTCCGCTCGACATCCTCGCGCAGCAGCTCGTGGCCGCCTGCGCGTCGGAAGCCTGGGAGGAGCGCTCTCTCTTCGACCTCGTGAGGAAAGCCTGGCCGTATCGGGACCTCGCGCGGGAGGAGTTCGACCGCGTCGTCGCGCTCCACACGGAAGGCCGGCGCGCGCTGCTCCACCGCGACGGCGTGAACGGCCGGCTCATGGGGACGAAGCGCTCGCGCCTGACCGCTCTCCTGTCCGGAGGCGCGATTCCCGACACGGCGGATTACCAGGTGAGGCTCGAGCCGGATGGCACGCTCGTCGGGACCGTCAACGAGGACTGGGCCGTCGAGTCCAACGGCGGCGACATCTTCCAGCTCGGAAACGCGTCGTGGCGCGTCATCCGGATCGAGCCCGGCATCGTCCGCGTGGCGGACGCGAAGGGCCAGCCGCCGACGCTTCCCTTCTGGCTCGGGGAGGCGCCCGGCCGCACGCGCGAGTTGGCCGCTGAAATTGGAAAT
>DATIFW010000012.1:0-8995 GCA_035455045.1 Thermoanaerobaculia bacterium | reverse complement strand
CATCGACCACGGCAAGAGCGCGCTCGTCAAGGCGCTCACGGGGACGGATCCCGACCGCCTGCCGGAGGAGAAGGCCCGCGGCATCACGATCGACCTCGGGTTCGCGCACGCGGCCTGGGACGACACGATGTTCTCGTTCGTGGACGTGCCCGGACACGAGAAGTTCGTGCGCACGATGGTCGCGGGCGCGCAGGGCGTGGACCTCGTCCTCCTCGCGGTCGCTTCCGACGACTCCGTCATGCCGCAGACACGCGAGCACCTCGACATTCTGAAGCTCCTCGGGCTGACGTCCGGGGTCGTCGCCCGGACGAAGAGCGATCTCGTCGACGCGGAGACCGGGGCGCTCGTGGAAGAGGAGATCAAGGAACTCCTGAAAGGCTCCTTTCTCGCGAGCGCCCCGATCGTGCCCGTCTCCGCGGTGACAGGCGAGGGGATTCAGGTGCTCCGCCGCCAGCTCACGGAGGCCGCGGCGCGCATCGCGCGCGAGGACCGGAGCCGCCGCACGGCCCGCGTCTTCCTCGACCGCGCGTTCACGATGAAGGGGTTCGGCCCCGTCGTGACGGGCACGCTGGACGGCGGGCGCCTCGCACCCGAAGACCCGCTCACGCTGCTTCCCGAGGGGCTCGACGTGCGGGTGCGGCGACTCGAGGTTCACGGCGAGGAGCGCGCTCAGGCGCAGGCCGGGGAGCGGACGAGCTTGAATCTCGCCGGCGTCGAGCGCGCGACGCTGCGCCGCGGGCAGGCCCTCGTCGCACGCGGCGGACTCGAGCCTTCCTCCGTCCTGACCGTCGAGGTCACGTGGCTCCCGTCTCCCGCGGCTCCGATCGAAGACGGCGCTCGGCTGCGCGTCCACCTGGGAACGGCCGACGTCGCGGGCCGCGTTCACCGCCTCGCCGCGAACCTCGAAGCGCCGGGAGCTCGTGTCTTCTCCCCCGGCTCGACCACCTTCGCGCAGATCATGCTGGACGTGCCTTTGCCCGCGCGCCCGGGCGACCGCTTCGTCCTTCGCCGGCCTTCGCCCGCCGAGACGGTCGGAGGCGGGCGTGTCCTCGATGCCGGGCGACCGCGCCTGAGGCGCAAGAGCGGCGCGGACGTGGACCGCGCGCTCGCCGTGCTCGAGAAGGGTGACGAGGGGGACCTCGCGGAGCTCTTCCTCCTCGAGGCCGGCCCGGCCGGCCTCACGGCCGCACGCCTCGCTCCCCGCCTCGGCGTTTCCGCCGCCTCCGCGGCGGGCCTGCTCGACGCGCTCGCCTCCTCGGGAAAGGCTCTTCGCATCGCGCCCGCGCTTTACGCACACGCGGGCGTTGCGGCGTCCCTCGCCGAGAGGGCGTCGGCCGCCTTCGCCGAACGCAAGAAGAGCGGCACCGCGTCCGCCTCGTTCGGCAAGAGCGAGTTCTCGGAGCGCCTGGCCAGGGGGCTGCCGCCCGCCGCCGCGGACGGCTGGATCGCGGTCCTCGCAGCGTCGAAGAAGCTCGCGCTCGACGGCGATCGCGTCGTCCCGCCCGGCTCGAAAGCGGCCGATCTCGAGGGGGTCGCCGCGTCGTTCGCCGCGAAGATCGCCGAGGCCTATCGGGCGGCGGGGTTCGAGCCGCCGAGACTCCCCGATCTCGCGGCCAAGGTCGGCACGAAGCCGGCCGTCGTGGACGGCCTCGTGTCGCACCTCGTGAAGTCCGGAATCCTCGTCCGGCTGTCCCCCGACCTCGTCGTCCATCGCGACGTGGCGGCCTCGGCGGAAAGGAAGCTCGAGTCGGTGCGCGGGCAGACGCTCTCGGTGGCCGGCTTCCGGGACCTCCTCGGACTCACGCGCAAGACGCTCATTCCGCTGCTCGAGTTCTTCGACGCGAAGAAGCTCACCAGGCGATCGGGTGACGTTCGCAAGGTCGAGTAGTTCGTCTTCCTCCCCCGATTCACTTTGCCGCGGCGCGCAGGTTCTTCTTCACGACGCGCTCGCTCTTCTTCTTCGCCGAATCGAGCGTGTAGTCGAGCGTGGCGTCGAGCGTCATCCAGCACGAGACCGGCCGGCCGCCCGAGAGCGCGGGCGTGAACCGCCATTTCGAGGCGAGCTGCCTCAGCCAGATCCCGAGGAGCGGTTCCGTCTCGCCGGTGGGGAGGAACCTCGCCACCGCGCCCTGATCGGAGACCTCGACGAGCGCCGTCGTGCGGGCCCTCACGCGCGCCGCGTCGAAGCTCCATGGGGTCTTCTCGGGCGATGGAAGCACGTCCACGTCCTCGATCGAAACGGCGGCGGGGTCCTTGGGTTCGATGTCGTGCGGGTATCGAGCCATCCACGCGTCGCCGGAGACGTCGCGGACCGCCGGGACGAGCGGATCGTCCTTGCGCAGCGCCTCGAGCGTGAAGGCGGTGAAGACCCCCTTCTCGAGCGAGATCGCGAGGTCGAGGGAGTGCGTCGCCCAGGTCGGCACGGGCTGTCCGCCCTTCTTCGCGGGCGTGAACCGCCAGCGGGGGACGACAGCCGCGAGCGGCGCGGCGAGGCCCTTGAGGGGCGGCTCGATCGGAACGGCCTCCGTCACGCGTCCCGTCTCGAGGAGATGGACCGCGAGGACGAGCGGCTGGCGCGTGTCGAGATCGGGCGGGTTCGACCTCTCTCCGGCGAGCTTCGGCGCCTCGTCGAGCGCCCGAAAGAGCGGGTGAACGTACGCGACCTCCGCGGGCGTCACCCGCACGGCATCGGGCAGCGCCTCGACGGGCCGCGGCGCCGGCGCCTGCGCGCGCGAGAGGCTCGCACCCGCGAGGATCGCGGCGGCGACGGGGAAAACGGGACGCATCGACAGGATTCTAGCGGCACGCCATGCCCGCCAGCCCCTCACTTCGCCTCCGCCCAGTTCCGGCCCGTTCCGACGGACACCGTGAGAGGGACGTGGAGCGCTGCGGCGCCTTCCATCGTGGTCTTCGCGAGCGCCGCCGTCCTCGCGGCGAGAGCTTCCGGGCACTCCAGGACGAGCTCGTCGTGCACCTGCAGGAGGAGGCGCGCCGCGGGGATCTCGCGCCCCAGCGCGGCGTTCAGGTTGATCATCGCCTTCTTGATCAGATCGGCCGCGGAGCCCTGGAACGGCGCGTTCATCGCCATCCGCTCGGCGTTCGCGCGCACGTTGTGGTTGCGGTCGTGGAGGCCGGGGATGGGCCTCACGCGGCCGAAGATCGTCTCGGTGCCGCCGGTCGCGCGCGCCTTCTCGAGGATCGCGTCGAGGCACGCACGAATCCGCGGGAACCGGTCGAAATAAGCGGTGATGAACGCCTTCGCCTCGCCGCGCGACACGCCGAGCTGCGCGGCCAGCGCGAACGGGCCCATGCCGTAGAGCACGCCGAAGTTGATCGTCTTGGCCCCGCGCCTCTGATTCGCGGTGACCGCCTCCGGAGCGATCGAGAAGATCTTCGCCGCCGTCGCCCGGTGGACGTCCTCCCCGCGCCGGAACGTCTCGAGAAGCGCCTCGTCGCCCGAGAGGTGCGCGAGGAGGCGCAGCTCGACCTGGGAGTAGTCGGCCGCCACGAGAACGCATCCCGGGGCCGCGACGAACGCGCGGCGAATCGCGAGGCCGGCCTCGGAGCGCACGGGGATGTTCTGGAGATTCGGCGCGTTCGAGGAGAGGCGACCCGTCGCGGCGACCGCCTGGTCGTACCGCGTGTGGATGCGCCCGTCGGCGGCGATCGCCGAGGGCAGCGCGTCGACGTACGTCCCCTTGAGCTTCGAGATCTCGCGCCACTCGAGGACGAGAGCCGGCACCGGCCCGGTAGAGAGCGCGGCGAGCTCTTCGAGCACGTCGGAGCCCGTCGCCCACGACTTCGTCTTCGCCGTCTTCTTCACGGCGGGGTAACCGAGCTTCTCGAACAGGATCCGCCCGAGCTGGGGCGGTGACCCGATGTTGAAGGGTTCCCCCGCGGCTTCGTGGATCTTCCGTTCGAGGGCGGCGAGTCGCTCGTCGAACTCCCTGGACAACACCGCGAGGACGCCGCGATCCACCGCGACGCCCGCGATCTCCATGCGTGCGAGGACGGGCACCAGCGGCAGCTCGATCTCCTCGAGGACGCGAGCGAGAGGCGAGCCCTCGGCGAGGCGCGGAAGGAGGGCGTCCATGAGCGCGAGCGGGAGGCGCGCGCGGGGAGCGAGCCACCGCCGGCCGACTTCCGAGGCGAGAACTTCGAGCGTGGCGGGGCCTCCACCGGCGAGCTCCTTCAGGGGCGGGACGGCCTCCGGCGGAAGATCGAGGATGGCGCGCGCGTCGCCGCCGAGGTCGTGCGCGTGGAGCCCCGGGGAGACGACGTAGCTCGCGAGCATCGAGTCGGACACCCGGGCGGGAGCGGCGATCCCGAGCGCGTCCGCGGCGAGAAAAAGTCGCTTGGCGTCGTGGGCGACGAGCGGGACGCGCGCAAAGAGCTCTCCGAGGGCCCGCGTGCCCGGCTCGTCGAGGGCGAAGGCCGCGGTTTCTCCGCCCGGCAAGGCCACGGCCGCCGCGAGCGGCGGCGCCGGCCAGGGACAGCCGGGCCCGCACTCCACGTGCACCGCCGCACGGCCCGCTTTCTGCACCGCGGTCACGAGAGCGTCGAGCCCTGACGCGTCCGCGATCCAGCGCGGCGCCTCGTCCGTTCGCACCGCCACGCCCTCCTCGTCGAAAAGAGAGAGCGTCACGGGCGAGGCGGTCTTCGCGGGAGCGTTCGGCCGGGCTTCGAGCAGCTCCTTCTTCAGCTTCGCGAACCCCAGCTCGTCATAGAACGCCGCGAGGTCCCTCACGGCCCCGTCGCCGAGCGGGCGGATGCGGAAGTGCTCGAGGAGTTCCCCGGGGGCTGCCGGCAGGGGCCGGTCGCATCGCACCGTCGCGAGCACTCTCGACCGGAAGGCGTCCTCTCTCCCGCTCGCCAGCGTTTCCTTGCGCTTGCCTTTCACCTCGTCCAGCCGCGCGTACACGTCCTCGAGAGACCCGAACGTCGAGATCAGCTCCTTCGCCGTCTTCTCGCCGATCCCCCGGACGCCCGGGATGTTGTCCGACGAGTCGCCCATGAGCGCGAGGACGTCGACGACGCGCGCCGGCGGGACGCCGAAGAACTCCGTGACGCCCGCCTCGTCCAGGAGGCGCTCCTGAACCGGATGCCAGACGACGACCGCGTCGTCCTTCACGAGCTGGAAGAGGTCCTTGTCGGCGGAGGCGATCTCGACCCGCACGCCTGCGCCCGAGGCGGCGACCGCGATCGACCCGATGAGATCGTCCGCCTCGTATCCCGCTTCCTCGACGACGGCGAGGCCGAGCAGGCGGCAGAGCCGCTTCGCGTCCTCGATCTGCGGCACGAGGTCGTCGGGCATCGCCTGGCGCTTCGCCTTGTACGTCGCGTCCATCTCCGCGCGGAACGTCTTCTCGTACCGGTCGAAGGCGACCGCGACGGCCGCGGGTTTGCGGCTCGCTTCGTACTTCCGCCACATGTTCAGGAAGCCGTAGACCGCGTTCGTCGGCCGGCCTCCGGGGCCGGTCAGCCCGCGGATGGCATAGAACGCGCGGTAGAGATAGTTGGACGCGTCGATCAGGGCGATCATGGGTCTGGAATTCGTGTCGGTCATGCCGGAGCGCCTCGGGGGGCGCTCGCGGTCACTCTACAACGCGCCACGCTCCCGCGAACCGGCGCTCTCGCTTCAAAACGTGTACCCGAGACCGACGAGGCCGTGGAGCGCCACGTTCGGCACGTCTGCGGTCCCGCCGGCGATCTTTACGCGGGCCCAGGCGCCCGTGGCCTCCGCGTTCACGGTGGCGAAGAGGCCGCCGACGAGCGGCAGCTTCCAGCCGGCGCCGACCATGATCGCGGCTCCGGCGAGATCGTAGCCATCGGCGAAAGTCGTGCCGGTGCTCTCGATCGTACGGCCGCGAACGACTCCTTCTGTGTGGGTGATCACCGGCCCCGCGCCGGCGTGCAGCTCCAGGCCTCCGGTCAGGCGCATCGCCCGTCCGAACGTGAGGATGTTGTACCCGTGCGAGACCTCGAAGCTCTGGATCTCCGGCGGCGGGTTCTCGAGATACGCCTTGTGGTGCAGCCACTGAAGCTCCCAGGCGCCGCGGCCGTGCCAGAGCCCGACTCGCCAGGCGTAATAAGGCGCCGGCAGAAACGGATGCGTTTCCCAGCGGGCGGTGAAGCGCAGGTCGGGCTCGCCCTCCTGCCGAAACGTGGTCCGGGTCCGGAGCTGGAGAGCGCTGCCCCCGAAGACCTCGATCACGACGGGATCGGCGGCTCTCGCGGGGCGGAACGAAAGGGCAAGAGCAAGAGGGAGGGTGGTCGCCAGCCACACGGGTCTTCCATGCTGCCGAGCCGGCATGTCCGAACTCTCCACGACCTCTCTCACGGTGCCTGCGAGACATCCACGTCGGCGGGCGCGAGATCGCGGTGGGCGAGGCGCAGGGCGAGGCGGACCGTCGGCCAGACCGGAGGCTCGGCCAGCAGCCGAACGCGGATGGCTCCGCGTGGAGGCGCTTCCGCCACCGCCGACGTCACGGCGGTGACCTCCGCGGGTCCGTACGCGAACCGATACACGGCGCGCCCGTCGCGCTCTCGTCGCCAGCGGCTCGGATCGAGACTGAAGAGAAGCAGGACGGCGGCCCCGGCGAGCGCGGGCACCCGGGCTCTTTCGGGAAGCGCCGCCGCGAGGGCAGAGAAGCCCGCGACCGCCGCCGCGAAAAGCGCCGGCACGAGACACGCGAGATAACGAGCCTCCACGGGATACGCGTTCAGCGACATCAGGAGGACCGGCCAGATCGAGAAGAGGGCGAGCGCCCGGCGCGTCCGGTCCCGTGGGAGTGAGAGGGCGAGGAGGAGTCCGAGGAGAACGAGGGCGGCGGGTCCGGCGCCGAGCGTCCAGTCGTCACGCAGAAAACGCCCGAACGCGGCCAGCTTCGCGAGCGGGTTCCGCTCGGGCGAGTCCGTCGGCTGGAAGATCTGCCGGTACCAGCCGCGCACGTTCGCGGGATCGAGGCACCATGCGGCCGCGGGCAGGAGGCCGAAGACGACGAGATCGCGGAAGGTCCCGGAGGCGGTCGTCCAGGCGTTCGAGAGGCTCCGGCGGCGCGCGGCGCCGAGGAGAACCAGGAGGACGAACGCCCCCCAAAGGACGTTCGAGACGCTGGGAACGCGGGAGGCGAGTGCGTCTCCCCCGCGCGCCTCGAGAAGCAGCCGGGTTGCCGCGAGAACCGCTGAAAGAGCGAGGATCCCCGCGCCTTTTCCGCGCGCGAGGAGGTCGCGTGCGGCCGCTTCGAGGCGTCGTCGCGCCTCGGGAGTCTCCTCGGCGAGGACGACGGCGAGGAACGTTCCCAGAACGAAGAACCCGTAGTGGTACTTCAGGAAGAAGAGGGCCGTTCCGAAGAGAAACGCGGTGCGCCGGGGGCGGCGGGTCCGGCGCCGGGCGAAGAAGAGCCACGCGAAGAGCGTGAGCGTTCCTCCGAGGCTCTCGAGCATGGGCCACGCGGAAATCTCGAGGAGCATCGGAGATCCCAGGAACAGGCTCGCGACGAGGACCCCCGTCGCGACCGCCGCGAGGAGCCCGCCCGGAACGAGCCGGCGCACGAGGAGAAACGCCGCGCCGGGCGCGAGGACGAACGCGACGAAGCTCGGCAGGCTCGCGGCGGACAGCGACGGCCCGAAGGCGGCCTGGAAGGGCGCGCTCACGAGCGCCCAGGCCGGCCCCCACCAGTGCCGGCTGAAGAGGAGACCCAGCGCGTCGAAAGGACGTACGAGCCTCAGATCGTCGAAGAGGTCGAGACCCTCGGTCGCGTGCAGCGCGGCGTCCCAGCCGAGCGAGAAGACCGTCTGCCGCGCCATCGCTTCCGTGCGAAACGGGAGCGCCACCGCGAGCGCGAGCGCAGCGAGAGCCGCAGCCAGCGCCCCCTCGACGATCTTCTCGCGGCGCATCGCTCGCCGAGTCTATCGACCCGGTTCGCCCGTACAATCGGGACGAGGGATTGCCGCCCGATGTCCGCCGTTGCCGCCGTGTCCCGCGTTCCCCCTGCGCCTTCGGTCACGAACAACCGCGTCGCGGCGGCGCTCCTGGCGCTCGCGGCCGCCGAAGAGCCGGCGAGCCGGCGCGCCGCCGAGTACCGCGCCGCCGCGAGGACGCTTCGCCAGCTCACCATCGATCTCTTCGGGCGCCGCGTCGCGGTCGTCTCGCTGCCGGGCGTCTCGTCGCGGGCCGCCGATGCGATCGCGGCGTTCCTCGCCTGCGGGTCGGACGAGAACGTCGGCGACGCCCTCGCCGCGATGCTCGACCGGGCCGATCCCGGCGCCCATCGAAAGGCGGACTTCCTCTCGCGCGCCGACGTGGACCGGATCCTCTCTTCACCGACCGGGATCTCGCACGCGGACCTGCGCGGAGACGCTCACCTCCACACAGACCGGTCGGACGGCCGGATGACGCTCGCCGCGCTCCACCGCGCCCTCGAGGCGCGCGGCGACACCTATGCCCTCCTGACGGATCACGCGCGCGACTGCGCCGTCGCGGGAGGCCTCTTCCCCGCCGACTTCCGCGCGCAGCGGCGCGAGGTGGACGCCCTGAACCTCCACGCCGGGACCTTCAGGATGTTCGTCGGTGCCGAGGCGAACATCGCCGAGGACGGTTCGCTCGACGTGACGCCGCGGACCGTCCCGGAGCTCGACGCCGTCGTCGCCTCCGTTCATACGGACTTGAGGGGCCCGCGCGACCAGACGGCTCGGCTCGTACGCGCGATCGAGACGCCGGGCGTCGCCGTCCTCGGCCACCCGAAGGGGCGACTTTACGACCTGCGCAGCGGCGTTCGCGCGGACTGGCCGCGCGTCTTCGCGGCGGCCGCGGCGCGCGGAGTGGCCATCGAGCTGAACGGCTGCCCCGAGCGCCTCGACCTCCCGCCGGCGCTCGCGCGGATCGCCGTCCAGGCCGGCTGTCTCTTCTCGATCTCGAGCGACGCGCACGCGGCCGCGCATCTCTCGTTTCAGGACTACGGCCTCGCCGTCGCGCGCCTCGCTCAGGTGCCGA
>DATIFW010000011.1:0-4155 GCA_035455045.1 Thermoanaerobaculia bacterium | reverse complement strand
AGCCCTTCACAGCGGCGCGGCCCCGAAAAATGCCACGCTTCTCATACCCCCTTCGAAGAAAAGCGCCCAGCCCCGACACCCCGGCAAAGCAGGTTCTCCACGGCTCTCGGATTCGCCCTATTAGCAAGAAACATTCTCTTTCTTCTCTTACTTCCTGTCTTTCTTTCTTCCTGTACCGCCATCCCCCCGTCGCTGAAGACGATGCCTCCCGCCGCGTCCCTCGCCCGCCGCGTCGCGAAGCTCGCGGCGAAGAGCGGGGCGCGGATGGGAATCGTGGCGCTCCACGTCGAGAGCGGGCGGCGGCTCGAGCTGAACGCCGCAGAGCCGTTCGAAGCGGCGAGCGTCATCAAGCTCGCGCTCCTGACGGAGGCGGCCGCCCTCGAGCGCGAAGGACGCTTCGACCTGACGGATCGCTGGAAGCTCACCCAAAAGAACGTGGCCGCGGGCTCGGGAATGCTCGACGAGTTCGACCCCGGCCTCACGCCCACGAACCGCGACCTTCTTCAGCTCATGATCGCGATTTCCGACAACACGGCGGCCGACCGCTTCATCGACCTCTTCGGCGCGGACGCCGTGAACGCGCGCATGGCCGCGATCGGCCTGCCCGGCATCCGGCTCGTGGGCCGCATCCCGAACAGGGGCCAGGAGCCCCCGAAGTGGCCGCCGCTCGGCATCATGACGCCCCGCGACACCGCGGAGTTCTACCGGCGTGTCGCCACGCGCACGCTCCTCGATCCCGCGAGCGACCGGCTCCTTTCGAAGCTTCTCGCGACGCAGCACACGCGCGACCGCCTGCCCCGTCTGCTCCTGGAAGAGCCCGGGACGTCATGGGCGGGCAAGACGGGCAGCTATGGCGGCGTGCGCAACGACTCGGGCATCCTCACGACGAGGAAGGGCCGCTTCGTCCTCGTCGCGTTCGCCGACCGAATTCCCGACACGGCGGACGGAAGGGCGCGCGCGATTCGCGCGATGGGCGACGTCGCGGCGGCGATCGTGGACGAGTGGTCCCCTTCGTTGCCCGACCTCGAGCCCGTCGTCGAGCTCCCGCTCCCGCCGGTCCTCCTGCCGCAGGTGCCGCGCGCCGAGACGACGCTCGCCGAGGCCCGGGCGAATCCCGAGGCCCTCCACCTCGACCGCGTCTTTCGCGACACGGACCGCCGTTTCTGGGATCTCTGGCGCGCCGCGGGCGGAGACGTGGCGGACGCCTGTCTCATCCCGATGCCGAATTCCTGGTGGGAGGGCTGGGAGCCGTTCAAAATCGAGCCGATCTCGGCGCTCGTTCTCCACCACACGTCGCAGGACACCGACGAGGAGTGCATCGCGCTCTTCCAGAAGCCCGAGAGCAAGGTCTCGTCGCACTTCCTCGTCGGCCGCGACGGCCGTCTTTTCCAGTTCGTCTCGCTCGAGCACCGCGCGTGGCACGCGGGCGCTTCTCTCCTCCACGGGCGCATGGCCCTGAACCGCACGTCCGTCGGCGTCGAGATCACCGGCGACGGCAACCGGTATCCCTTCACGCAGGCCCAGGTCGAGGCGGTCGTGCGGCTCGTCGGCGTTCTCACGGCGATGTTCGAGATCGACGCGCCCTGGATCGCGGGCCATCAGCACATCGCACCCGACCGGAAGAACGACCCGGGCGCGCTCTTCCCGTGGAACGAGATCGTGAGACGTGGTCTCGCTCTCGCGCAAAAACTGAACGCTCAGTCGGTTCGATCCGTTCCTTGACAGCGCCGGCGAAGGTTCGTTATAGGATCCGGCAATCATGCCCAGTCGGTTTTCCCGTCTCGACGACGCCGAGGCGTTGCGGCGGTTCGTGCGCGATCTCCACGAAGGGATCTACGTCACGGATGAAGCCGGGCTGATCGTGGATGGCAACCCGGCCTTCCTCGACATGCTCGGGGTCACGTCGCTCGAGGATGCCCGAAAGCTGAGGAACACCGACTTCATCGTGGACGCGCCGCGCCGCGGAGCCGAGCTTCTCGTCCTCGAGCGCGACGGCGCCGTCCGCGACTTCGAGCTCGAGATTCGGCGGACGGATGGCGAGATCCGGACCGTCATCGACACCGCTTACCGCTGCGTCGACCCCGAGACGAAAGAGGTCTACTTCCAGGGCATCCTGATCGACATCACCGATCGCAAGCGTCTCGAGGAGCGCCTTCTCGACCAGAGCCTGCGCGACCCGCTCACCGGCTGCTGGAACCGGCGCTACCTCGCCGACTTCGCCGCGCGCCACGCCGACTCCGGCGGCACATGGGGCTGCATCATGGTCGACATCGACCATTTCAAGCAGTACAACGACGAGTTCGGGCACGAGGCGGGCGATGCCGTCCTGAACCGGGTCGCGCGTTTTCTGATGCGCACGACGCGTGCCGAGGAATCGACGGTGCGGATGGGCGGCGACGAATTCCTTCTCCTCCTCGACGGCGTCGACGCCGCCGCCACCGAAAGCACGAGCCAGCGCCTCGTGTTCCTGGCCGAGCGCGAGCTCCTCGTGCCCTTTTCGCTCGGCTGGGCCGCGCGAGAGGGCGGGGAGTCGCTCGAGAAGACGATCGCGCGCGCGGACCACCACCTCCTGCGCGCGCGCGGGCTCACGCGCTCGGGCGAGCGGCCGAAGCTCGTTCTCGCGTCGAGGAACTGAGCGCGTCAACCCCCGGACATCACGACGCCGAGCCCGGGCGCGTCGGGCAGCGACCAGCGGCCGTTCGCGATCGAAAGTCCCTTGAAGGGATCTCCCGCGAGAAGGAGGTTGCCGTCGATGTCGAGCCAGTCGAAAAGCGGGCCCACGGCAACGCCTGCCGCAATGCCGAGCGACGATTCGATCATGCAGCCGAGCATCAGCTTTAGGCCCAGGGCGCGCGCCACCGCCGTCATCTCGTAGACGCGCGTGATGCCTCCCGACTTCGCGAGCTTCAGAACGACGCCGTCGAAGAGGCCCGCCTTAGCGGGCAGGTCCGAGGCGTGGACGACGCCCTCGTCTCCCAGGATCGGAAACGTCGCGAGTCCCTTGAGCTTCGCCATCTCGCCGTCCATCGCCGCCGGCATGGGTTGCTCGAGATAGACCGGCTTGACCGAGTTCAGCCAGGCGATCTTCTTCTTCGTCTCGTCCACGCTCGTCCAGCCTTCGTTCGCGTCCACGGTGATGGGTTTGTCCGTGACCGAACGGATCGCCGAGATGTTCTCTTCGTCGTTCGGAAGCCCGAGCTTGATCTTCAGCTTCGGAAACGCCGAGGCCTCGCGGACCTTCTGCTTCATGACCTCCGCGGTGTCGATGCCGATCGAGAACGTCGTGACAGGCATGCGCCCTCTCGGCACTCCGAGGAGCTCGTGCACCGGCCGGTTCAGCCTCTTGCCCTTCCAGTCCCAGAGCGCGAGGTCCAGCGCGGCCACGACCTCGGTGTCAGGCCCCGCTTCCCTCTCGGCGCGCTCCAGCCACGTGAGGTGTTCCCAGGGCGAGAGGCCGGCGACGGCCGATTTCACGCGCGCGAACGCCGCCTCCGACGTTTCGAAGCTCTGGTTCCAGCGCTTGTTCGCCGCAGCCTCTCCGTAGCCGGTCACGCCCTCGGCCGTCAGCGTCAGGAGCCCGTTCTTCTTCTCGTCGGACGAGCCGCGCGCGATCGTCCACGTGTGCGCGAGCTTGAGCGGGAGCGGGCGGTAGGTCAGAGAGACGGAGGCCCGAGATGAACGAGAGGGGGATCCCGCGAAGAGAGCCTCCGGAAAGGCGGCGGCAGCGGCGGCGGCCGTGGAGGAGAGAATGAGTCCGCGGCGGGAGATGGAGGGCGTCATCTCTCGATTATGGTGGAATTCGGGGATGCACGACGCAAAGCGAAATCGGACCGCTGGGCGCGCAACGAACGTCGCCACGTACGCCGGCGCCGCACTCGCCCTTGTTGCCTTCAAAGGAACTCTTCTCTTCGCGGCTTGGCCCGCCGCCGCGCCCGCGCCGCGGACGACAGCCGTCGTCGTCACGGCCGTCCAGGACCTCTTCACGCGTCCCGACGAAACGTCCTCCGTCGACGATCAGGTCATCCTCGGCGAGCGCGTGGAGATCCTCGAGGACACGGCCGGCTTCGCGAAGGTACGGACGGCGGCGGGCGAGGTCGCCTGGATCCCCGAGCGCGCGCTGCGGCGCGGCGAGACCGAGCCGGGGGCTGAGGCGAA
>DATIFW010000010.1:0-2404 GCA_035455045.1 Thermoanaerobaculia bacterium | reverse complement strand
CCTCACGAAAAAGCCGATCGGGGTGAACGTCCTGACCGAGAAGTCGCTCTCGGCGGTCTATCTGAAGCGGATGTCCCGCTGGGTGGACGAGGCGCTGGAGGAGGGCGTGAGGTTCTTCGTGACGGCGCTCGGCGATCCGCGATGGGTCGTCGAACGCGTCCACGCGGCCGGGGGCGTCGTCTACCACGACGTGATAGACCGGCGCTGGGCGGAGAAGGCGCTCGAAAAGGGCGTGGACGGCCTCATTTGCGTGAACCGCCGCGCCGGCGGCCACCTCGGCAAGCTGGGTCCCGAGGAGCTGTACGCGTCGCTCGCCGACCTCGGAGTGCCGCTCGCGTGCGCCGGCGGTGTCGGAGGCGAGCGGGAGTTCAAGGCGATGCTGGCCATCGGCTACGCGGCGGTCCAGGCCGGCACGCGCTTCATCGCGACGGCGGAGTGCACCGCTCACGCGGACTACAAGAAGGCGATCCTCGACGCGGAGGAGGACGACATCGTCGCGACGGAAAGGATCACGGGCGTCCCGCTGTCGGTCATCCGGACGCCGTTCATCGAGCGCATGGGGACGAAGGCGGGGCCGCTCGCGCGCCTGATGCTCAAGGGGCGGAAGACGAAGCACCTCATCCGGGGCTACTACTCGCTCAGGTCCGCGTTCCGGCTCAAGGGCGCCTCGCTCAAGGGCGCGACCTCGAGCGACTGCTGGCAGGCGGGGAAGAGCGTCGCGACGATCGAGAAGGTCGAGCCGGCGGGCGAGATCGTGCGCCGCTTCGCGGCCGCGGCGGGCCGAGATTCGGAGCCGGCGCCTCCCGAGACGCGTCAGGGCGGCGCCTTGGGCCCCAGCTTGTTGTAGGCGTCGAGCGCCGCGACCTTGTAGCACTCCGCGAACGTCGGGTAATTGAAGACCGTCTCGACGAGGACGTCGAGGGTCCCGTTGAACGCGAGGAAGGCCTGGCCGATGTGAACGAGCTCCGTCGCGGCCGTGCCGAAGATGTGGACGCCGAGGAGCTGGCGCGTGTCGCGGTGGACGAGGGTCTTCAGGACGCCCGTGTCGTCGCCGAGAATAGCGCCGCGCGCGATCTCGCGGTAGTGCGCGAGCCCCGCTTCGTAGGGAACGCCGTCCTTCGTGAGCTCTTCCTCGGTCTTGCCCGCCATCGAGAGCCCGGCGGGACCGGTGCCGAGCACGAACAGGTCGAACGTCTTCACGGTCGGGCGGATTCTACGAAGTCGTGTGAGGGTGCCGTGCGACGACGGGTCCGGTCTTCGCGATGCGGATAGACTCGGGCTTCAGATGACGAACGCCGAGACGCAGGCCGCGCTCACGCGCTTCTACGAGGCCTTCGCGCGGCGCGACGGCGAGACGATGGCCGCGCTGTACGCGCCGGAGGCGACGTTCGAGGATCCCGTCTTCTCGCTCACGGGGAAAGACATCGGAAAGATGTGGGTCGGCCTCCTCGAGGGCGCGAAGGACTTCTCGGTCCAATTCACCGTCGCGAAGGCCGGCGCCGGCACGGGGGTCGTGGAGTGGACGGTCCGGTACCTTTTCGGGGGCAAGAAGCCCGTCGTGAACGTGATCGTGTCGGAGGTCGAGATGGTGGACGGGCTCGTCGTGCGCCAGAAGGACACATTCGACTTTCCACGCTGGGCGGCGCAGGCCCTCGGGTTGCCGGGACTGCTCTTCGGCCGGACGGAATGGCTGCGGCGCTCCGTCTCGCGGAGCGCGGCCGCCCGCCTCGGCGTGCCCCCGAAGGCCTGAGAACCCACGCGCCGGGATTTCGTAAGAGAACACTCGAGAGAAGGCCCGGAAGAGCGCATGCCGACCGACTGGAAGACCCTGGCGAAGGAGACGATTCACTCCTTCGACGCCGACGACGTTCGCGGCATGTGGGACGTGGACTTCAGGCGGGCGACCCGCCTCTTCCTCGCCGATCACGAAGACGAGATCGCCGCGGAGAGACGCCGGTGGAAAAAGAGTCTTCGGAGGACGAACGCGGTCGTCTTCGGCCTCGCGAAGCGGCTCGCGCCGCCCCGGCGGCTCGTGTTCGCCCTCGCGCTCCTGCTCACTCTTCTCGCGCTCCTGGAGAGCCTCGGCGGCGACTCCTTCACCGCCCAGGCCTCGTGGGCGTTCTTCGCGCTCTTCGTCTCGGTCCTCGCGCTGGCCTTCCTGCTCGCGATGGAGCTCGTCGACAAGCTTCACTTCAAGGACGAGCTCGTCATGGCGCGCGACCTTCAGGCGCAGCTCGTGCCGCGCGTGCTTCCCGAGATCGGGGCGTTCGAGCTCGGCGCGTTCAACCGGATCGCGAACACGGTCGGAGGCGACCTCTACGCGTTCGAGCCGCTCGACGACGGGCGCCTCGCGGTCCTCTTTGGCGACGCCTCCGGCCACGGGATGGCCGCCGGACTCGTCATG
>DATIFW010000009.1:0-16670 GCA_035455045.1 Thermoanaerobaculia bacterium | reverse complement strand
CTGATCTTCGTCGGCCTCACCGCCTACGACACCCGCAGGCTCAAGATGATGGCGCTCGAGGTGGACGGCGGCTCCGAAGCGGGCCGGCGCGGCGCGATTTCCGGCGCGCTCGCCCTCTATCTCGACTTCATCAACCTCTTCCTGATGATGCTCAGGCTCTTCGGGAACCGCAGGTAGAGTCATCGAGAGCCCGGGAGCTTTCGACTCCTTTCTCGCCTGGGCCGTGTCCGTCGTGGGGATCGCCACGGGAGCGGCCTACGTGCCGCAGGCGGCCCGCATCTGGCGGCGGAGAAGCTCCGAGGACGTTTCCGTGCTCACATACGCGATGTTTCTCGGCGGGCAGGTGATCTACTTCCTCTACGGAATCCGCTTTCGCCAGACGCCGATCGTGATCGGCATGGCCGCGAACATCGTGGGCAGCCTCGCCGTCATCCTCTCGGCGCTGCGTTTCCGCAAGAACGCGTGAGGACGCTGCTTTTCCCCTTTCCTGGGCCATGATGCGCATGTGACCGTTCCCGCTCTCCCCCCCGAGGCGCTCGCGGCGCTCTGCTCTCTGTGCGGGGAACGGCCGCTCGTCGTCTTCGACCTGGAGACGACCGGAGCCGACCGCCTGACCGACCGGATCGTGGAAATCGCGGCCCTGAGGTTCGGTCCGACCGGCGCCCTCGCCGCGTTCGAGTCCCGCGTGAACCCCGGAGTCAAGATCCCCCGGGAGTCCACGCGCATCCACGGCATCTCCGACGCCGACGTGGCCGGGGCGCCGACGTTTTCAGAGATCGCGGACCGGATCCTCGAATTCTTCGGCGACGCGGACCTCGCGGGATACAACGTGCGCGCCTTCGACGTGCCCGTCCTTCTGCGCGAGTTCGAGCTCGCGAACGCCGTGTTCCCGCTCGAGAACCGCCGCATCGTGGACATCCAGACGATCTACTTCAGGAAGGAGCCGCGCGATCTCGCGGCGGCGGTGCGTTTTTTCGCGGGGCGCGAGCACACGGGCGCTCATTCGGCGCTCGCCGATGTCATCGCGTCGGCCGAAGTGCTCGCGGGCCAGTTCCGTCGCTATGCGGATCTTCCGCACGACGTCGCAGCACTGGACGAGCTTTCCCGGCCGCCGGAGAGCCGGTTCGCGGATCCCGACAAACGCTTTCTCTGGCGGGATGGAGAGATCGTTTTCGCCTTCAGCGAGCACCGGGGGAAGACCCTCGAAGAGGTCGCCGAGAAGCACCCGGGATTCCTCGACTGGATGATCGCGAAGACCTTTTCGGAGGAGGCCAAGCAGATCGTCCGCGACGCGCGCCGGGGCATCTTTCCGAAGAAGCCATGAGCACGCCGCAGGCCCGCCCGCGTGGCCTCGCGAGGCGGCGCAGCCACCTCGTGCGAATCGCGCTTCTGACGCTCGGATGGTGCCTCCTCACGCTCGGGTTCATCGGAGGGCTTCTTCCCGTGCTCCAGGGCTGGCCGTTCGGCGTCGCAGGCGCCGCGATCCTCTACGTGGAGAGCCGGTGGGTGCAGCGCAAGGTCAGGCGCTTCCGCCAGCACCACCCGAAATTCGAGCGCACATGGCTGAAGGCGCGCGCCTGGATGAGAGAGCGCCGCCGCGCACGAAGGGCCCGCGAAGCGAACACCGCGCGCCCCTGAGCGAGGGACGGGCCGGCGCCCTCTCGACGCACGCGCGTGCTGTCCGAGCGAAGCGAGTTCACGCGCGAAGGAGAGGGGGCTCCGGCCGGCCCGAGGACTGTCATCGTCGCGGCATCACGCGGTTGTCGTCGAGGACTGCGCCCCACGCGCGCGCCATCCTCTTGAGGTCGCCGATCCTCTCGCGATCCGCCGCAGAAAGGGCCTCCTGGGCGCCGTGGTGGTAGTCGCCGTTCTCGGCGTCGGCTTCCCCTTCGTACACCTCCCAGCGCCACTTCTGCTGGAACGCAGGATCGCCCAGGCGGGCCTGGTAGAGAAACGGCCCTTCGAACGCCGCGAGGCCGTGGAAACGCAGCGCGAGGACACCCTGCCGCCGGGGCGCCGGCGCGGTGAAGAGGTCGCGGCCGAAGAAGTGATTCGAGACGTCGAGACCGAGGAGGCCGAGAAGCGTCGGCGCGACGTCGAGCTGCGAGGTGAGCTCCGGCCGGAGCGTCCCGGGCGGGAGACCTCTCGCCGCGACGAGAAGGGTCGTCCAGTTCTCGCCCGCGTTCGGCGTGCCCAGACGCGGAAGGCGGATCGCCTGCCACGGATTCGGCGTCGCATGATCGCCGACGACGAGGACGATCGTGTCGCGCCCGCGCGGAGTCGCCCGCAAGGCAGCGAAGATGCGTCCGAGCTGCCGGTCCGTGTAGCCGAGGGCCGTCAGGTAGCTCTCGCGGGAGGTCTTCGGCTCGGGAGCGGCGGGAGGGCGGTACAGCGGCGGATGAGTCGCGATCGTGAAGAGCGTCAAGAAGAGCGGCTTCTCCCGCGCGGCCTCGAGACGCTGGATCGTTCTCGTCGCGAGATCGTCGTCGGTCGTGTCCGAAGGGTCGTACCGCACGTCGTCGAACCAGCGCGCGTACCAGTCCTCCATCTTCTCGAAAGCCGGGCTCGTCGCCGCCACGAGTTCGCGTTCGTAACCCGCCCGCGCGAGGATCTCGCCGATCGAGAGCACCCGGAGCTGCCGTGCGTTGTAGAGGAGGATGCCCGACGGGTGGCCGGCGATCCCGAGGAGAATCCCGCCGCGCCCTTCGATCGAGGGATAGCCCGTGGCGATGCAGACCGGGAACGAGACCCCTCGCTCCTTCCACAGTCGATGGAGCGCCGGCACACGCGTTTCGGCGGAAGGCCGGCGAAAATCGGTCTCCCAGCCGCGCGCCGATTCGAGGACCACGAGGAGGACGTCCGGCTTTTCCGCGAGAGGCCGCGCCCGAAACTGCGTGTAGGAAACCTCCTCCGAAGGGACAGGGTGCCAGACGGGATATCCCGGCTGACCGAACCAGCCCGGCGGCCGGTTCAGGAAACGGTGCAGCTCCTCGAGGCCGGCGCGCACTTCTCGTGGTGACGGCTGATCGCCGAACGACGCGACGGATTCCGAGACGAGGCCCACGAGCACGGGCCGCGCGCGCCGGAGAGCCTGGGCCGTCGGGGCGAGAAGCGACTGGGAGGAGAGCCCCGCGAGCGACACGGCCGCAACGAGAGCGACGGATCGCCCGTCGAGGCGCTCCGGTCCCCGCCGCCGCGCGAGGAGGAGGATCGCGAAAGACGGCACGACGACGAGGAGGAGCGCGACGGCGAGAGCGAGCGTGTCCCCGAAGAGGACGTCCTTGAGGAGCCGCCGATGCGACAGGAGGTTGTACGCGAAGAACCAGTGAGGGTTCAGGTGCTCGCCGGTCCAGCGTACGAGCTCGAGGTCGAGCTGTGACAGGAAGAGGAGAAGGACGCCGCCGAACGTGAGGACCGCGAGGCCCGCGCGCGCCGACATCCAGGAGACGAGCCCGGCGAGAACGCCGAGCGCCGCGACGGTGCCCACCTCCCCCGCGAGCGTCGCCGGGATCAGGGAGAACGGGTGCTCGGCGGCGCGCGCGCCGGCGGGCGTCAGGAGAAGATGGTGGGCGAGAACCGAAGCCGTCCGCGCCACGAGGAGGACACCGAGGATCCCGAAAAACGCCCCGCGCCTCCCCATCGCAAACGGGCCGCGATCAGTCCATCTGCCTTCTCAGGAACGTCGGGATGTCGAAGATGTCCTCGCGCGGGTCGCGCACGTTGATGAGGTTCACGCCGTAGCCCTGATCTTCCGGAATCGGCGTCTCGGGAGCCGTGCGCGTGCGTTCGCGCTCCCGTTCCTTCTCGGCCGCCGGCCGTGTGCCGCTCGGGGTGACGGGGAGCGACACCTCGCGGCGCGAGGCGAGAGCCGCCGGCGCGTCGAAGCCCGTCGCGATGACGCTGATCTTGACCTCGTCCTTCATGTCCTTGTCCATGACGAGGCCGAAGATGACGTTCGCCTCCTCGTCCGCCGCCTGCTGGATGATCGCGCACGCCTCGTTCACTTCGGCGAGCGTGAGGTCGTCGCCGCCGGTCACGTTGATGAGGATGGCGCGCGCGCCCTGGATGGACTGCTCCTCGAGGAGCGGATTCGAGATCGCGCGCTGCGCGGCCTCGACGGCCCGGTGCTCGCCCGAGGCCGTGCCGGTGCCCATCAGGGCCATGCCCATGTTCTCCATGACCGTTTTCACGTCGGCGAAGTCGAGGTTCACGACCCCGGGCACCGTGATGAGGTCGCTGATACCCTGCACGGCCTGCCGGAGGACGTCGTCGGCGATGCGAAAGGCCTCCCAGGTCGTCACGTTCCGCTCCACGAAGGAGTAGAGGCGCTCGTTCGGAATCGTGATGAGCGTGTCGACGTACTCGCGCAGCTCCGCGATGCCGTCCTCGGCGTAGCGCAGCTTCCGCCGACCCTCGAAGGAGAACGGCTTCGAGACGATCGCGACGACGAGTGCGCCCGCCTCGGACGCGAGCCGCGCCACGACCGGGGCGGCTCCCGTCCCCGTCCCGCCCCCCATCCCGGCCGTCACGAAGACCATGTCGGAGCCCGAAAGGACCTGCGTGATCCTCTCGGCATCCTCGAGCGCTGCATTGCGTCCGACCTCGGGGTTCGACCCCGCGCCCATCCCCCGCGAGGTCGTGAGGCCGAGCTGCAGCTTCGTCGTGGCCCGGTTCACGCGCAGCACCTGGAGGTCGGTGTTCGCGGCCACGAAGTCGATCCCCTTGATGCCGGCCTGGATCATGCGGTTGACGGCGTTGCCGCCGCCGCCGCCCACGCCCACGACCTTGATCTTCGCGGGAGGAGGAACGTCGTCGTTCAGGGAGATGGGGAGCGACGGGCGGGGCTCGTCGTCGAAAAGGATCATGTTCTTTCCTCCATCGATATCACAGAGCGGTGGACGCGGGGAATAAGTTCTTGAGGGAGCCCTTGAGCTTCTCGAGAAGGCCGGGACCGGTGGAGCGCGAGCGCTTCCTCGACGCGGCGGCGCTGCCGCGGCCGTAGAGCAGGAGACCCGCCGCGCAGGCCCATTCCGGCGACGCGATGACGTCCGTCAGCCCGCCGAGGCCGCGCGGAACGCCCCGGCGCACGGCCACGCCGAGGACCTGCTCGGCGACCTCCAGGAGGCCGTCCAGCTCGGCGCCGCCGCCCGTGAGAACGAGTCCGGCGCGCAGCTCGCCCGCCGGAACCTCCCGCACCGACTCCTCCCAGAGCAGCGTGAGGAGCTCCTCCGCGCGCGGCTGGAGGATCTCGGCGATCTCGCGCCGCTTGACGGGATGGACGCCGCGCCCGCCTGTCAGCGGGACGTCGAGCGACTCGCTTTCGGCGACGAGCGCGGCCATCGCCGCGCCGTACTTGCGCTTGAGTCGCTCGGCGTCGGGAACCGGGGTCTTCAGCACGACCGCGAGGTCGTTCGTGAAGTGGTCCCCGCCCACGGGCAGGACGGACGTGTGCGCGAGCGCTCCGTGGCGCCAGACGGCGACCTCCGTCGTTCCGCCGCCGATGTCGGCGAGGACGACGCCCAGCTCGCGTTCGTCCGGCGTCAGCACCGCCTCGCCCGCGGCGAGCGGCTCGAGCACCATCTCGATCACCTCGACGCCTGCGCGGTTGACGCAGTTGAGGAGGTTCTGCGTCGTGGCGACGGGCACGGTGACGACGTGGACGTCGGCTTCGAGCCGGCTGCCCACCATGCCCAGCGGGTCGGCGACCCCGTCCTGCCCGTCCACGACGAACTCGCGCGGAAGGACGTGGAGGATCTCGAACTCGGAAGGAATCGGCACCGAGCGCGCCGCGTCGAGCGAGCGCTGGATGTCCTCGCGCGTGATCTCGCGGTTCTTCGCGGCCACCGCGACGACCTGCCGGCTGTTGAACGACTTGACGGCCGGCCCCGCGACGCCTACGACCGCGCGCTCGATCTGGGCCCCGGCCATGATCTCGGCTTCCTCGGTCGCGCGCTTGATCGCGTCGACCGTGACCGGAACGTCGATGATGGCGCCCTTGCGAGCGCCCTTGTGCGTCGCCGTGCCCTTGCCGATGATGTCGATCCGGCCCGTCGCGTCGGGCTCGCCGATGAGGGCGCAGACCTTCGTCGATCCGATGTCGAGGCTGACGAGGTACGAAGCGGGTTTCGGCATCCCTAGTCCTCTCAGGTCTTCCCGCGCCCGGCGTCCCCGGGCGCTTTCAGCACGATGCGTCCCGAAAAGCGCAGATCCGCCTCGGTCGCGGGGAGGGAATGGCGGTCGAGCTCGGGGCGGAGGGCGAGGAACGCGCGCCACAACGGCGCGGCTTTCTTCGGCTCGGCGGCGTCCGGCCCGAACAGGAGGGTCGCCCTGGCGATGCGGTCCGTCACCGAGAAGCCCTCGGGCAGGAGGACGATCCCGGACACGCGCGCCAAGAGCACGGGATCCTCACCTCGAAGAGCTTCGAGGAACCTCGCACCGCGCTCGAGCGAAGCCGCGTCAGACGCGCCGGACAGGACCACGAAGTCGTCGCTCTTCGAGAGCGCGCGGCCCGTGTAGGGGCCGATGAAGCTGCCTCCGCGGTCGATCGTCCACAGCTCGCCGGCCTTGTCGGCGCGTGCCACGAGCGCGACGGGCGGCCGCGCCACGACGCGCACCGCGATCGTGTCCGGCACGATGCGGCGGGCCGTCGCGGACGCGACCCACGACCGCTTCGAGAGCTCCGCAACCGGCTCGTCGAGGTCGAGAAAGAGGAGCGGCCGTCCGATCCAGCCGTCCGTCAGCTCTTCCGCTTCGGACCGCCGCGCCTCCGGCACGCCCTCGAGGACGACGCGATTCACGGCGAAGCGCGGATGCGTCCTGAGGAAGAGAAGCCCCGAGAGCCCGAGGACCACGAGGAGGAGGGAAACCATGGCCGGCACGAGGAGCCGCCGTCCCGCGCCGCGCCGCATGGGGCGCACGGGTCGGGAGGCGGGAAGACGGTAGAAAGAGCTCAAGACCTTCTTGCTCCCTCGCAAAGGCGGACTTCCATCGCTTCAAGCAGGCTCATCTCAAGACCTTTTGTCGAATTCGGATTTCTTAGAAAGAGTGTGTGTCGGTTGCGCCGGGGCGACCGGCTGCGCGGTGACGTTGCCTGCGGCCTTCCCCTCTTCCCTTCTAAGAAACTCTTCTCCGAACTGGTTTACATCTCCCGCTCCCATCGTCAGGAGGAGATCTCCCTCCCTGAGCTCTTCCTTCAGCACCTTCCCGATGTCCCCCCGGTCCGCGATGTAGCGCGCGGCCCGGTGCCCGCGGGCCGTCGCCGCGTCCGCCACGAGCGCACCCGACACGCCCTCGCGCGGCGCCTCGCGCGAGCCGTAGATCGGCGCCACGCAAAGGACGTCCGCGTTGAGAAATACCGCCCCGAAGGTCGCCGCGAAGTCCTTCGTGCGGGAGTAGAGATGCGGCTGGAAGAGGGCGACGACGCGCCGGTCCGGATAGGACTGGCGAGCGGCCGCGAGCGTCGCGGCGACTTCCGTCGGGTGGTGCGCGTAGTCATCGACCACGACGATCCCGCCCGTCTCTCCCTTCTTCTCGAAGCGTCGGATCACCCCGGCGAATTCCTCGAGCGCGCGGGAGGCGACCCCGAACGGAATGGACAGCTCGCGCGCCACGGCGAGCGCGGCGAGCGCGTTCTTCACGTTGTGGAGGCCGGGAACCTTGAGCGCGACGGCTCCCATGAAGTCGCGGCCCGCGGTCGCGACGAACCGCGAGCCCGTTCGCTCCAGCACGAGGTCGCGCACCGTCACGTCGGCCTGGGGCGTCAGCCCGAACGTCACGACGCGGCGCGAGACGAGAGGTCGGATCTCCTGCACGTTCGGATCGTCGAGGCCGAGGATCGCGGCGCCGAAGAAGGGCACGCTTCGCGCGAAGCGTGCGAACGTCTCCTGGATGTCCGCGAGGTCGCGGTAGGTGTCGAGGTGCTCGAGGTCGATGTTGTTCACGACCGCGAGCATCGGCGAGAGCGCGAGGAACGACCGGTCGAACTCGTCGGCCTCGGCCACGAGGTACTCGCCGTGCCCGAGCCGGGCCGTGCCCACCTCGCGCATGCGGCCGCCCACGATGATCGTGGGGTCGAGTCCCGCCGCCATCAGGATCGCACCGGTCATGGACGTCGTCGTTGTCTTGCCGTGCGCGCCGGAGATCGCAATTCCTCGCTTGACGCGCATGACCTCCGCGAGCATCTCGGCCCGCTTGATGACGGGAAGACCGGCGGCCCGCGCGGCGGCGACTTCCGGGTTGCCCTCGTTGACCGCGCTCGAATAGATGACGACGTCCGCTCCGGCCGTGTTCTCGGCGCGGTGGCCCTGGTGCACCTGGATCCCGAGGCCCTTCAGGCGCAGGGTCGTCTCGGAGAGCGCGAGATCCGACCCCGTCACTTCGAGCCCGACGCTTTTCAGCAGCTCGGCGAGCCCGCTCATCCCGATGCCCCCGATCCCCACGAAATGGAGGCGCTTGACCCGCAGGAAATTCACGGCAGCCCTGCCGACTCACGTCGGCAGCCCTTCGTGTACGACGGCCCTCGCTCGCTGAGCTCGGCCCTTACGTTCACGCCGCCTCCACTTCGAACAGCAAATCACACAGCCGCGAAGCCGCGTCCGGCTGAGCCGAGCGGCGCGCCGCCTCCCCCATCTCGAGGATGCGTAATGGGTCGGCCAGAAGGCCCGCGAGCAACGCCCCGAGGGTCTCGTCCGTCGCCTCGGCTTCCGTGAGAACGACGGCGGCGCCTTCCGCCTCGAGCGCGCGGGCGTTCGCCTCCTGGTGAGCGTGCGTCGCCGCGGCGAACGGCACGAGGAGCGCGGGGCGGCCGGCCGCCGCGATCTCGGCGACCGTCATCGCGCCCGCGCGTGCGACGACGAGATCGGCGGCCGCGTACGCCGCGGCCATGTCGTCGAGGAATTCGTGGACGAACGCACGGTCGGCGGGAAGCCCGAGCTTCGCGTACGCCGTCACGACCTCGCCGACGCGCTCCTTTCCGGCCTGATGCACGACGTCGAAGGCGATCCCCGCCGCGGCGACCCTGGCCAACGCGGGAGGCACGAGCCGATTGAGGATCTGCGCGCCCTGGCTGCCGCCGACGACGAGGACCCTCAGGCGCCGACGTTTTTCCCTCGAGACGAGGGACGGGATCTCGAAAAAGCCCTTTCGGACCGGATTGCCCGTCACGATCGCCCCGGGCAGCGCCGCGGCCGCGCGCGCGGTGCCGACCGCGATGCGGTTCGCCACGCGCGCGAGGAGGCGGTTCGTGAGGCCGGGGACCGCGTTTTGCTCGTGAATCAAGGTCGGGACGCGGCGCGCCCACGCCGTGGCGACGAGCGGCCCCGAGGCATAGCCCCCGACGCCCACGACCGCCCGCGGCGCATGCCGGGCGAGGAGGCGCAGGGAATCGACGAACGCCAGCGGCAGCGCGAGCAATCCCTCGAGGCGCGCGCGCCAGCCCTTCCCCACGAGGCCTTTTGCGCGGACGAACTCGAGGGGGAAACCGGCCTTCGGCACGATCGTCGTCTCGAGCCCGCGGGCCGTGCCGACGAACACGACGGGCGCACCCGGCCGCCGCCGCCGGATCTCGCCGGCCAGCGCGAGCGCCGGGAAGACGTGCCCGCCCGTCCCTCCGCCCGCGATGAGAAAGCCGCGTTCGGTCATGACGCGTGCTGCGAGAGGTTGAGGAGGATCCCGACCGCGATCAGGTCGACGAAGAGCGCCGAGCCGCCGTACGAGAGAAACGGCAGCGGGATTCCCTTGGTGGGCAGGAGCGACAGGACGACGGAGATGTTGACGAGCGCCTGCACGACGATCATCACGGAGAAGCCGATCCCCAGGAGCCGGCCGAAGGAGTCGGGAGCGTTCGCGGCGGCCCGGACGCCGCGAGCGAAGAGGAAGCCGAACAGCGCGAGGACGGCGGCGCAGCCGATGAGCCCCAGCTCCTCGCCCACGATCGCGTAGATGAAGTCCGTGTACGGGTAGGGCAGGAAGAAGAGCTTCTGCTTGCCGTGCCCGAGGCCGAGACCCGTGACGCCCCCCGTGCCCACCGCGATGAGCGACTGGATCGCGTGAAAGCCCCGGCCGAGGGGGTCCGCCTCCGGATGCAGGAACGCCATGAGGCGGTCGCGCCGGTACTGCGCCCCCAGCACGAAGGCCGAGAGCGTGGGCACGAGGAGCAGCGCCGAGCCGAGAAAGTACTTCAGCGGCAGGCCGGCGAAGAAGAGCATCGCGCCGGCGATCACGAAGTACGTGAGGGCGGTGCCGAAGTCGGGCTCGAGGAGGACGAGCCCCGCGAACAGGGCGACGAGCCCGAGAATCGGGAGCAGGGTCCGCGTCGGATGCGTGACCTCCCGCTCCCGCCGCGTCAGCAGCGCCGCGAGCGCGATGACGAGGCCGATCTTCGCGAACTCCGAGGGCTGGATCGACTTGACGATGCCGAAGGACAGCCAGCGCCGCGCGCCGTTGACGGGAGCCCGAAGGAGCACCGCCACGAGCGCGCCCACGAGGAGCACGAGACCGGAGCCGATGAGGCGCGGGTCGTTCAGTCGGCGGTAGTCCATCGACATCGCGAGGAACGCGAGGACTCCGCCGATGACGACGGCGATCGTCTGCTTGATCACGAAGAAGTAGGCCCCGGCCGGAGCGGCGGACGTCGGCAGGTAGATCTGCATCGCCGAGGCGCTGTAGATCATGAGCAGGCCGAGGAACACCAGGAGCACGACGGACCCGAAGAGCAGGCGGTCGAAGGCGAGCTTCCGGGCCATCAGCGCCTCCCCGCCGCGGCTCGCTCGGGGAGCGCTCTCACGAGCGACTCGAAGACCTCGCCGCGATGCTCGAAGTTCTTGAACTGGTCGAACGATGCGCACGCGGGCGAGAGGAGGACGGCGTCGCCCGACTCTGCGTGGGACGCGGCGTCCTCGACGGCCTTCTCGAGCGTCCCGACGACCTCAAGGGCGACGCCGGACAGGCTTCCGAGCGCCTTCGCGATGGCGGGCGCCGCCACCCCGATGGCGAGGACACGCCGGGCCTTCCGCGCCGCGAGCGGGCCGAGCCGCGCGAAATCGTCGCCCTTGTCCTTCCCGCCGAGGATGAGGTGCACCTTGTGGTCGCCGAATCCCTCGAGGCTCTTCAGCGTCGCGTCCACGTTCGTGCCCTTCGAGTCGTTCCAGTAGTCGACCCCGTTCACCGTCCGCACGAGCGCCGTGCGATGCGGCAGGCCGCGGAACGTGCGCAGCGTCTCGACGGCGGCCTCGGGTGTGACGCCGAGCGGCAGCGTCGCCGCGAGTGCGGCGAGTGCGTTCTCGACGTTGTGCGCGCCCGGCAGCGCGAGATCCGACCGCTTCGCGACGATCCGGGGGCCCTTGCCCGTCACGTCCGCGAGGAACAGGTCGTCGGCGAGCCAGGCGCCGAGCCCTGGCGAGCGGCGCCGCGAGAACGCGAGGCGCCGCGCGCGCGGCCTCACGCGCGCGACGAGCGGGTCGTCCGCGTTCAGCACGGCGACCTGCGCCTCGCGCTGATTCTCGAAGATCCGCGCTTTGGCCGCGCCGTAGTCGTCCATCGACCGGTAGCGGTCGAGGTGGTCGGGTGTGAGGTTCAGATGGACCGCCACGTCGGGCGCGAACCGCCGGATGCCTTCGAGCTGGAAGGACGACAGCTCGACGACCCACGTGCGCGGCGCGGTGCCGTTTCCGTTCGCTCCCTCCCTGGTCGCGAAGTGAATCCACGGCGTCCCGAAGTTTCCGCAGGCGACCGCGTAGTGGCCGGCGCTCTTCAGGAGCGCGGCGGCGAGCGCCGTAGTCGTGGACTTTCCGTTCGTGCCCGTGACGCCGACGACGACGCCCGGCACGAGGCGCGAGGCCAGCTCGATTTCCGCCACCACGGGCAGCGCGCGTGCGCGGGCCGCGTCGAATACGGGCAGCGTCAGAGGGATTCCGGGCGACACGACGACGAGGTCGATGCCGTCGAGGAGGGACTCGGGATGCCCGCCGAGGAGGTACCGCACACCGGGCCGCACGGCAAGTCCTTCGAGGTCGGCCTTCAGGTCCGTCCCGATCACCTCGACGCCGCGATCGGCGAGCGCCGCCACGGCGGCACGGCCCGAGCGGGCCAGGCCGAAGACCGCCGCGGAGCGGATCTCGGGCAGGTCGGGTCCGAGCGAGATCGTCATCGGAGCTTCAACGTGGAGAGCGCAAAGAGCGCGAAGAGGATCGCGACGATCCAGAACCGGATGATGACCTTCGACTCCGGCCACCCGGAGAGCTCGAAGTGGTGGTGGAGCGGCGCCATCTTGAAGATGCGCTTGCCCCGCAGCTTGAAGGAGCCGACTTGCAGGATCACCGACGCGGCCTCGACGACGAAGAGCCCACCCACGAAAACCAGCAGGATCTCCTGCTTGATGAGCACGGCGACCGTTCCGAGCGCGGCCCCGAGCGCGAGCGAGCCCGTATCTCCCATGAAGACCTCGGCCGGATGCGAGTTGAACCAGAGGAATCCGAGCGACGCACCCACGATGGCCGCGCAGAAGACGGCGAGCTCGCCCGTGCCCGGCACGGACGGCACGAGGAGATAGCCCGCGGCCTTCGCGTTCCCCGCGATGTACGCGAGGATCGCGAACGTGGCTGACGCGACGAGGGTCGCGCCGATCGCGAGGCCGTCGAGGCCGTCCGTGAGGTTCACGGCGTTCGACGAGCCCACGACGACGACCGTCGCCAGGACGATGTAGAAGAGGCCGAGATCCGGGTGGACGTTCTTCAGGAACGGCAGCGCGATCTGCGTGGCGTCCGCGCGCGCCTCGAAGAGCTTCACCGACGCCCAGGCCACGCCGAGCCCGATCGCGGTCTGCAGGGCCAGCTTCTGCCGGCCCGAGAGGCCCCGGTTGTTCTTCTGCGACACCTTGCGCCAGTCGTCGCCGATGCCGATGAGCATGGCGAGGACCGTCGCGACGAGGGCGACCCATACGTAGCGATTCGAAAGGTCGGCGAAGACGAGCGTGGGCACGACGATCGCGAGGTTGATCAGGACGCCGCCCATGGTGGGCGTGCCGGCCTTCACTTGATGGCCTTTCGGCCCTTCTTCGCGGATGGACTGGCCGATCTGCCTCGCGCGCAGCCAGCGGATGAGGGCGGGCCCGAGGAAGATCGAGAGGAGAAGCGCCATGAGCGCCGCATTCGCGGCGCGAAACGTGATGTACCGAAAGACGTTGAAGAGCGGCAGCCGGCCGTGCAGCGGGTAGAGCAGCCAGAGGATCATCGCGCCGCCGTCTCACGGTTCGCGAGAAGCTCTTTCGCGACGAGGCGGTCGTCGAACGGCAGCTCGCGGCCGCCCACCATCTGAACGGTCTCGTGCCCCTTGCCCGCCACGAGGACGACGTCGCCGGCGCGCGCGATCGCAAAGGCCTCGGCGAGCGCCTCGCGGCGGTCCGCGACGTAGCGCGCGGTCTTTCCGGCCGCCTCGACGCCCGCGCGCACGTCGCGGAGGATCGCTTCGGGCTCTTCCGAGCGCGGGTTGTCGGACGTCACGACGACCTCGTCGGCGAGGAGCGCCGCGATGCGGCCCATCTCAGGCCGCTTCCCCTTGTCGCGGTCGCCGCCGCATCCGAAGACGGCGATTAGGCGGCCGCCTCCCGCCGCCGCGATCGGCCTCACGGTCCGGAGCACGCCCTCCAGGGCGGCGGGCTTGTGCGCGTAGTCCACGAGGACCGTGAATCCTCGCGTGTTGGGCACGGCTTCGAGGCGGCCGGGGATGCTCGTCACGGACTCGAGGCCCGTCTTGATCTCGGCGGGCGAGAGCCCGAGAGCGACGCCCGCGGCGGCGGCCGCGAGCACGTTCTCGGCGTTCGACCTTCCGAGAAGAGCGGAATCTATTGTCAATGGGGTTCCAGTCTCGTCTGTCTTCTGAAGCTTCAGTGGGGTTTTTGCGCCGGTGTTTTCTTCGTCGAAGGGGGATGGGGTCTTGGCCGTCGTTTCGTGCTTTGGTCTCGCAACGGGTGACGGTGAGTGTTCTTCGAAGGTGAATGGGGGTTTGAACTCGACCTCGAGGCGCATTCCCGCGATCCCCAGCGCCGCGCGCCCGACGACCGTCGCGAAGAGACCGGACTCGCCCTCGGCCGCCGCCGCTTTCGCCTCCGCCGCCGCCACCGCCCCCGCGAGCGCCGCCGGCCGGGTGTGCTCGACCCCCTCTTCCCCTTCTAAGAAAAAACCAACAGTTCGATCAGCGGGCAGTCGACCCGCCAGCCTCCGCCCGTACGCGTCTCCGAGATTGACGACCGCCTTCCCGCCCGGCTTGAGCATCGAGAAGAGGCGCGACTTCGCCGCGAAGTAGTCGTCCATGTCGCGATGGAAGTCGAGGTGGTCGCGGGAAAGGTTGAGGAAGACCGCGACGTCGAACGAGCAGCCCGCGAGGCGCTCGAGGACGAGCGCATGCGACGAGCACTCCAGGATCGCCGCGGTCCCGCCGGCCGCGACGAGTCCCGCGAGCATCGGCTGCAGCTCCGTGGCTTCCGGCGTCGTGTGCGGCGCCGGAATCGCCGCCGCGCCGCCTCCGCGATAGACGATCGTGCCGAAGAAGCCGCGCGCGGGATGGCGGAGAGCGAGAAGGCCGTCGAGGAGGTACGTCGTCGTCGTCTTCCCGCTCGTGCCGGTCACACCCGCCATCACGAGCCGCTCCGACGGCCGTCCCGCGAGCAGCGAGGCCACGAGGCCCGCGGAGCGCCGGGGGTTTTCGACCTCGAGATACGGCACGGCCGCCGCGTCGGGCGCGGGCGCCAAGCCGAGCGCCGCGACGGCGCCGCGCGAGACCGCATCGGCCACGAAGCGGCGCCCGTCGGTCCTCAGGCCGGGCAGCGCAGCGAACAGCGAGCCGTCCTTCGCCGCGCGCGAGTCGTGCGTCACGGCGAGAACCTCGGGGTCCCCCGGGGCGCCGGCGCGCCGGTGCGGGAGGTCCGCGGCGAGCGCCGAGAGCCTCATGGCGTCTCTCCGGGCGCGGCCGGCTGCGCGAGCAGGAGTGCGCAGGAGCCTCCGCGCTCGGCGGGCGACCCGGCCGGCGGCTCCTGTGACACGACGAACCCCGTTCCCGAGAGCCGCGCGGAGAGGCCGCGGGACGCGAGCAGCCGCACCGCGTCGCGCGCGCTCTTGCCCGTGACGTCCGGCACGCGGTCCTCGCTCTCATCGGCCCTCTCCGTCCGGTTCGCGGCGGGCACGACATCGTCGGCATTCAAGCGCGTGCTGAGCGCGACGGCGGCGGCTCCCGCGCCGAGGTCCGCGGTGAGGATGGAAGGACGCGTGACCTGGAGCGGAGCCGGCGGCTCCCTGAGGATCGCGAGGACGTCCGCTCCGATCGCCGAGAAGACCGGCGCCGCGACCTCTGCGCCGTACGTCTTGCCCTTCGGCTCGTCCACGACGACCGCGATCACGATGCGCGGCCGGTCGGCGGGCGCGAACCCGATGAACGAGGCGACGTAACGGTCCTTCGAATACCCGGCTCCGGGCACGGCCTTCTGGGCGGTGCCCGTTTTGCCGGCGGCGGTGTATCCCGGAATCGCGGCGGCTTTTCCCGTTCCCATCTCGACGACCCTCCAGAGGAGGATCCGCAGCCGGCGTGCCGTGTCCTCGCTCATGAGGCGCCGCGGAGCGGGCCGTTCGATTCTTCGATTCGCGGTATCCGGGCTCTGATTCGAATCCCGGATCGAGTCCACGAGATGGAGCGGCGGCAGCACGCCGCCGTTCGCGATGGCGGCGTACGCGCGCGCCATCTGGAGAACGGTGACGCCGATCTCCTGGCCGAACGCCATCGTCGGAAGCGTCAGCGCGCTCCAGCCCGACGTGTCCGCGAGGAGGCCGGCGGTCTCGCCCTCCAGCTCGATGCCCGTCTTCTCGCCGAACCCGAAGGCCCGGACCGACTTGTAGAACGAGGCGCGGCCGAGCGTCATCGCGACGTGCGCGATTCCGATGTTCGAGGAATGGGCGAGGATGTCGCCGATCGTCAGCGCGCTCCAGCCTTTTCCGCCGTGCTCGTGAATCGTGTTCGGTCCGATCGTGAGCGTTCCGCCGCCGCAGTCGATCGGGTCGTCGAGGGCGATCGTCCCGGAGTCGAGCGCCGCCGTAGCTGCCACGATCTTGAACGTCGAGCCCGGCTCGTAAACGTCCGCGAGCGGCCGGCAGCGCCTCGTCTCCGCGTCCACGTCGCCGTAACGGTTCGGATCGAAGGTGGGGAACGAAGCGAGCGCGAGAATCGCGCCCGTGGCCGGATCGAGAACGACGGCGGAGGCCCCCCGGGCATGGAATTCCGCCATGGCCTTCGCGAGCTCGCGCTCGGCCGCGTGCTGGATGGACGTCCGGATCGTGAGGGTCAGCCGCGCTCCCTCGTAGCCCTCGCGCGGCGCCTCGCCGCCCTCGCGCGCCCGCGTCGCGTAGGGCCGCTGTGCCGCGTCGCGCAGGAGCGTCACGCGCGCGGGCTTGCCGCGCACGTCGGCGTCGAACCGGTATTCGAGGCCCGCGAGGCCCTGGTTGTCGGCGCCCACGTAACCGAGGACGGCGGCGGCGAGCGTTCCCTCGGGGTAGCGCCGCGTCGACTCGGCCACGAGCTGGATTCCCGGAAGGCGTTTCTCGGAGACGAGGGCCCGCACGCGCGCCGCAACCGGGTCGCTCACACGGCGCGAGAGCCAGATGAAGTCACGATCCGGGCTCGCGAGCTTC
>DATIFW010000008.1:0-4951 GCA_035455045.1 Thermoanaerobaculia bacterium | reverse complement strand
CGATCGTCGCGCCCACCGTTTCCCTCGCCCGCCGCCACCGCCGCCGTGAGGCCGAGGCGCTCGATCTCGGCCGCCGTCTCCTCGGGCGTGAGCGCCTGGCGGCGCGAGAGCTTGATCTTCCCGTTCACGGGGTCGATCGCGATGATCTTGACCTTGACCTTGTCGCCCATCTTCACGACGTCGGTCGTCTCGCGCACGCGCCCCGGCGCGAGCTCGGAGATGTGGACGAGCCCGTCCATGCCGGGGAGGATCTGCACGAAGCAGCCGTAGGGCTCGATGCGCATGACGGTGCCGAGGTACTCGGTGCCGATCTCGGGGACCGTCGTGAGCTGGCGGATCGCCTCGATGCACTTCTCGGCGGTCCCGAGGTCGCTCGAGGCGACCGTGACGGTCCCGTCGTCCTGCACGTCGATCTTGCAGGCGTATTCCTTCTGGAGCGCGCGGATCGTCTTGCCGCCGGACCCGATGACGTCGCGGATCTTCTCCTCGGGCACCGTGATCGTGAGAAGGCGCGGCGCGAACGCGGAGAGCTCGGGGCGCGCGGCGTTCAGCGTCTGCTCCATCTTGTCGAGGATGAAAAGGCGGCCGTGGCGCGCCTGCTCGAGAGCCTGCTGGAAGATCTGCGGCGTGATGCCGCCGATCTTGATGTCCATCTGGAGGGCCGTGATGCCCGAGCGCGTGCCGGCGACCTTGAAGTCCATGTCGCCGTAGTGGTCTTCCTGGCCCGCGATGTCCGTGAGGACGGCGAACGCGTCGCCTTCCTTCACGAGGCCCATCGCGACTCCCGCGACCGCGCCTTTGACCGGGACGCCCGCGTCCATGAGAGCGAGCGAGCCGCCGCAGATCGTCGCCATCGACGACGAGCCGTTCGACTCGAGGATGTCGGACACGACGCGGATCGTGTACGGGAACTCCTTCTCGTCCGGCAGGACGGCCTGCAGCGAGCGCCACGCGAGTCGGCCGTGGCCGATCTCGCGGCGGCCGGGGGAGCCGAAGCGCTTGACCTCGCCGACGGAGAACGGCGGGAAGTTGTAGTGGAGGAGGAACGCGCGCTCGGACTCGCCCTCGAGGTCTTCGATGAGCTGCGTGTCGTCGGAGGTGCCGAGCGTCACGGTGACGAGCGCCTGCGTCTCGCCGCGCGTGAAGAGCGACGAGCCGTGCGTGCGGGGGAGGACGCCGGCCTCGATCGTGATCGGCCGGATCTCGTCGAAGGCGCGTCCGTCGAGGCGCTTCCGCCCCTTGACGATCGTCTCGCGCGTGAGCGTCTCGACGAGCTCCGACAGGGCGCGCTTGGCCAGCTTGCGCGTCTCCGGCTGGTCCTCGGGAATCAGCTCGACGCCGTACTTCTTGACTTCCTTGATCTTCGCGTACGACTCGATCTTCCCGGGATGCGTGAGGGCCTCCATCATCGGGCCCTCCCACTGGCCGCGAACGGCCGCCGCGAAGTCCGCGGGGACCGGGGCGGGAGACGTGAACGGCGCCTTCACGACGTTGCGGCGCGCGGCCATCGCGGCGATGGCCTCGACGATCTTCCTGACCTGCGCGTGCCCGGAAAGGATGGCCTCGAGCATCACGGCCTCGGAGACCTCCTTCGCGCCCGCCTCGACCATCGAGACCGCGTCGTGCGTGCCGACGACGACGAGGTCGAGCTCGGACTCCTTGCGCTCCTTCGCGGTGGGGTTGAACAGGAAGCGTTCGCCGATCTTGCCGACGCGGACGGCGCCGAGGATGTGGTGGAAGGGGATCGTGTTGATGGCGAGCGCCGCGGCGGCGCCGTTGATCGCGAGGACGTCGGGGTCGTTCTCGCCGTCCGCCGAGAGGACGAGGCCCACGATCTGCGTCTCGTGGTTGAAGCCCTCGGGGAACAACGGGCGGAACGGCCGGTCGATCATCCGGCACGTGAGGATTTCCTTCTCGGTGGGGCGCCCCTCGCGCTTGAAGAAGCCGCCGGGGATCCGGCCCGCCGCGTACTGGTATTCCTTGTACTCGACGGTGAGCGGCAGGAAGTCGATGTCCTTCGCTTCCTTCGCGTAGCAGGCGGTCACGAGGACCACGGTGTCGCCGCACTTCACGACGGCGGCGCCGTCGGACTGCTTCGCGATCTTGCCGGTCTCGATCGTCAGCGAACGGCCATCGAGATCGACGGTCAGGGTGTCGTGCATGGGGTGTTCCTTTCGCGTGGCCCGGCCCGGCGGGCGCGAATCCCCGAGACCGCGGAATGCGGGCCGGGGCGTGCCGCCGAACGTGAGGGAAGAAGGACTACTTGCGCAGTCCGAGGCGTTCGATGAGGGCCCGGTACCGCTCCGCGTCGCGCCTCTTCACGTAATCGAGCAGGCGCCGCCGCCGGCCGACCATCTGGAGGAGCCCCCTCCTCGAGTGATGGTCCTTGGCGTGGGCCTTGAAGTGCTCGGTCAGCTCGGAGATGCGCTTGGAGAGGAGGGCGACCTGGACCTCGGGGGACCCGGTGTCGCTCTCGTGGCGCCGGTAGCTGGTGATCGTTTCCGCCTTCTTCGTGGTGAGCTGGGCCAATTTCGTTTTTTCCTTAGACGTCTCTAATTTTTCAGCCCGTTGAGTCTACCGGGAGGCGCCAGGGGCGTCAAACGTCACTCCCCGAGGACGATTTTCGGGCGGGCGAGCGCGAGGACGCCCCTGCCGAGCGGCTCGAGGAGGCCCAGCGCGAGGAGCTCGCCGCCGGCCGTGAGGCGCACCATCGGCGCCCCGGCGGCCTCGGGCGGCACGCGCACCGGCACGCCGTGACCGCTCTTCACCTTCGCCGCTTCAGCGGGAGCGAGCGGAACCTCGGGGAACGGGAGCGGGATTTCCGAGAGCGAAAGCCAGAACGGCTTCGACAGGCGCTCTTCGGGCGCGAGCGCCTCGAGCTCGGGCAGGGTGCGTGCGTCCTCGAGGCGGAAGGGCCCGATCGAGGTGCGGCGGAGCGAAGCGAGATGGGCGCCGAAACCGACCGCCTTTCCGACGTCGTGGGCGAGAGAGCGGATGTACGTGCCCGAGGTGCACGAGATGCGGAAGCGCGCGACGTCGCCGTCGAGCGCGAGAATCGTGAATTCGCGGACGGTCACCGTCTTCGGGAGGTCGGGCACGGCCTCGCCCTTCCGCGCCAGGTCGTAGAACTTCCGGCCTTCGAACTTCTTCGCCGAGAAGGGCGGCGGCGACTGCTGGATCACGCCCGTGAAGTCGCGGCAGACCTCCTCGAGGCGCGTCCGCTCCGGACGGGGATCGGGATGCGGCTCTCCGACCGGCGTCCCCTCCGTGTCGTACGTGTCCGTCACGATCCCGAAGCGCATGGTGCCCTCGTACGTCTTCTCCCAGCCCGTGAGGAACGACTGCAGGCGCCCCGCGCGGCCCACGCAGAGCACGAGGAGCCCGGTGGCGGCGGGGTCGAGCGTCCCCGTGTGGCCGATGCGCCGGGTTCCGAGCAGCCGGCGCGCCACTTCCACGACGTCGTGGGACGTGAGCTTCGGGGGCTTGTCGACGAGCAGGAGGCCGGACGGGCCTTCGGGGCGCGCAGATCCCTTCACTCGGGCCCCGTCACGATTTCGGACGCGGCTGGAGCTTCCGCGTCGGCGGCGTCCACGGCGGCGGCGACCTCGGGAACGAGCATCGCCTTCGCCGAGGCGAGCGTGCCGGCCACGCGGCAGCCCGAGGCGTTTCGGTGCCCGCCGCCGGAGTGACGCGCCGCGACGCTCCGGATGTCCACGACGCCTTTGCTGCGCAGCGAGCAGCGGATCTCCCCGTTCTCGCCTTCGCGAAGGAGCATCGCGGCGCAGACCCCTTCGATGCCGCGCGCGCGGTTCACGATCCCCTCCGTATCCGAATCCCTCGCGCCGCTCTCGTCGAAGAAGCGGCGGGGCAGCTCGACGGTCGCGACCTTCCCGTCGGCATGGAGCTCGAGCGTCCCGAGGACGAGCGCCTCGAGCTTCAGCGCCGAGAGCGGCGCGGCCTCGAAGAGAAACTCGTTCACGGGACCGGGCTCGGCCCCGTCGGTCACGAGCCGCGCCCCGAGCGCGAGCGCCTTCGGAGTCGTGTTCGAGTAGCGGAACGAGCCCGTGTCGGACACGAGCGACACCCAGAGGTTCGTCGCGACGTCCGCGGACAGCGGCCATCCCACGAGGTCGAGGAGGTCGGCCACGATCTCGCCCACGGCTGCGGCCGGGAGGTCCACCAGGTTCAGCGCGCCGTAGCGCGTGTTGCCGGGATGGTGATCGACGTTCACGACTTTGCCGTCGAGGAGGTTCGGCCAGCCGGCGCGATCCGCCTCGGGGCACTCCATCGTGAAGAGCGCGTCCCAGCCCGAGGGCCAGTCGGCGGGCAGGGCGTCGGCCACGACGACGCGCGAGATCCCCGGCAGCCTCGCGTAGACGGAAGGCCACCCGTCCCTCATGACGACGCGCGCTTCCTTTCCGGCGGCTTCCAGCGCGAGCGCGAGGCCGAGCGCCGAGCCGAGGGCGTCGCCGTCCGGATTGCGGTGGCCCGTGAGGAGGAACCGCTTCCCCGTGGCGAGCAGCTTCGCGACGTCCGCGTAGGCGGCGTCGACGTCCGCGTCGCGCGCCGTCACGAGGCGTCCGGCTCGTCCGGGCCCTTCGGGATCGAGCGGAGCAGCTCCTCGACGCGCGCGCCGAGCTCGAGCGTGTGGTCCTCGGCGAAGTGGAGCTCCGGCGCGTAGCGCAGGCCGCAGTTCTTGCCGACGAGCGAGCGCAGGTGTCCGCGCGCGTGGTTCAGGGCGTCCACCGTCTTCTTGAACTGCTCTTTCGGGCCGAAGACCGACACGAAGACGCGCGCCGAGCGCAGGTCGTCGGCCATGACGACGTCCGTGATCGTCGCGAAGCCGATCGCCGGGTCGCGGAGGTCCTCTCTCAGGAGGCGCGCCAGCTCCGCCCGCACCACGTCCCCGACCTGCTTCGGGCGCCGGCCCGGTGCGACCGCGGAGCGTCTC
>DATIFW010000007.1:0-2991 GCA_035455045.1 Thermoanaerobaculia bacterium | reverse complement strand
CGAGGCGCACCGTGGCACGGAGCGTCTGCCCGGGCGCCACCTTGCGGGACGAGAGGGCCGCACCCACGACGCGCAACCGCTTCTCGCCGGGCGAGCTCACGATCGAGATGTCCACTCCGGAGAGTCCGGGTTCTTCGAACTCGTTTTGGGCGACGAGGCCCGTGAGGACGTTCGCGGTCAGGAGCGCGAGCTCCTTCGCGCGCGGCCCCGTCATCTGGTCCGCGTAGACGAACGGCCCGGCCGCGGTGCCGACGGAGACGCGAACGTGAAGCGTGCGGGCGACCGGGGTCGGGTCGAGAGCCGTGAGCGCCGCGTCCATCGAGATCGCCACGAGGACGGGGAGGAGAGCCGTCTCTTTCGCCACGCCCCACGACAGGGTGCGCACGGTTCCGCCCTCGGACTCGAGCCGGAAATGCACCGGCAACAGCGCCGGCGGGCGATCCACGCGTCCCGCGATCCCGCTGTCGCGGTCGCGCGTCAGGCGGTAAGCCGGCGCCAGGGTGTAAGCCATCTTGAACGAGAGCATCGCGCTCGGAAACACGGCCACGACCTCGGCGGGGGCGACCGGCAGCTCGAGCGTTCCCGCACCGAGGAACGGATGGCCGAAGGCGAGAAAGCGGCCCTTGCCGTCCACCCGCGTCACGGTGCCCGTGGCGCCGAGCTGCAGGTCGCCGTCGATGAGAAGCGCCGTCACCGCGGAGCCCGGTGCGATCGGGGCGGCCGGACGCGCCCGCTCGGCCTCCTGAAGAGCCGTCCCGGGAAGCGTCGGGACCGCACCCGAGGCGAGAGACACGGGAATGCCCAGGCGCGCGAGATCGCGGCTCCAACGGCCGAGCGTGTCTGCGGGGAATCCGGTGGCGACGGGCGAGAGCAACGAGGCCTGCGCGCGCTCCGGAAGCGTCGGGCGGCCGTCCACGATCTTCTGGAGCGCCGCGAGGCGCTCTCCCTCGGGAAGCGCGAACGTCGCGGCGAACGCGGAAAAACCGGCGCCGCCCGAGGCCGACCGGGGGGCGCCGCCCGACTCCCCCGCCTCTCCGGTGTCGATCGCCAGCATCGATTCGATCGGCGTGACCGCCCCGATCGGCTCCTTCGAGAATCCCCACGTGGCCGCAAGGGCTCCCGCGAGGCGGCCATCGAGGTAGACCGGGCTGCCGCTCATCCCCGCGACGATTCCGGTCTTTTCGAGGCCGAGCCCCGAGACGCGCACGACGATCTGCGAGCGTCCGAGTGAGTTCGGCAGGACACCGAGCACCTCCACGTCGAAGCGCTCCACCGCCGAGCCGTGGAGGATCGTCAGCCCGTAGCCTTTCATCCCCGCCTTCACGGCCGTGAGCGGCAGGACGTCGTCCGGGAGAGGTGCCGTGCGGACCTGTGCCGCGAGGCCCGACGAAAGAGATGCGACCAGAGCCGCAAGGACCCGCCAACGCTTTGACCCGCTTGAAGATTCCGTGCTACCTTGACGGGACGGCCCGAGACGAGTCCGTCGCGGAACGCATCCCGAGAGGGAGTCACCTGAAACGATGACGGAAACCGGCGGCTCGAACATTGCCCAGCTCTTCCTCTCGGCGGGACCGACGGCGAAGGCCGTCCTCATCGTGCTCGCGTTCTTCTCCCTGGTGTCGTGGGCAATCATCATCGGCCGGCTGTGGAGTTTCTCACGCGCCGCGTCCGACTCGCGCGCGTTCCTGAACCACTTCCGCAAGAGCCGCAAATTCGCCGACGTCCTGGGCATCTGTGACAAGTGCGAGGCGAGCCCTCTCGTCGGCATCTTCCGCGCGGGTTACGCCGAGCTGGACCAGCAGGTGAAGGACGGCCGCGAGGTGGCGCCGGCCGACACTGGACGCCTCTTCGTGAAGAGCCTCGCCTCCATCGAGCGCGCGCTCGAGCGCGCGGCCGGCGTCGAGACGACACGCCTCGGGCGCGGGATGTCGTTCCTCGCCACAACCGCCTCGGCCACGGTTTTCATCGGCCTTTTCGGAACCGTCATGGGCATCATGATCGCGTTCCAGCAGATCGCCCAGAAGGGCTCCACGTCGATCGTCGTCGTGGCGCCGGGCATCGCGGAAGCCCTCATCAACACCGCGGCCGGCCTCGTCGCCGCGGTGCCCGCGCTCATCGCGTACAACAACTTCGGCGGGAAGATGCGCGCGGCGCGCGCCGAAATGCGCGACTTCGAGCTCGAGTTCATGAACCTGGCCGAGCGCCACTTCACCTAGGGCGGGACGTCACGTGGCATTCAAGCTCGACGACGACGCGAACGCCTTCTCGGACATCAACGTCACGCCTCTCGTGGACGTCATGCTCGTGCTCCTCGTCATCTTCATGGTCACGGCGCCGCTCCTCCATCAGGGAGTCGAGGTCCAGCTTCCGAAGTCCGTCGCGCAGAACCTCCCGAAGACGCCCGAGGACCCGCTCATCCTCTCCATCACGAGGAACGGCAACTACTACTTGAACGAGACGCCCATCCCGAAGGCACAGCTTCGGGACCGCCTGAAGCTCATCCTCTCGCGCCGCCGCGACAAGGCCGTCTACCTGAAGGCCGACCGCAACCTCGCCTACGGCGTCGTCGTCGAGACCATGGACACGCTCAACCGGCTCGGCGTCGAAAGCCTGGGAATGGTGACCGAGCTCCGGAGCGAGGGCGCGCCGTGACCGCGATGAGCGCGGTGACCGCGCGCGCAGAGGCGCTTCCCGCGCCCACCGTCTCGGACATCCTCGCGCGGCGCGCCCGCACGGGTCTCGCCTCGCGCCCCCTCACCGCCGCCGTTTCGATCCTCGCGCACGCGGGATTCCTCGCGTTCGTTCTCCTCATCGGCAAGCCGCGCAAGGCGCCGGTCTTCGTCCCGATGTCCCTGCCCGTGCGCGTCGTCAGCCCCGCCTCCCTCGGCCGGCCCCAGGCGGCGCCCGCTCCCGCCCACGTGGCCGCGCCGGCCGAGCCGGCGCCGGCGCCGAAGGCAAAGCCCGTGATCGAGAAGGCCTCCGAGAAGGTCC
>DATIFW010000006.1:0-2236 GCA_035455045.1 Thermoanaerobaculia bacterium | reverse complement strand
TGCGAGGCGGCGTGCGCGGAGGCAAACGTCCTCGCCGGACCCGAAAAGCCCGGCGACGACACGGTGTTCGCCTCGAAGCGCGCGACGAGCCCCACGGCCTACACGGTCGTCCAGAAAGGCTCCTTGAAGAGCCCGGCCGGCGAGGACCGCTTCGCCAAGACGCAGTGCATGCACTGCGTCGAGCCCGCCTGCGCCTCCGGCTGCGTCGTCAAGGCGCTCGAGAAGACCGCGTCCGGGCCGGTCATCTACCACACGGACCGCTGCCTCGGCTGCCGCTACTGCATGATCGCGTGCCCCTTCGGAGTCCCGAAGTACCAGTACTCGAGCGCGACACCGCTGGTCAAGAAGTGCACGTTCTGCGCGGAGCGCCAGGCGAAGGGCCTCGCCCCCGCGTGCACGGAGGTCTGCCCGTCGGGCGCGCTGCAGTTCGGCGCGCGCGCCGAGCTCCTCGAAGAGGCCAAGGCGCGCATCTACACGAACCCCGAGAAGTACGTCCACAAGATCTACGGCGAGGATGAAGCGGGCGGCACGAGCTGGCTCTACATCTCCGACGTGCCGTTCGAGTCCCTGGCGCTCCCCCAGGGCATCGAGAAGAAGTCCTACCCCGAGCTCGCGGAGAGCGCGCTCTCGGCCGTGCCGTTCGTCATCACGCTCTGGCCGCCGCTCCTCATGGGCATGTACACCTTCAGCAAGCGTCGCGACGAGGTCGCGGCAAAAGAGGCCGAGGGAGGGCAGGAGGAACGCCATGTCTGAGCACGCCCTGAAACCCGCGTTCCTGGGCGGCCCGTGGATGAGAGAGAACCTCTTCCTCGGGATGACGTTCCGCGACTACGTCAAGAGCCTCGTGACGCCGGCCAACGCGATCGCGGCGGTGATCCTCCTCGCGGGACTCCCGACGATCGCGTACCGGTTCTGGAAGGGGCTCGGCGCGGCGACGAACCTGTCGCAGACGAACGCCTGGGGCATCTGGGTCGCCTTCGACGTCGTGTGCGGCGTCGCTCTCGCGGCCGGTGGCTACACGGTCGCCTGCGCCGTCTACATCTTCGGCCAGAAGGCGCTCAAGCCGATCCTCCGGCCCGCGATCCTGACCGGGTTTCTCGGCTACGCGCTCGTGCTCCTCGGGCTCTTCGTGGATCTCGGCCAGCCGTGGCGGCTGCCTTACCAGTTCTTCCTGACGCCCGGCACGACGGCCGTCATGTACGAGGTCGGCTGGTGCGTCTTCCTGTACCTGATGGTCCTCGGGCTCGAGTTCGCGCCCGCGGCGCTCGAGTGGCTCGGCCTCGTCAAGCTGCGCCGGCTTCTCGGGTCGCTCACGATCGGCATCATCGTCATCGGCGTCACGCTCTCGACGCTCCACCAGTCCTCGCTCGGCGCCTTCTTCCTCATGACGCCGGGCAAGCTGCACCCGCTCTGGTACTCGCCTTTCCTGCCGGTCTTCTTCTTCGTCTCGAGTCTCGCGGCGGGGATCGGCATGGTGGTCGTGGAGAGCGCACTCTCGCACCGCGCGTTCCACGACCGGCTCGACCCGGCGGCTTCCGTGGATCTCGACCGCATCACGCTCTCTCTCGCCAAGGGCGGCGCGATCGTCCTCTTCGCGTACTTCTTCATCCGGCTGCAGGGCCTCGTGGCGAGCGGCCGCTTCGACCTCCTCGCGACCGGCTGGGGCGCCTGGTATCTCTTCGAGATCCTCGGCTTCGTCCTCCTGCCGTCGCTCGTGTTCGCGTTCGCGGCGCGTCGCAAGAGCGCGAAGCTGGCACGGATCGCCGGTGTCCTCACGGTCCTCGGCGTCATCCTCAACCGCTTCAACGTCTCGCTCATCGCCTTCAACTGGAACGTTCCGGACCGCTACGTCCCGAGCGCCAGCGAGGTCATCACGTCGCTCACGATCGTGACGATCGGCGTCCTGATCTTCCGCTGGATCGTGAACCGCATGCCGGTGGTGAACGAGCATCCCGACTGGCGCGGCGCCCACTGAGAGGGGAGAAAGAGCCATGAACGAAACCGAACTTCTCAGCCCCTACACCGCGAAGGCCATGGAATACCTCCTCGCGGTGTCGTACCTCCTCCTCTTCATCCCCTTTTGGCGCTTCGTCCAGGGCGAAGCGGCTCCGGCGCACGCCCTCGGCTTCGGCTGGTTCCAGGTCCCGAACGGCGTCCATCTCCACGCCGGCCACACGTGGGCGCGCCCGGAAGGCGGTGACGTGGAGGTCGGCCTCGACGACTTCGCCCACAAGCT
>DATIFW010000005.1:0-21134 GCA_035455045.1 Thermoanaerobaculia bacterium | reverse complement strand
GGTGTTGAATTTCTTCGAATGAGTAGGAACCCGTGCGGCCCCATAGCGCCTCCCACGCGAGGCCGGACGGAGTGAGGGCGACGGTGCCGGGGATGAGCGCGCGGCCGCGCGCCCCTGCGGCGGCGCCGCTGGCGCCGCCCGGGGGATTTCTTAGAAGGGAAAGAGGAAGAGGGGCGGAAGCCAGGAGGCACGGCGTTCCGATTCGAACGACGCCTCCTAACCCTTCTAAGAAAGTCTTTCTGCGGTGCTTTGCGATCAGTCTCGTCGCGAGAACGAACCCTCCGGTCCCCAGCAAGAAAATTCCGACGGCGATTCCCGCCGCGATCAGCAGACTCGACGCGCTCACCGGAACAGCTTCTTGCGATTCCGGATGTAGTCCCGGAACACGAACGACGCGAGATCGGTGGGAGAGGCGTAATACGCCCGGCCCCGCGCGACCTTCGTAAGCGTGTCGACGAAATCCACGAGCGCGGGATCCGTCGCGATCATGAACGTCGTGAGCTGGATGCCGTCGCGCCGCAGCTTCTCGGCCTCCTCGAGCGTGCGGTTCACGATCTTCAGGTCCAGGCCGAACGGGTTCTTGTAGAGGCGCCCGCCCTCGTTTATGCACGAGGGCTTCCCGTCCGTGATCATGAAGATCTGGCGGTTCCGCGACCGGCGCCGCATGAGGAGCTGCCGCGAGACGCCGAGCCCGGCCTTCGTGTTCGTGTGGAACGGCCCGACCTGCGCCTTGCTCAGCTCCTCGAGGGGAACGGGCTTCGCCTCGTCGCCGAAGAGCACGATGTCGATCGTGTCCTTCGGGTATTTCTGGAGGATCAGCTCCGTCAGCGCGAGCGCGACCTTCTTCGCAGGCGTGAACCGGTCCTCGCCGTAGAGGATCATCGAATGCGAGACGTCGATCGCGATCGCGGTCGCGCAGGCGCTCTGGTGCTCGACGTCGAAGACCTCGAAGTCGTCCGGCCGGAGCGCGAGGTCGTCGGGATCGCGCCGCGCGGCGTTCGCGACCGTGCGGATGCCGTCCAGGCGCGCGACGTCGTCGCCGAATTCGTAGGGGCGCGTCTCGGGGAGCGGCTCCGAGCCGGTGCCGGCTCGGGGGATCGAGTGCAGACCCGGCCCCGCCTTCTGAAGCGACGTGAAAATCTCCTCGAGCGCGTTGCGCCGGATGCGGCGCTCGCCGGAGCCGAGGAGCATGAGGTTTCCCTCGCCGTCGCGACCGACGATGCCCTGTTTCTCGAGGGCGGCGCGAAAAGCCTCGAGGTCGACGTTCGGACCGATGATCCCGCGTCGCTGCAGCTCCTTCATCCACTGCATCGCCTGCTCCACATCGCCGCCGAGACGCGAGACGAGGTCGAGGAAGAGCTTCAGCAGCTCTTCGTACGTCAGGAGCGATTGGAGGAGGTCGAGCGGCAGCTCGCCGTACCGGTAATCCACGCGCTCATGCTACGGCAGGTCGATGAAACTCCCGAAGGGCCTGCCCGAGGGCCATCGCGAAGAGGACGAAAACGGGCAACGAGAGCTGGCAGAGGAATCTATTCCAGGTCTTCGGGACGAGGTCTTCCGGCGCCCAGGAGCTCGCGCCGTAAGCAGCGAGGTAGACGCAGAGCGCCCCCGCGATCGCGTACGCGAAGAGTCGCGCCAAAGGGTGCCTGAAGGCCCGGGCTTCGAGGACGAAGACGGCCGCAGCGAGCCACCAGAAGCCGCTCCAGATCTCGGGCCTCGCCATCTCGCGGCCGATGAGCCGAAGCGCGGCCGGGAGCCGCGCGGCGGTGCCCGAGATGAGCCCCCGCACCGTGACGTCGTCCCACGTCTCCGAGTATCGATTCGGGATGCCGGCCCGCCACGACACGTGCAGGGCCGCGGCGAAGAGGAAGACTGCCAGGGCGCCCGCCGGTGCGCGCAGGATCTCCGGACGCCACGGGAGCTTTCGCCGCCGCCGCCTGATGAGCCGCCGGGCCGCGCGCGTAGAAGCGATCGCAACGACGACGGCCGCGAGCAGGAGCCCCTCGGCCTTGGCGAGCGCCGCTCCTCCCAGGAGCAGCCCGCCCGCGAGTCCCTCGGCGGACCCCCGGGGAGAGCGGAAGATCAGGACGAGTCCGCTTCCCCAGAGAAGCCCCATCGGCAGGTCGCTGTAGGACGTGATCGCGCCGCCTCCCAAATAGAACGCGACGGCCGGAAGGAACGTCACGGCAAGAACGGCGAGCGCGGCGGCGAGCGTTCCCGCGAAAGGCCGGGCGACGTCGAAGACGAGCAGGAGGAGCACGGGCAGGAGCACGGCGTAGAGCGGGCGTGGGACGCGCTCGTCGTCGTCCGTGTCGAAGACCTCCTCTCCGGCAACCTGCAAGACGGGCAGGAGAAGCGGGTACCGCGGGTTCTGCAAATAGACGCTTGCGTCGAGCAGGGCCGGTGGACTCACCGCGCGCGCGACGCGCACGTATACCGCGGCGGGATTCCACGTCATCCGCGGATCGAAGCCGGACTCGACGCTCGAGACCGCATGCGCGAGAACGGCCAGCGAAACGAGCGCGCCGGCGCATGCGGCGACGACGCAGGCGACCCTTTGAATCCGGAACATTCGAGCGCGCGGGCGCTCACGTTCGACGTCAACGAGACGGCCGCCCCAGGCCGCGAGGGCGATCGGGATGGTCGAGACGGCCAGGACCATCCCGCGCCGCAGCTCGAAGCCGGCCCAGTGGCTGAGCGCGTAGAGCGAGACGCCGACGTACGCGAGGCCGAGGAGGTACGCCCACGCGAGACGCCGTCCGAGAGGCTTCCTGCGGAGAGAAGGCACGAAGGAGGTCAGTGCAAACCCGCAGGCCGCGAAGAGGGCGATCGTTCCAAAAGACGCGAACAGCCGGAATCCGGTGCTCACGGCGCGGAAGGGACCTTCAGGAATCGCCCCGGAGGGACGAGGGCGGGTGGCGCGTCGGGCTGCCACGCGAGGACAACGAAGGCAGGCGGCTTCTCGGAGAGAACGCGCTGAAGAGCGTCCGCGTCGAGCGACGACGCGCGCCCGAGATAGCGCGCCCGCCGCGGCGCGAGCGCTCCGCGGACGAAGTAGCCCTCGGCCTTGTTCTCGTTCCCGTCGACGAGCCAGTACGAGCCGTCGGGCGGAATGACGGCGGCGATCGCATCGATGCCGCGCATGAAGCGCGGGCCGTAGATCACGCGCCGCGCGACGGGAAGCGGATCGGAGATGTGCTCCACGCCGAACGCGAGGTTCTTGACGACGAGCTTCCCTTGACGCGGGGCCGCGGCCAGACAGAAAGCCGCCAGGGCGAGCGCGGCGAGGGCGGCCCCAACTCGGCGAAACGACGCGCTCACGGCCCTCCGGCACGGCTCGTGACGACTTTCATCGCCTTCAGCGAAGGGAGCACGCGCATGCCCGATGATATCTTCGCCCGCCGATGTCCGAGCGACGTGAAGAGACCCTTTCCCGCATGCGCAGCGACTGGGATCGGCGCGCCGCGGAGGATCACAAGCTCCACATCGCGACCGGGCACGCGGGCAGCGAGGAGGCGTTTCGCGCCTCGGGCGAGCAGGACCTCGAGAGGATCGTCCTCGACGGCGTCGTGCTCGAGCCGTCGGCCGAGGTCCTCGAGATCGGGTGCGGCGTCGGGCGTCTTCTCGTTCCGCTCGCAAAGCGCGTGGCGTTCGCGCACGGCGTGGATATCTCGCCCGTCATGATCGAGAAGTCGAAGAGCTTCGCGGCGGAGACGCCGAACGTGAGAACCGCGCTCACGGACGGCACGTTCACGTCCCTCGTGGACGCCTCCCTCGATTTCGTCTTCTCCTTCATCGTGTTCCAGCACATTCCGGATCGCGCCCCGATCCGCCGTTACGTGGAAGAGACGGCGCGCGTCCTGAAACCGGGTGGCGTGTTTCGTTTTCAGGTGGACGGGCGGTGGTGGTGGAAACACGCGAAGGGCGGCCCCGACACGTACCAGGGCGTCAAGTTCTCGCCGAAGGACGTGCGCGCGCTCCTCGCGGGGACACCTTTCTCCGTCGTGGACGAATGGGGAGCCGAGGGCCACTACCACTGGATCACGGCGCGCAAAGCCGGAGACGGCGCGGCCGTGTCCGTCCGGCCCCGGGGATGGGACCTGCCTCTTCTCGCGTCTCTCCTTCGGCGCCTCGGATCGAAGAGTCCGGAAGAAGACGCCGCGAAGATCCGCGACGGAAGCGAATCGTTGCGCCCCCATCTTCTCGGTCTCGTGCAGAGGCTTTCCGGGACGGATCCGGCCGCGTTCGTCATCGGGGCGTCTCGCGTTCTCCTCGGAGCTCCTCTCGACGACGCGGGGCGCACGTTTCACACCTCGATCCTGGAGAGGCGGCTCGAGGACCGTGCCGCGCTCCTCGACACCATCACGACCTCCAGCGGCTTTCTCGATCTCTACCGCCCGTTCGTGCCCGAGATTCCCTGGTTCATGGCGTGCGAAATCTCCATGCATCTCGGAGAAGCGACACGGACGGGGGATTTCTTCGAGCTGACGAAAGCGGTGGCCTCCCGGCTCGAGGGACGTCCTGCCCCGGACGCGGTCGCCTTCGCCTTCAAGGCAATTCTGGGATTCGAGGCCGATGAGGAGGCGATCCGACATCATCGATCGCTCGTCGAGAACCATCCCGAAGGACGCTGGCTGCTCGTCCGGGGACTGCTCTCGAGCGGGAAGCTCCTGGCTCCGCCGGCCGCAACCTTACCGCACGCCGGCCTTCTCCCGGGGGAATCGGCGCCGGGCGAGGCGGCTCTCGCCGTGAACCTGCTCGAGGAGGGCCGCGGCGTCGCCGATGATCGCTCCTTCGTCCGCCTCGCGTACGAGCGCGTCCTGGGCCGGGCGGCGGACGCGGAAGGCGAGGCGTTCTACCTCGGCAAGCTCGCGCGGGGCGAGCTGTCCCGTCCGGCTTTCCTTCGCGAGCTTCTTTGGAGCGAAGAATGCCGGGCGCTGGGGGATCCGAGGGTCCGGCAGGGCTGAACGCCGTCCGCGGCCAACTACAATGTGCGGTCAACCGTGAGCGATCCGCCGGAGAGCCCGGGGTGAAAGGCCGGTTCGAGGCCGGGGACCTTCTCGCTTTCCTCTACGCGCTCGTCCTGGTAAGGCAGGCCTTCTGGCTCGTTCCCGAGACCGTCGCCTGGGCAGCGTCGGTCGGCGTGGCGGCGCTCCTTGCCTTCCTTCGCCTGCGTTCCCGCCAGCCCCGCCCGCCTCTTCCCGCAGCCTTCTGGTGGGGCACGGCCGCGCCGCTCGGCGTCTTCTGGGCGCTCCACGTCCCATTTCCGGACGTCGGCTGGGACGTCCTCGACTATCACCTCCTCCACGGCGAGAGGGCCTTCCGCGGCCTCATCGCGATTCCCGGCGACTTCTACCCGCACTACTTCCCGTTTCTGAATCCGGCCCCCGACATGCTCACGGCCCTCCTGCGGTTCATCCTTGGTTATCGGCTCGGGACGCTCGGGAGCTATCTCGTCCTCGTCTGGACGGGCGCGATTCTCTTCCGCGTCCTCGAGCGCGCGATCGCCTCGCGGCTTGTCTGTGCCTTCGCCGCCCTCTGCATCATCTGCTCGGAGGGGATCCTGTGGGAGGTCGGCAACTATATGGTCGACCTCTTCGGACTGCCGCTTCTTCTCGAGGCGGCGCTCCTCGTCATCCCCAGCGACGGGGAGGTTCGGGACCTGTTGGAAGACCTGCCGCTCATCGGCCTTCTCCTCGGGTCGGCCGTGGCTTTCAAGCTGACGAACCTCGTCTTCGCCGTCGCGATCGGGGTCGTGCTCCTCGGCCGCCTTCTCATCGCCCCCTCGCCGCGGCGGGACCCGCGGCGGGCCGCGCTCTCCTGGGCTCTTGCGGCGGCCGCCTTCCTTCTTCCATTGGCTCCCCACACGCTGCTTCTCTGGTGGACGACGGGGAGTCCCGTCTTCCCGCATTACAACGCTCTCTTCCGCTCGACTCTCTTCCCGCCGTTCAACATCAGGGACGGACGGTTCGGCCCGACGTCGCGGCTTCAGGCGTTCGTCTGGCCGGTCGTGTCGGTCCTCCATCCCGAGAGGCTCAGCGAGCTCGGACTCACGTCCGGAAGGCTCGCGCTCGGCTTCCTCGGTTCGATTGCCGCTCTCCTCGTCCGTCCCCGCGATCCGAGGCTCCCCGGTCTCGCCGTCCTCGTGATCCTGGGCTCGATCCTCTGGAGCTTCGGCACCGGCAACCACCGCTACGGCCTCTTCGCGGAGCTCGCGGGCGGGCTCGTCCTCGTGCTCCTTGCGGCTCGAGGCATTTCCGCAGCCTCGGGCGAGGCCCTCGCCCTGAGACTCCTGGCCTGGCTTCCCGTCGCGGTCCTCGGAGCCCAGTCGGTCCTCGTCCTCAAGTACGTGGCGCGGAGCGATTGGAGCGGCCGGCCGACAGCGTTCCACGAGCCTCGTGCCGCGTGGAGGGAGCTCCGCCGTGTCGGGGTCGACCGCGACCTGAAGCGCGAGCTTCCGGCAGAGTTGCGCAACGCGCTTCCCACCTTCGCCGGGTGGGTCGACGCCGCGCCGAAGACGAACGGACTGATGGTTCTCCTCGCCCCGCGACTGCCGATGATCGGATTGAGCTTCGACGCGTTCCTCGAGCTGCCGGTTAATCAGGTCCGTTTCAACGAGGCGCTCCGCGCGCTGAGAGGGCGCCCTCTCGCATGTCTCGCCTACGACGAGGATCTCGAGGACGCGAAGAAAAGGCTTGCGCTGCGCGGTTTCGTGATCCGGCGGGAGAGCCGGCACGAGCTGCCTTTCTTCTCGAATTACGTTCGCCTCGATGTCGTTGCGCTCGAGCTCGAAGCGCCGCCGTCGCTCCACGTGCCGGCCGGACGGGAGCCCCGCGTCCTGTCGGCGCGGGAGCTCGTCCTCAGGCGGCCGACGGCGCCGCCAGACGACCGGCGGGAGGACGCCGGGCTCCTCGGGAGCATCGACGAACCTGCCGAGGGAGCGAAGGTCCGGGGCACGCTCGTCGTGCGCGGCTGGGCGCGGGTGCCGGGACAGGACCTCACCGTCCAGGTGGTGCTCGACGGCGTCGAGCTCACCCCGGATGAATTCCGGCGAACGCCCCGGCCGAACCTGGAGGCCCTGATCCCGGCGCTCGGGTCGTGCGCGACGGCCGGCTACGAAGCGCGCGTGGTGCTGGGGCCCGAAAACGCCGGGGCGCACGACCTGGCCGTCATCTTCCGGTCCCGAGACGGGAGGGAGCGTCACTATCCGGGACGTCGGATCATCGTCCTGGCGGAACCCTGACCGCTTCCTGCCCCGACCCAGACTCTCTCCCTGGCCTTTGTTTCCGCCGCCCGGCGCTCAGCGCCCCTCCTTCCAGGTGAACTTCCTCCACGGGTAGTGGCGCACGCGGTCATCGGGACCGCGGAAGACGACCGAGAGCTCGTGCCCGCCCTCGTCGCCGGGCTGGAAAGCGAAGACGTGCTCGTAGCCCGCGGTCGAGCAGTCTCCGAGGTACGGAATGGCAGCCTGGACTTCGGGACGCGAGAGCCGCGCCTCGCGGAGCGGAAGCCGGGGCGCGCGGTCGATGAGGACGGTCACGCCGAGGTCGCGGCCGGGAATGCGCGCCCAGCCGCGCACGGTGAGATTCCCGACCACGGTCGCTTCCGCGGCCGGCTCGTCGATCGAGCCCGTCAGCTCGACCCATTCCGTGCCCGCGAAATCCGCGGGCTCACTTGCCGTGGGCGCGCTCTCGAGAGGCTTCGCCCCCGGTTCGGTCCTGACGACGGCGTACAGCTCGTCGTCGGGCAGGAAACGGCGGACGTGGAGGAGCCGCCGCGACGCGAGGCCGGCCTCGACGAGCTTCGCCGCGGACGTCCTCTGCCCGTCGGTCATGCGCCTCGGCCTCACCGTCACGTACGAGACGGGCACGGCCTCGAGCGCGTCGAGGAGCTCCGTCGATTTTCCCTGTCCGAGAAGCTCCTGGAGGTTCTGCGCGATCGGCGTCCGGAAACCCGAGTAGCCGTTCACGAGCGGCTTCCAGTGGTCGGCGGCGCGCAGTACGTGGTGCGCGTTCGCCACGCCGAACTCGTCCGGCAGCTCGTAGAGTCCGCCCGTCATCGTCGTCTTCGCGATGAAGCGCGTGAGCGGATCCGGGTCAGGCTCTCCGCGGTGGAGATAAAGCGGCGCGACGCGGTCTTCGAAGAGAAGAGCTCCGCACAGACACGCCGCAATCCCGAGTCCGAAGGCCTTCGAGCGCCGAAGCGACCACGTCTCGACGAGCGCGGCGGCAGCGAGCCCCGCGAGAACGGCGAAGCCCAGGTCGGCCACCATCGTCCAGCGAACCGGCACCCGGATCGCGCGAAACGGTGGCAGCAGGTGGAAAAGCAGCCAATGAAAAGGGGTCGACATGCCGAAGGACCCCACGAAGCCGAGCCCGGCGAAAAGGAGGCCGGCGGTGCCGGCCTCGGAGCGCCGCGCGAGGAACAACAGGAGTCCGATCAGCGCGAGCGCGAGAAGCAGGAAACCGGGGAAAAGGGAGAACTCGCCGCGCGGCGGACTCTCTCCCATGCCGTGCCACAGCCTCGTTTTGGAATCCGGGGTGAGCCAGTGGATCAGCCGCGCGGAGTAGAACGCCGCCTCGTTCGGACCGCGCTCGAGCCCGTAGAGCGAGCGCACTCGCTGGTAAGGCACGAAAAAAGGCACGAGGAGAAGCGACGCGGCGCCGACGGACGCCAGGGCGCGGCCCCACGCACGCCGCGCCCCGGGCTCCTTGATGAACAGGATCGCCGCCATGACGGCCGTGGGAACCGAGCCGAGGAGGAACCAGTGAACGCTCGAGACCCCGCTCATGAAGAACGTCAGGCCGAGCCAGGCCGCACGCGGCCACGAGCGGCGGCGCGCGAAGAGGACGACGGCCTCCGCGAGGAGCGGCATCCAGCCCGCGAAGACGTATGAGAGGTGAACGATGTGATGGAAGCGATAGGGCACGAATGCGAACGCGACCCCGGCGACCCAGCCGGCGGCCGTCGAACCGGTGAGCGTGCGCGCGAGGCGGAACGCGCCGTACCCGCTGAACGCGAACCCGAAGAGCATCGCGAGACCGTGCACGGTGAGGGGAGCGAGCCCGGCGGCGAACGCCGGAAAGAACAGGAGCGCGATGCCCCACTGGTGCTCCGAGAGCGCGAGCGTGTACCGGTAAGGGTAGAAGTTGTTCGAGTCGAAGAGATGGAGCGGATGGCGGAACGTCTGATGGAAATCCCACGCGAGCGTCCAGGAATTCAGGTACGAGTCGCCCGGGTCGAACGACGTGTCGCGCACGTGGGCCGCCCACGGCCACGTCATGGCGACCGTCAGCGCGACGAAGACGAGGAGGACGCCAGTCTCGCGCGCCGCACGCTTTACCGCTTCCAGGTGAATCTCCGCGGCGGGTAGTGGCGCTGCCGGCCGTCGGACGCCCGGAAGAGCGCCTGGATCTCGTGCGGGCCCTCGTCGCCGGCCTCGAACGCGTACGTCGCCTCGTAGCCGGCGGTCCGGCAATCGCCGAGGGACGGCAGAGCGGCCGGGAGCTCCGGGCGCGGCACGCGTCCGCCCTTCAGGGGGATACGCTCCTCTCCGTCGATCGTGACGGTGACGTGAAGATCCTCGCCGCTGATGCGTGCCCAGCCGCGCACCGTGAGCGAGCCGGTCACGACGGCGCCCTCGACGGGCGCGTCGATCGAGCCGACGAGGGTCGGGTCTTCGCGATAGAGCGCCTGCGGAGGCAGGAGCCCGCTCGCCGGAATCCACGGCAGCGGGTCGAGCGCCTTCGCCTCCGGCTCGTTCCGGACGACGGCATACAGCTCGTTTCGGATCCGGCGATCGAAGCGCTTCACGAACAGCAGCCGCCCCGAAGCCATCCCCCTCGCGAGCCACTCGCGGTGCGGGCCGCGCAGCTCGGGCGACAGCCACGAGTCGCGCACGAGGATGTAGGACGTCGGGATGCCCTCGAGGAAGTCGAAGAGCTCGTCGGGAATCGGCGTCTTCCGCTCGTCCTGCTCGATCCGGCTCACGATCGGAGACGAGAAGCCCGACACGGCGGTGACGAGGGGCTTTCCGTGGTCCGCGGCGCGGAGCATGGCGCGGTAGTTGCCGTGGTCCTCGGTGCCGGACGGGAGCTCCACGAGGCCGCCCTTCATGGGGGTCTTTGCGAGGAAGAGCGTCGCCTCGTCGGGATCGGCCTCGCCGCGGATGAGCCCGAGCGGCGCGGCACGATCCTCGAAGAGGAGGCCGAGGCCGGCGAGGACGAAGACGAGAGCTGCCACGCGCCTCCCGCTCCGATGCCGGCGCCACGCGTCCGCGAGCGCCTTCGCCCCGGCGCCCGCGAGGACCGCGAGACCGAGGTACGCGATCATCGCCCAGCGCGCGGGCACGCGCAGGCTGCGAAAGAGGAAGACCGCCTCGAAGAGCACGCGGTGGAACGGGAAGTTCATGCCGAGAGAGCCGAAGAAGCCGAGGGCCGCCCAGAGGCCGCCGACGAGGATCGCGTCGGACCGGCGGAGGAGGCGCAGGCTCTCCGGGAGGTTCCGCCCGCGCACGAAGGGCAGAGCCCTCGGATAGGCGATCCACCACCTCGCGAAGAGCGCGGCCGCGAGGAGCGCGAGCGCGCGCGGAGACTCCGTGGCCTTGAAGACCTCCCGGCCTCCGAGGCGGATGTGGATGCCGGCCGGGCTCGCGGCGAAGAGCGCGAGAACTCCTGCGACGACCGAGATCCCGTCCAGCCAGGGAAGGAGGCCGCGGCCGCGCGGTTCGAATGGCAGAGCCGGACGGCTCGGCGCCGAGTCGCCCGTCTCGGCCTGGGAGAGGAGAACCGCCGCGAGCGGGAGCAGGAGCAGCAGGAGCCCCGGAAAGAGGAGGCGCTCGCTCGGCGCGGGCCACTCGGCGAAGCCTCGCCACGTCCGATTCCACGCATCCATGCTGAGCCAGTCCTTCGGGAGGGCGGAATAGCGCACCGCGTCGCCGGAGTGCCGCGTGAAGCCGTAGAGTTTCGCGGCCTTCTGGTAGGGAACGAGAAACGGGAGGAGCGCGAGTCCCGCGATTCCGAGCGCCAGCGCGCCGCGCTTCAGCCCCGCGCGGTCCCGGGCCGCGTCGTTCCGGTACCCGAGCGCGAGGCCCGTGGCCGCGAGCGGGACGAGCGTCAGCACCAGCCAGTGGACGACCGCGAGGCCGTTCAGGAAGAAGGCTGCGCCCAGCCACGCCGCGCGCCGCGGCGTCCTCTCGCGCACGAAGAGGACGAACGCCTCGAGGAGGATCGGAATCCAGCCCGAGAACAGGTACGGCAGGTGCGGCATCTGGCCGAAGCGGTACGGCACGAAGGCGTAGGCGATTCCCGCGACCCATGCCGCTCCCGACGAGCCGGTGAGAGTGCGGGTGAGCCGGAACGTGCCGTATCCCGCGAGCGCGAAGCCGAGGAGCATCGCGAGGCCGTGCACCGTCAGCGGGCGCACGCCGAGCGCGAGGAGCGGGAAGAACGGAAGTGCGATGCCGTAGTTGTGCTCGCTGAAGGCGAGGCTGTACTTCATCGGAAAGAAGACGTTGCCGTCGAAGAGGTGCAGGGGATCGTGGAACGTCTGGTGAAAATCCCACCAGAGAGTCCACGACACGAGATAGGGATCTCCGACGTCCGAGCAGTGATCGCGCAGGTGGAGAACCCACGGCCAGGTCATGACGGCGGTCAGGCCGAGGAACCCGAGACACACGAGAAACTCGGAGAGAAGACGCCGCGGGCGCTCGGACATGCGCGGCGATTCTACTTTCCGGGTTTCCACGTGAACGGGCGCGGCGGGTAACGGCGCTCGCGCCCGTCGGAGGACCGGAAGAGGACGTCGAGCACGTGCTCCCCGTCGTCTCCGGGCGCGAAGGCGTAGACCGCTTCGTAGCCCGCGGCCCGGCAGTCGCCGAGCGACGGCAGGGCGGCCTGGAGGTCCCGCCGCGGCACGCGCGCGGCCGTCACGAAGAGGCGTTCCTCTCCGTCGATCGTCACGGTGACGTGAAGGTCCTCTCCGGGGATGCGGGCCCAGCCCCGGACCCGGAGCGGGCCGGCCACGACGGCGTTCGCGGCGGGCTCGTCGATCGAGCCGGTGAGCGTCGCGTCCTCGCGACGGAGGGGCTGCGCGGAAACCCGACCGACGGCCGGATTCCACGGAAGCGGCTCGAGCGTCTTCGCCTCCGGCTCGTTGCGGACGACGGCATAGAGCTCGTTTCGCATGCGGCCGTCGAAGCGCTTGATGAAGCGCAGACGCCCCGCGGCCATTCCGCGAGCGAGCCAGTCGCGGTGGAGGAGGCGCGACTCGGGAAAGAGCCACGAGTCGTGGACGAGGACGTACGACGCCGGAATCTCCTCGAGGTCGTCGAGAAGATCGCTTGGGATCGGAGCTTCGCGCTCCTTCCTCTCGATGAGCCGAACGACCGGCCCCTTGAAGCCGGAGATGGCCGTGACGAGCGGCTTTTCGTGATCGGCGGCGCGGAGGATGGCGCGGTAGTTGCCATGTTCCTCGGTGCCGGACGGGAGCTCGACGAGGCCGCCCGCCATGGGCGTCTTCGCGAGGAAGAGGGTGGCTTCGTCGGGATCCGCCTCGCCGCGACGAAGATCGAGCGGCGCCGCGCGGTCCTCGAAGAGGAGGCCCGAAGCCGCGAGGACGAAGACGAGCGCCCCGGTCCGAGCTCCCGGCCTCCGCCGGCCCCACGCCTCGGAGAGCGCGAGAGCTCCGGCTCCCGCCAGGAGCGCGAGTCCGAGGTAGCCGACCATCGCCCAGCGCGCCGGCACCCGGATGCTGCGAAAGAAGAACAGGGTCTCGTAGAGGACTCGATGAAAGGGCGCGTTCATGCCGAGCGAGCCCAGGAATCCGAGGACGGCCCAGAGCGCTCCCACGAGGAGAGCGTCCGGAGCGCGTGGAGCGGAGGATCCGTTCGCGGCGGCTCGTGACGCGAGGGAGGCGAGAGGAAGGAGGAGGAGGAGAAGTCCGGGGAAGAGGCCGCGCTCGGAGGCGGGGGGCGCGCCGAGTCCCCGCCAGGCGCGGTTCCACGAGTCCGCGCTCAACCAGTCTTTCGGCCGGGCGGAAAACGACATCACGTCCTCGGGAGTTCTCGTGAATCCGTAGAGCTTCGCCGCCTTCTGGTAGGGAATCAGGAACGGGAGAAGCGCGATTCCGGCGATTCCGAGGGCGACGGCCCCGCGCCTCAACCCGGCGCGGTCCCTTGCGGCGCCGTGGCGAAACGCGAGGACGAGGCCCGTCGCCGCGAGGGGGATCGATGTGAGGACGAGCCAGTGGATGACCGAGAGCCCGTTCATGAAGAACGAGAAACCGAGCCACGCGGCGCGCTTTCGGCTGCGCTCGCGCAGGAACAGGACGAGCGCCTCGAGGGTCAGAGGGATCCAGCCCGAGAAGAGATAGTTGACGTGCGGCAGCTGACCGAAGCGGTACGGGACGAACGCGAACGCGATCCCCGTCACCCACGCGGCGCCGGTCGAGCCCGTGAGGGTGCGGCCGAGCCGGAACGCGCCGTATCCGGAGAACGCGAAGCCGAGGAGGGTCGCGAGCCCCTGGACGGTGAGCGGGCGGATGCCGAGCGCGTAGAGGGGGAAGAACGGCAGCGCGATGCCGAAGTTGTGCTCGCTGAAGGCGAGGCTGTACTTCAGGGGAAAAAAGATGTTCCCGTGGAACAGACGGAGGGGATCGTGAAACGTCTGGTGAAAGTCCCACCACATGATCCACGAGTTCAGGTAGGGGTCGCCGGAGTCCGAGCAGTGGTCGCGCAGATGGAGGACCCACGGCCAGGTCATGAGGATCGTCAGGCCCAGGAACGCGAGGCACACGAGGATCTCGGCGGGAAGACGGCGCGGGCGCTCGGACATGCGCGGCGATTCTACGTTCCGGGTTGCGCCCGCTCGGCGCGAAGAGGCGCTCCTCAGGCCACGGTGGCCAGCTCGTAGAGGTAGTCGACGTAGGAGCGCGCCGCGGCGTCGAAGCTCGCGACCTTCGGGTTCGTCGACTCGAGCACGAAGTACTCGTCCGGCGCGTGCGCGCCGCTGCCGTGGCCGAGGCCGTAGTGGCCGGAGGCGAGCTTGAGCGGCGGGTCCGTGAAGACGTAGCCGGGATACGAGCCCGAGTTGCGGACCCAGAGCAGCGGGTCGAGGCCCGCACGCTTCAGAACCGCGATCTGGGCGCGGATGAGCGGCGCGTCGGCGGACGTCTCCGTCGGGCTGTAGCCGCCCGAGACGTTCACCTCGATGTCGCCGAAGCCCTTCTTCGCGAGGTGAGCCTTCAGAGCGGCGATCGCGCCGTCGAACGTCATGTCGGGCACGAGGCGCAGGTCCAGCTTCGCGAGGGCCTTGTTCGGGAGCATCGTCTTGCCGCCGGGCCCCATGTAACCGCCGACGAGTCCCTGGATGTTCACGGTCGGCGAGAACGTGAGCCTTTCGAGCGAGGCGCGCCACGAGTCGTCGTGCGCCCAGCGCGTCGCGCCGAGCATCTTCTTCGCGGTCGCCTCGTCGAGGCGCTGCGCGGCGGCGTCGAGCATGGCCTTCTGTGCCGCGTTCGGCGGCTTGGCGGCCGTCGCGAGACCCTCGATCGCGGGGTCGCCGTCCGCGTTCACGAGCGTGGCGAGCGCCTGCACGAGGTGGAACGCGGGGCTGTCGAGGCGCGCGCGGTTCGCCGAGTGGACGTCCTTCGTCGGGCCGCGGCCCCACTTCGCGCCGCTCGAGACGAGCTCCAGCTCGACGACTCCCTTGGCGCCGAGGGAGACCTGCACCGAGCCGTCGGGGTCCTGGCCGGCGCCGGGCATGAAGACGCCGATGGTCTTGCCGAGCGCCGCGAGGACCTCGGGCTTCCGCACGATCTCGGGGATGTGAGGCGAGCCGATCTCCTCCTCGCCCTCGGCGACGAGGACGAGGTTGACGGGGAGCTTCACGCTCGCGCCCTTGAACGCGTGGAGCGCGGCGAGGAAAGCGGACTCGGGGCCCTTCTGGTTCACGGCGCCGCGCCCGACGAGGACCTTGCCGAAGCCCGGCTTGTCGACGATCCGCGCCTCGAACGGCGGGGCCGTCGTCCACTCGGCGGGATCCGCCTGCTTCACGTCGTACATGAAGTAGAGGCCGACGGTCCTCGGCGCGCCCGCGTCGAGCGTCGCGAAGACGCCGGGGACGCCGGACGTCGGCATCCGGACCGCGGTCTGGAAGCCCGCGTCCTTGACGAGCGACATCATCTGGGCGACGCCTTTCTCGATGCCGCGGCCCTCGGCGGCGATCGTCGGGTTCCTCACCCAGTCCTGCAGGCGCGCGACGGCCTCGCCGTGGCGCTTCTCGATCTCGGCGTAGAGGCGGCTCTTGTCGTCGGCCGCGAAGGCGAAGCCGGGGAGGGACGACACGGCAGCCGTGGCGGCGGCCGCGCCGAGGAGTTCGCGTCTGTTCATCGGCATGGCCGGAGTCTACCGTCGAAGCTATGCTTTCGCCGATGTCGGAAGAGGACGGCCCGGCAAAGGGGGCAGGCGCCGGCGGGAGCTCCGATATCTCGAGGGACATGACGGCCGCGACGCCACCCGGGAGCGTTCCGCGTCCTGCTCCGTCGTCGATCGCCGGGACGACCCTCGGTCCTTTCGAGGTGCTCGAGCGGATCGGAGCTGGTGGCTTCGGGGAGGTCTATCGAGCCCGGGACATTCGCGTCGATCGACAGGTTGCTCTGAAGGTATTGCCGGAAGATTTCTTAGAAGGAGAAGAGAGGAAAGCGCGCTTCGAGCGCGAGGCGAACCTGCTCGCCAGCCTGAATCATCCCGGGATCGCGACTCTCTATTCCTTCGAAGAAATCCCCGGTTCTTCCTCTTCCTCTTCCTCTGCGCTCTTGTCGACGCGCCATGTCCTCGTCATGGAGCTGGTGGACGGGCAGACGCTCCACGCGCGGCTCGCGAGGGGACCGCTCCCCGCCTCCGAGGCAGTGTCGATCGCGATCCAGATCGCCGAGGCCCTCGCCGAGGCGCACCGCGTGGGCATCCTCCACCGCGACGTCAAGAGCGGGAACATCATGCTGACGTCCCGCGGTCAGGTGAAGGTCCTCGATTTCGGCCTCGCGAAGCGGCTCGAGTCCGGGCTTTCGCCCGCCGAGGCGGTGCCCGAGCTGACGCGCGCGGGAACGACCCTGGGCACGCTCTCGTACATGTCGCCCGAGCAGCTGCTCGGCAAGGCCGTCGACGCACGGAGCGACCTCTTCTCGTTCGGCGTCGTGCTCTACGAGATGGTCACGGGACGGCTGCCGTTCCAGGGGAGCACGACCGCCGCTGTCACCGACGCCATCCTCCACGCCGCGCCGCGCGATTTCGGCGACAGGCCCGTGCCCGGAAAGCTGAAGGCGATCATCGGGAAGCTCCTCGAGAAGGATTTGGCAAAGAGGTACTCGAGCGCCGAAGAGGTCGAGGCCGAGCTGAAGGCGCTGGAGGCTTCGATGGCTCCTGCGCGACCGGCCGGGCTCTCGCGGAGGACCCGCGCACTCCTCGGCGCCGCGGCGGTCGCGGTCCTCGCTCTTGCCGGGTGGGTCTGGCATCACACGTCGCGAACACGGTGGGCCCGCGAACAGGCGACTCCCGAGATCGCGCGGCTCGTGGAGGCCGAGGAGTACACGAGGGCCGTCGATCTCAATCGCGAAGCGCGCGCCGTCCTCCCGAACGATCCGACGTTGGAAAAGCTCTTCGCCGACGCGACGATGGAAGCCTCGGTCGAGAGCGTCCCGCCGGGCGCGGAAGTGCTCTACCGCCTCTATCGAGGAGACCCGTTGCGTTGGCAGAGCCTCGGGCAGACGCCCCTCGTGAAGGTCCGCATCCCGAAGGGCTTCTACCTGTGGCGGGTCGGAAAGCGCGGCTTCGAGAACGCCTTCGAAATCGCGCCGACCTGGCTCATCGCCCCCGGCCAAGCCCCCAATCTGTCCGTTCGGCTCGACTCGCAGGGGAGCATTCCGCCCGGCATGGTCCGCGTTCCGGGTGGAAAGATCGGTCTCGCAATTCCGGGGCTCGACCACTTTCCCGAGGTTCCGCTGGACGACTTCTTGATCGACCGGCACGAAGTCACGAACGAGGAATACAAGAAGTTCGTGGACGCGGGGGGGTACCAGAAAAGCGACTTCTGGAAACAGCCTTTCGTGAGAAACGGACGTGCGGTGCCCTGGGAGGAGGCGACGTCTACCTTCCGCGACGCGACGGGGCGCCCTGGTCCCTCCACATGGGAGCTCGGCAGCTTTCCGAAGGGGCGGGAGAAGCATCCGGTGGCGGGCGTGAGCTGGTACGAGGCCGCCGCTTACGCCGCTTTTGCGGGAAAGAGCCTTCCAACCATCTACCACTGGAACAGGGCCGCGCAAACGCGAGCCAGCCAGCTCATCGCGCCGGGAAGCAACTTCCAGGGCGCGGGAACGGTCCCGGTCGGTGGGGAGGGCGCGATGAGCGGTTTTGGCACGACGGACATGGCAGGCAACGCGAAAGAGTGGTGCTGGAACGAGAGCAGAGGTGGCCGGCGGTTCATTCTCGGCGGGGGCTTCGGAGAGCCGACGTACATGTTCATCGACCAGGATGCGCAGGCGCCGATGGACCGACAGACCAACTATGGCTTCCGCTGCGTCAAGCTGCCCGGGCCTCCGCCCGCGGGAGCGACGGAAAGGATCGAGCCCCCGTTCCGGGACTTCTCGAAGGAGAAGCCGGTATCAGATGAGGTCTTCCGCGCCTACAAGAGCCTCTACGCCTACGACAAGGTCGATCTGAACGCTCGCGTCGAGGAGACGGAGACGACCGAGGACTGGACGCGGGAGAAGGTCAGCTTCAACGCGGCTTACGGCGGCGAGCGCGTTGTCGCCCATCTCTACCTCCCGAGAAACGCGGCCCCGCCCTACCAGACGGTCGTCTATTTCCCCGGCTCGAACGCCATTCAGGCGGACAAATTCACGCTCGCGCCGTACGCCGACTTCATCCCGAAAAGCGGCCGGGCGCTGATGGCCCCCATCTACAAGAGCACGTTCGAACGACGGGACGGCCTGAAATCTGACTATCCCGAGCCGACCGCCTTCTGGCGCGACCACAACGTCGCATGGTCGAAGGACGTGGGCCGGTCACTCGACTACCTCGAGACGCGGAACGACATCGACCGGGGGAGACTGGCGTATCTCGGTCTGAGCTGGGGGAGTGCCGTGGCGCCGATCGTCCTCGCGCTGGAGAGCCGCTTCAAGACCGCGGTACTCATGTCCGGAGGGCTCGAGTTCCAGCGGGCGCTGCCCGAGGCCGATCGGATCAACTTCCTGAGCCGCGTGAGCATTCCGGTGATCATGCTCAATGGCCGGTACGACCACTTCTTTCCGGTCGAGTCGTCACAGATTCCGTTCTTCCGCCTGCTCGGCACGCCCGCGAAGGACAAGAGGCACGTCATCTTCGAGTCGGGCCACGCGCCGGCCCGCAAGGACTTCATCCGCGAGAGCCTCGACTGGCTCGACAAATACCTCGGGCCCGTGAAGCGCTGAGACGTCCTGACCGGTTCAGGGGCGGGTCGAGCCCGCGAGTGTCACGGCGCCGGCTTCCACGTGACGTGCCGGACCGGATAGGAGCGAACACGTCCGTCCCGCGCGAAGAATACGGCGGTCAACTCGTGCACATTCGACGAGCCGTCGCGCGGCGGGCGATCGATCACCGATTCCCAGCCGGCCCGCGAGCAGTCGCCGAGCGACGGAATCGCCGCCTGAAGCTCGGGCCTCGGAACGCGGCGGATCGGCGTCGCAACGACGGCGCCGTCGAGAAAGAGCCTCACGTCCAGATCCTCGCCGGGCACGCGCGCCCACCCCTTCATCCGTAGGGGACCGATGACCGTCGCCCCCTCTCGCGGTTCGTCGACGGAGCCGAGCAGTGTTTCGTCCTGTCTCCCCGGGATGCGCGGCAGCGTGGAGGCGTACGCGTCGCTGATCCTCCAGCCCGGCCACCAGGCGGCCGCGAGCTGGCTGTCGCGAATCGACCAGAGAACGCGCGGGTGGTCGTCGACGTTCACGACGTAACTCCAGTCGGCGACCTTCGGGTTGTAAGCCGCCAGGAGCTGGGTCGTCGACGCGAACGCGACGGCGGCGACGAGCGCCGCGCGCATTCGTTTCGAAGTCGACGTCCAGAGCGGTGCCGTGAGCAGCGCGAGAAAGGGCGCCACTCCCGTGAAGTACCTCGGGCCGAGGCAGCCGCCGCCCCACCAGCGTGTGAAGAGCGAGGCCACGAGCCACGTCAGGAACAGGACCGCGAGAGCGCCCCGCCACCACTCCCGAAGAGGCCGGGAGTGGACTTTCATCGCCGCGAAGGGCAGCAGCAGGAGCCACGGGTGCCAGACGAGGAGTCCCCGGCTCGGGCTCAGAAGCGTGCCTGCGAAGCTCGACGGAATCGAGCCGCCCCAGGTCCCTTCTGCGGTGTCGATGAGGCCGTAGGCCCCGAGCGCGTGTCCGAAGACCCGGAGCTGCCAGACCATGATTGCGGCGATTCCGGCGGCCGCCGTGAGGCCGTAGCGCGCCGCCTCGCGACGGCCCTCCCGCCATGCGAGCACGCCGAGCACGAAGAGAGAGAGCAGGGCCGTCGGGCGGCACAGAAAAGCTCCCGCCATCGCGGCGCCCGCCGCGACGGGGCTCTTGCGCGCGTCCTTGCCGGGCATCAGGAGCCAGAGCGCGAGCGACGTGCAGAAGAGCTCGCCCGTCAACGACCACATCGATTGCGCCGCACAGGCGGGAAGGCTCGACGCCAGGGCGAGGACGCCGGACGATCCCAATGCCACGCGCCGCCCGAACGAGCGCGTGACGGCAAGGAAGAAAATGACGACCGACGCCACGGTCAGGAGCGCCGCGAAGTGCTTTTCCCAACGCGCGACGAGAGGAGGCGTGATCGAGCCGCGCGATCCCGCGAGAGCCACGGCCGCATACGGAACCTGAAGGAGACCGACTCCCACGGGGAACGCCGGAAGAAGCCGGCCGCGAATCGTCACCGCGGCCCAGCCGAGCGGCTCCTCGTAAGGGGGGGAGTGCGCGAGGTCGAACGTCCCCCTCGTGACGAGCTGACTCGCGATCCGGCGCGTCGCGACGTTGTCGGCCGAGGCGAGGAAGAGCCCGTTCGCCGTGTAGAGGGCGGAGAGGGGAAACGCGCCGACGACGAGGAGGTCCCGCATCCTGGGACGCGCTCCCGACGCGACGCGCACGAGCGCCACGAAAAGGAAAGCGCCGGCAAGAGCGAGCGGAACAAGGGTGGTTCCTCCGCGGGGCCAGCCGGGCGTGAGGCGGGGGACGAGCGGAGCGGCCGCGAGGAGCGCGGAGGCGAGCGCGAACGGGACGAAGAACCGCCCGAAGAGACCCGGATCGGCGGCGCGAGTCGGAGGCGTGACGCGAGCCGGGCCCTGCGTTTCAAGCGGCATGTTCGGTGTTTGGATTGTAGGGAGCGGCGCCCTTCCGCACGAGACAGAGCACCGTCACGTCGTCGCCGAGCGGGGCGCCGGCGGCATGCGCCTCGGCGGCGGCGACGAGGTCCGACACGATTCTCTCCGGAGACTCGCCGGAAGCTGCGGCCGCGAGTCGCGCGACGCGCTCACGACCCAGCTCGCTGCCCTCGGGATCCTCGCACTCGGTGAGACCGTCCGTGTACAGGACGAGCGTGGCCCCCGGAGGCAGCGGGACGCACGCCTCGTGAAAACGCGAGCCCGGAAGCAATCCGAGCGGGGGCCCGGTCGACGGAAGAGGGCGCGGATCCCCACCCGCGCCCGGCGGCGGAAGCAGAAGGCCGGCCTCGTGGCCCGCGTTCACGTAACGGAGGATTCCGTCCTCGGCGATCGCGAGGAAGGCCGTCGCGAACCTCGTTTCCGCCGACGCCGTCCGGAGCGTTTCCGAAAGCTCCGCCGCGAGCGCGTCGAGGCGCTGGTCTCCCGCCGTGAGGAGGCCCCGCAGGGAGCCGAGGAACCCCGCCATCAGGACGGCTGCGGGCATCCCCTTGCCCGAGACGTCCGCGATTCCCGCGAAGACGGCGTCGTCCGACAGCGCGACGACGTCCCACGCATCGCCGCCGACGCCGAGGGCCTGCCGGCACTCGCCAGCCGCGGAGAAGAGCGTGCCCTCGAGGCGTCGCGGGGGCAGGAGCGCGGCCTGCACCTCCCCGGCCACGGCGAGATCGTGCTCGAGACGCTCGG
>DATIFW010000004.1:0-14329 GCA_035455045.1 Thermoanaerobaculia bacterium | reverse complement strand
AGAAGCAGGTTCATGAGGGCGCGCGTCGAAGCGAGGTCGAGCGCCGGGCACGGTCCCTCGTCGCGGGCGAGGACCGTGGCGAGATACTCGCTCGCGCCCATCTCGTCGCGCGTCGTCCCGAGGAGGGCCACGATGTCGCCCTCCCGCGCGAAGTGGAGCCCGACGGTACGGCTGACGTCGTCCAGCAGGCCCACCATTCCGACGGTGGGCGTCGGCAGGATGGAGACGCCGTCCGTCTCGTTGTAGAGGGACACGTTGCCGGACACGACGGGCGTCTCGAACGCGCGGCAGGCCTCGGAAAGCCCGCGAATCGCCGCCGCGAACTGACCGAGGATCTCGGGGCGCTCGGGGTTCCCGAAGTTGAGGCAGTCCGTGACGGCGAGCGGCCGGGCGCCGACGCAAGCGAGATTGAGCGCGGCCTCGGCCACCGCGTGCGCGGCTCCCGTCTGCGGGTCGGCCGCGACGTAACGCGGGTTGACGTCGCACGTCATCGCGAGCCCTTTCGGGGTTCCCGGAACGCGGATGATCGCCGCGTCGCCTCCCGGGCCGGCGACCGTGTTCGTCCTCACGCTCCAGTCGTATTGCGTGGCGATCCAACGCTTCGAGCACAGATTCGGCGACGCGAGGAGGGCGCGAACGGCCGCGGCGTCGTCCGGCGCTCCCTCGAGGGAGACGGGCGTCGAAGCGGGCAGAGGCCTGGGCGTGGCCGCGGCTCGCCGATAGACCGGAGCTTCCTGCACGAGCGGGGCGATCTCGAGATCGGCGACGACGTCGCCCTGCCAGAGGAGACGCATGCGCGGCTCCCTGCGTACGACGCCGATCGCCGCGACGTCCACGCCCCACTTGCGGAAGACCGCGGCGACCTCGGCCTCCCGCCCCCTGTGGACGACGAGGACCATGCGCTCCTGCGACTCGGAGAGCATCAGCTCGTACGGCGTCATTCCCGTCTCGCGCATCGGGACCTTCGACAGGTCGAGCTCCATCCCGACGCCGCCGCGGGCGCACATCTCGAACGTCGAGGACGTCAGGCCCGCCGCGCCCATGTCCTGGATCGCGACGACGGCGTCGCCCTCAAGAACCTCGAGAACGGCCTCGAGGACGAGCTTCTCCACGAACGGGTCGCCCACCTGTACGGTCGGGCGGCGCTGCGATTTCCGATCGTCGAAAGCGTCCGACGCCATCGAAGCGCCGTGAATCCCGTCTCGGCCCGTCTTGGAACCCGCGTAGAGGACGGGATTCCCCGGGCCCGCCGCCTTCGCGCGGAAGATGCGGTCCTGACGTACGACGCCGACCGCCATGACGTTCACGAGGATGTTCTTGTTGAAGGCCGGATGAAAGAACGTCATGCCGCCGACCGTCGGCACGCCGATGCAGTTGCCGTATCCCCCGATGCCGCGCACGACGCCGTCCACGAGGTCGCGCATGCGCGGAGCCGCGGGATCCCCGAAAAAGAGCGGGTCGAGAATCGCGAGCGGGCGCGCGCCCATCGTGAAGACGTCCCGCAGGATTCCGCCCACGCCGGTGGCCGCGCCTTGATAGGGCTCGATGAACGACGGGTGATTGTGAGATTCCATCTTGAAGACGACGGCGAGGCCGTCGCCGATGTCCACGGCACCCGCGTTCTCGCCGGGTCCCTGCAGGACGCGCGGGCCCGTCGTGGGGAGCTCCTTGAGGTACGGCTTCGACGACTTGTACGAGCAGTGCTCGCTCCAGAGCGCCGAGTAAATGCCCAGCTCCACGAGGTTCGGGTCGCGGCCGAGGATTTCCCGGATCCTCAGGAATTCGTCCGGCGAGAGCCCGTGCTCGGCCACGACGGCAGGAGACAGAGGCGCTGCCGGGAGAGCCATGGAGGAGTAGTTTACCGGGTCTAGAGCCGGGCGGAAGGCCCGCTGACGCCCGGCTCCGCCGACGGACGCCACCCCTTGAGGCTGCGCACGACGATCTCGGCCTCGACGAGCGCGGCGCGCACCTCGGCGGCGATCGCGGAAGCGTTCGGCGTGTCGCCGTGTACGCAGAGAGTGTCGACGGCGAGAGGGACCGCCTGGCCGTTCCGCGCGATGATCTGGCGGTCGAGGACGAGCGAGACCGCGCAGCGGGCCGCGGCTTCCGGGTCCTCGACGAGAGCTCCGGGGGCCCCGCGCGGGATGAGCGACCCGTCCGCCTCGTATCCGCGATCCACGAACCCCTCCGCCGCGACGGCGAGGCCGAGCGCGCGTCCGGCGTCGAGGAGCTTCGATCCGGGAGCGGAGACGAGAACGAGGTTCCTCGAAACGCTCCAGACCGCGCGCGCCACCGCGGACGCGACGGCGGGGCTCGCCGCGGCCGCGTGATAGAGCGCGCCGTGCGGTTTCACGCCCGTGAGCTCGCCCTCCTCCTCGCGGACGATGTTGCGCAGGGCCTCGACTTGTTCTTTCACGAGGTTCTCGATCGCGGCGGGAGGAAGCGCGACCTCTCTCCGCCCGAAGTTCGCGCGATCCTCGTACGAGGGGTGGGCGTGGATCGTGACTCCCTTGGCGAGCGCGAGGCACACGACCCGGCGCATCGAGTCCTCGTCCCCCGCGTGCCCTCCGCAGGCGATGTTCACCGTGGAGACCGAGCGCATCAGGGCCGCGTCGTCGCCCCCCTCGCCGCCGTCGAAATTCAGGTCGACGGCCCAGCGGCCCTGCTTGCGGAACTCACGAACGGGCTCGGTCATGTCGGGCCTCCGGGAAACGCTCGGAGACGAGCTTCGCGCGCGTCGAGCTGCCTTCGGGCTTCGGTCACCGCGATTCTCTCAAAGCGCAGGTTTCGGCCCGGGGGGGTCCGCGCGAGGAGGTCGAGGTCCACGGCCGCCACGACGGCGATCTTCGGATAGCCGCCCGTCGTAGGCCTCTCGCCGAGGAGCACGATGGGGTGCCCGTCGGCCGTCACCTGGACGGTGCCCCGGGTCGTCCCTTCCGAGGCGCGCGAAGCGGTTTCCACGAGGCCGAGGGAAGGGCCCGACAGACGGAGACCCATGCGATTCGACTCCGGGAGAATCTTCCAGCGCGTGCGCCAGAACGCCGCGCGCGCCGCCGTGTCGAACTCTCCCTCGTCCGATCCCGCGAATGCGCGCAGGACGACATCGCCGTCGCCCGGCTGCGTCAGGTCGGCGCTCGCCTCCAGGAGCGGAGCCGACGAAGCCGGAAACACCGCGAGAAAGTCTCCGCGCTGGAGGCGCCGTCCCTGGAATCCGCCGAAGCGGCCGGAGACACACGTGGAACGGCTCCCGAGGACGAGGGGCACGTCGATTCCGCCGCCGACGGCGACGATCGCGCGCGTCGCGCCGGGAGCCGACGCCAGTGAGACGATCTCGCCGTCCGCGACGCGAAGCACTTTCCCGGGTGCCGGTCCGAACGCCCCGCCGGCGACCGCGAGATCGAGATCGCCCGCCGTGCGCAGGACAGGCCCCTGGAACGTGATCTCGAGAGCGGCCGCGCTCTCGGCGTTGCCGACGAGACGGTTCGCCAGGCGCAGCGCCTCCTCGTCGAGCGCGCCCGCAGCCGGCACGCCGAACGACGCCCATCCGTACCGCCCGAGGTCCTGCACCGTCGTGAGGACGCCCGGCTCCAGGACGAGGAGTCCGCGGGCGTCCGTCACAGCCGGAAACGCACCCGGTCGCCCGGCACGAAGAGAAAAGGCGGATCGGCACGAAGGTCGAAGAGCCGGCGTTGGGTCCGACCGAGGAGGTTCCAGCCGCCAGGTGTGGGCGCGGGATAGATCCCCACGTACGGCCCCGCGAGCGCGACGCTTCCCGCGGGCACGACGGCACGCGGCGTGCCTCTTCTCGGCAGGTGAAACGCCTTCGGCAATCCGTAGAGATAAGCGAATCCCGGCGAGAAGCCGAGGAACCCGACCGTGAAGTCGAGCTGCGCGAACACCTCGAGAAAAGCGTCGGGAGAGAGGCCCGAACGCGAAGCGATCTCGTCGAGATCCGCGCCGTCCGGCGTCATCCGGATCTCGTGCCGGCGCGGCGCGACGGCGGGGCCGGTACGAGGCAGCTCCGCTTCGAAGGACTCGAGCCGCGAGGCGGGAAGCTCGGGCGAGCCGAGGACGAGAACCGTCCGGGCCGCGGGCACGACGTCCACGAGGCCCGGCATTCCCGACGTCCGGATCGCCGCCGCGGCCCTCCGGGCCGCCTCGTTCGCCTCTGCCTCCTCCCCTTCGAATGCGAGGAGCCAGGCGAACTCGCCGGCCTCCTTCATGCGGTGCGCCCTTTCCCGCGCACGAAGAAGACGGGGATGCCGAGGAGAACGAGGCCGAAACCGGGCAGCGTCGTCCGCGGGCTCGCGATCGCGAGGAGGATCACCACGGTCCCGGCGAGGCAGACGAACAGCGCGGACGTCCCCGGGTGGCCCCAGGCCCGGTAAGGCCGCTCGCGCTCCGGAAGCCTCCGCCGGAGGACCGGCACGGCGACGACGAGGAGGATGAGGACGACGAACTCCACCGCGACGACGTAACGCAGAAGTTCGGAGTAGGTCCCCGAGAGGACGAGAACGAGCGCCCACGCGGCCTGAAGCGCGAGCGCGACGCCCGGCACCCCCGCGGCGTTCAGCCGCCCGGCCGCCGCGGGCAGATGGCCGTCCGCCGCGAGGGCGTAGACGACGCGTGCCCCCGAAAGGACCAGACCGTTGGCGCACCCGAACGTGGACACGAGAATCGCGGCGGCCATCCACGTGCCGCCGCCGGAAACGAGAGCCGCGGCGGCGGCCGTGCCGACGCGGTCCTCTCGCGCGTGCGCGAGGCCCGCGAAACCCAGGGTCTTGAGGTATCCCACGTTCGCGAGCACGTAGAGGCTGGTGACGAGCGCACAGCCGAGGAGGAGCGCGCGCGGGAAGGTGCGGCCGGGCTCCTTGACCTCGGCGCCGGGGAACGTCACGTTCGTCCAGGCGGACTGGGAGAACGCGGGCCCGACGAGCGCGAGCGCGAAGGCCAGGACGAGGGAGCCCGAAAAGGCGGGTTCCCCGGCGGGTGCGTCTCCCCCCGCCCGCCCGAGGACGATTCCGCCCGCCGTCAACGCGACGAGCGCGGCGACCTTGAGGGCGGTCAGGACGTTCTGCATTCGCGTCCCCGTCTTGAGCCCGAGCGCGTTCGTGGCGGTGAGGATGAGAACTACCGACGCGGCGACCGCTTTCGTCGCGCCGCCCGCGACCGACGGCACGAGGAGCCCGAGAAACTTCGCGAAGGCGACCGCGACGGCCGCGATCGTGCCGGTCTGGATGACGAGCGCCATCGTCCAACCGAAAAGAAAGCCCGCGAGCGGGCCGTACGCCTCCCGGAAGAAGACGTAGGGGCCGCCCGCGAACGGAAACATCGTCGCGAGCTCGGCGCACGCGTTCGCCCCGAGGAGCGTGAGAGCGCCCGCGAGGACCCAGACGGCGAGCAGCCGGCCAGGCGTGCCCACGAGCCGTGCGGACTCGGCCGAGACGATGAAGATGCCAGAGCCGATCATCGAGCCGACGACGAGTGCCGTGGCGTCGACGAGGCCGATGAGGCGACGGGGCGCACCGGATGACGTCATGAGGCCGGGTCACGTTACCTTTTCTTTCCTTTCAGAAGAAACTCCTGGAATAGCGCCCGAAACCGCAGCGTTCTTTCCATGTGGCGCGGCCCCACCTCCGTCTTCCCGCCAACGTCCCCGGTGACTTCTTCGTCGACTCGACGTGCATCGACTGCGCGACGTGCCGGCAGATGGCCCCCGAGGTCTTCGCACCGGGCGACGGCTTTTCGTACGTGGCGAGCCAGCCGGGCGATCCGGCGGCCGAAGCGCGCGCCTTGAAGGCGCTCGTCGCCTGCCCGACCGGCTCCATCGGCGCCGCGAACCGCGCCGCGATGACACGGGAGGCCGCGAACTCCTTTCCGGAGCCCTACGGGGATGGCGTCTGCTTCTGCGGGTACACGTCCGAGAAGTCCTTCGGCGCCTGGAGCTGGCTCGCGGCGCGTCCGGAAGGGAACGTCCTCGTGGACTCTCCGCGCGCCGCCGGCCCGCTCCTCTCGGGCCTCGAGCGCCTCGGCGGCGTCGCAACGCTGTTCCTCACCCACCGCGACGACGTCGCCGACCACGCCGCGCTGAGGAAGCGCTTCGGCTGCGACCGCGTCATCCACGCCCGGGACGCCGCGGCCCTCGGCGAGCCTCCCGAACGCGCCCTCGAAGGCGACGAGCCCGTCCGCCTCGCGGACGATCTCGTTGCGATCCCGACTCCCGGCCACACGCGCGGCCACGCCGTCCTGCTCTGGAAGGACACGGTCCTCTTCACGGGCGATCACCTGGCCTTCTCGAAGCGGCGCGGCCACCTCGTCGGCTTCCGCGACGCGTGCTGGTACTCGTGGAAGGAGCAGATCCGGTCCATGGAGCGCCTGCTCGACTTCTCCTTCACGCGCGTCCTGCCGGGCCACGGCGAGACGTTCCGCGCGGCCTCCCCCGCGGCGATGCGCAAGGAGCTCGAAAGGTGCGTTGCGTGGATGAAGACGCGCTGAGAGACTTCCCCAGAAAAACACCATCTCAATCCCATCGTTTCCTGAAGAATGGGCGCCCCCCGAGCGCCACATTGCGTGATGGAAGGAGACCGGCATGTCCCGTTCCGGCCCGGGACTGGTCGTCGCCGTGGAGGCCACCCACCTCCCGGACGAGGTGCGCGGGATCGGACGCTACGTTCGGGCGCTGCTGCCGCGAATCCTCGCCCTCGAGCCCCGGCTTCAACTCGCCTTGTTCACGAGGCACGACGTCGAAGCGCTCGACGCGGAGGTGTCTTCCGACTCCACCCTTCGTGGGCGCGCCGGCGTCTTGCACGCGCGTGAACTGAGGCCGTCATCGGCCGACCTCTTCTGGTATCCCTGGAACGTCGCCTATCCCCTGCTTTCGTGTGGCGCGATCGTGGTCACGATGCACGATGTCGTGCCCGTGGTGCTTCCGGATCCGCGCAGGAGCCGGTGGTGGAAGAACCTCCGCTGGCGTCGCCGCTACGCCGCCACCGCCCGCCGGGCGACCGTCATCATGGCGGACTCCGCGTTCACGGCACGCGAAGTGGGGCGCGTGCTCGGCTTCCCATCTCGTCGCATTCGCGTCACGCCGCTGGCCGCCGACGATCTTCCCGTCCCCCCCGTCGCGGGAGATGCCGCCGCGCTCGCGCGACTGGGCGTGACCTCGCCGTTCTTTCTGGCCGTGGGCGCCGCGGACCCGCGCAAGAATCTCGCCCTGCTCTACGGCGCGATGCAGCGCGTCGTCCTTTCCACCCCCCCGGCGAGCCTCGTCCTGGCCGGTCCCCGCCGCGGCTCGGATCCCCCCGCTCCGAGCGCTCCCTGGGTGCGCACGCTGGGCTTCGTGAGCGACAGCGACCTCGCCGTGCTCTATCGCCGGGCCACGGCGCTCGTGATGCCGTCTATCTACGAAGGCTTCGGCCTCCCGGTGCTCGAAGCGATGCGACTGGGCGGACCGGTGATCTGCGCTCGTGCCTCGTCTCTGCCCGAGGTGGCCGGCGACGCGGCGGCCTGGTTCGATCCGCACGACGAGGCCGACCTCGCGGCAACGCTCGCGCGCGTCCTGTCCGACGACGGCATGCGGGCGAGGATGCGCGCAGCCGGCCTCCGCCGCGCCGCGCGCTTCAGCTGGGATGAGACCGCGCGCGCCACGCTCAGGGCCTTCGAGGATGCCCTGGGCCTCCGTGGCACGAGCCTCTCCGGCCGGATGCGCGGCGAGGAGGTTGAAGACGGATCGTCACGCCGCCTCCAGGGACGAGGAGCCCGATGAAGCTCCTGCCGAGCTTCCTGAGAAACGGCGAACGGGTCGATACCCTGCCCAACGACTTCGCACGCATCGCCGAGGAGATTCGCACGCCGTACCCGAACCCCCGCCCCGACTCCGACTGCACGGCCGTGTCCGTCGTCTGGAACGAAGAGGCTCGCATCGGGAGGCTGCTCGGCCGCCTCCAACCCTATTTCCGTCACATCGTCGTGTGCGTGCAGGCCTCTTCCGATCGATCTCTGGAAGTCGCAACGAGCATGGCCCGCGAAGGGGACGTCGTCATCCAGGACGAACATCGGGGATTCGCGGAAGCGTCGGCGCACGTCGTGGCCCCTGCCGTCCGGACAGCCTGGGCCTTCGTCGTCTCCGCAGACGAGTGGCCGTCGGACGACCTGCTGGATTCTTTCCGGACGATCGTCGCGTACGCCGACCGGCACGGGTACCAGGGCATCTGGGTGCCCTTTCGGTCCACGATCGAAGGCGTTCCCGTCGAGGAGCAGCGCGGTCACCTCCGGATCCTCCGCCGTGAGCTCGGCTGGTCGCCCGCCCTGCACACGCGACCGAAAGCGGCGCGCTCTTTCTGGTCGCCCCGCGGCCACATCGACCACGACCGCTCTCTGGACGAGATGGTGCGTGACTACCTGCGGTATCTCGAGCTGGGCCGCGGCAATCGCCTTTGGGAGCGTCACAACACGGCGATGATCCGCAACGCCTGCAGGACGGTCGCGGCACGCTCCGGCTGGGCATACGTCATGGCGCACGGCTGGTGGCCACAGGCTCGCGAGGTCGCCTTCGGCAAGCTGTCTTCGGACAGCCATCCCCGCCGAGCCTGGTTGCGGACGAAACTCCAGCGAGCCTAGGTCCCGTGCATCGCCATGCGGGTCGTCGCGAAGGACTTGAACAGGCGCGCGCCGTCCGTGCCGCCGAGAAGCTCCTCGCACGCGCGCTCGGGGTGCGGCATGAGGCCGACGACGTTGCCTCTCACGTTGCAGATGCCCGCCACGTCGTCCAGGGAGCCGTTCGGGTTCGCCCCTTCGCCGCGCGAGCCGTCGCTTCGAACGTAGCGGAAGACGATCTGGTCGCGCGCGACCATCTCCTCGAAGACGCGCCGCTCGGCGGTCCAGTTGCCCTCTCCGTGCGCGACCGGCATCCTCAGGACGTCGCCCTTGTTGATCGCGAGCGTGAACGGCGTGCGCTTGGACTCGACGCGCAGGAAGACGTCGCGGCAGACGAAGCGCAGGCCCGCGTTGCGGAGCATCGCTCCCGGCAGGAGCCCGGCCTCGCAGAGGATCTGGAAGCCGTTGCAGATGCCGAGCACCGCCCCGCCCTGCCCCGCGAAGGCGGCGACGGACTCCATCACCGGCGAGAAGCGCGCCATCGCGCCGCTCCTCAGGTAATCGCCGTAGGCGAAGCCTCCCGGCAGGATCACGAGGTCGGGATCCGAGAGCGCGTGCTCGTCGTGGCGCACCATCTTGACGTCGGCCTGGAGCACGTTCCGCGCGGCGCGAGCGGCATCCTCGTCGCAGTTGCTGCCCGGAAAGACGACGACGGCGACGCGCGGCGACGCGGCTCCGCTCACCGGATTCCTCCCGCCGGCGCGCCCGCGGCCTCGAGCAGGACCTCGTAGTCCTCGATGACGGGATTCGCGAGGAGCTTCCCCGCCATCTGCTCGCCGGCCTCCTTGGCCGCCTTCGGGTCGTCCGTGTCGACTTCGACGCGGAACAGCTTCCCGGCCCGCACGTCCGAGACCGACGCGTAGCCGAGGCGATGAAGAGCGTCCGCGATCGCCTGTCCCTGGGGATCGAGAACGCCCGGCTTGAGCATGACCTTCACGAGAACCGTCATCGGCGACTCCTCACGAGCCCGCCCACCGCTACGCGGTCCCCGGGAAATGGCGGGCTCGTATCTTCACCCTAGATCCAGTCCGTGGGCTCATCGTGTCGGGCGACCGCCAGCGACGCGTGTGCCCCCGTCTCGTCCAGCGCCTCGCGAAAGACCCTTTCGGCGAGCGCGCTGGTGTTGTTGTGACGCGACACGTGAAGCGCGACCACCGCGGCCGTCCGCGGCCCGACGAGGCGCCTGAGCCCCTCCGCCGCGCACTCGTTCGAGAGGTGTCCCACCGCGGAGAGGATGCGCTTCTTCAGGTACGGCGGATACGGCCCGGAGCGGAGGAGATCCTCGTCGTGATTCGCCTCCAGCCCGAGGACGTCGCAGTCCCTCAGCGCCTCGAGGACGGCGGAAGAAAGGTGCCCGAGATCGGTGGCGATCCCGACGCGGCGCCCGCCCCCGTCCGCGAAAACGAAGCACACCGATTCGGCGCCGTCGTGCGGCGTGGAGGTGACGCGCACGTGGAGGTCGCCCAGGGTCATCTCCGTCCGGCCCGCGATGGGCCGCACGTCCGCGAAGAGCGGCCCCGGGAATCCGCCGGCCACGGCCGTGCCGCGCGACGCGAAGACGGGAATGCCGCGCCGGCGATTCAGGTCGAGAGCGGCATGGACGTGGTCCGCGTGCTCGTGCGTGAGGAAGATCGCCGAAACCGCGTCCAGGGACATTCCGCGCAGGGCGAGGCGCCGCTCGGTCTCTTTCGCCGAGAGGCCCGCGTCCACGAGAACGCTCGTCCCGTTGGCGCGCACGACCGCACAGTTTCCCGACGAGCCCGACCCGAGGAAGCTGACCTCGATCCGGCTCACCGGGCCCCCGTGCTGCCGAATCCGCCGGCCCCGCGCGCGGTGTCGACGAGGTCCGATGCGCTCTCGAAGACCGCACGCGCGACGGGCGCGATCACGAGCTGCGCGATCCGGTCCCCCCGGCTCAGCGTCACGGGCTCCGCCCCGAGATTGACGACGAGGACGCGCACCTCGCCCCGGTAGTCCGCGTCGATCGTCCCGACGCCGTTCGCGAGCGCGAGACCCTTCTTCAAGGCGAGACCGGAGCGGGCGCGAACCTGGCCCTCGAAGCCCCTCGGGATCTCGAGGACGAGGCCCGTCGGAACGAGGGTGCGCTCTCCGGGAGCCACCACGAGCGGCTCTTCGAGGGCCGCGCACAGATCGGCGCCGGCGGCGCCGTCGGACGCGTAGACGGGAGGGGCGAGATCCCTGAAGGCCTCGGCCATGAGGTAGCGGACGGGGACTCTCGCGCCGGCCGTCATGCGGCGAGGACCTCGGCGACGTCGTCCGCGAGACTCGACGCGAAGGCCTCGGGCCGCTCCCCGGCGGGGAGCGGGCCCGCGATGCCGAGACCGAGCCGCGCGGCGTCCCGCGCGCCGCCGTAGAGTCGCCGGATCGCCGCGGAGACGTCCTCGGCCGTGACGCGGTCCACGTCGGCGAGGAACTCCTCGGTCGGGTAGGGACGGCCCCGGTACAGCCAGGCCCGTACGGCGCTCTCGCGCCGCGCGGCCGTGGATTCGAGGGAGAGCGCGGCCTCCGCGTGAAACAGGTTCTTCGCGCGCCGGAGCTCCGACCGCGTGACGCCCTCCTCGCGGAAGCGCCTGAGGGCGCGGGCCGTCGTCGCGACGAGGCGCGCGAGATTCTTCGGCTGGGTCGCGGCCGAAACGAGAGCGACGCCGGCCTCGCGGTGCAGCGTGAGGCCGGTCCCGACGGCGTATGCGAGACCCCGCCGCTCGCGCACGTCGCGCCACAGTCGGGACGAGACCCCCCCGCCGAGAACCTCGGTCGCGATCCACGCGGCCGGGACGAGAGGATGGCCGAACGGGATCGTCGCCCCTCCCACGAGGAGGTGCGTCTGCTGGAGCTCCGGCCGCGCGAGGTGAAAGGCGCAGCGGACGGCACGAGGCTTCCCGACCGCGGGCGTGAGAGGAGCCGGAGGCGCCTCTCGCCGGGCGCGTCCGCGTGAGAGGAGCGCGACGAGGCGGTCGGGGTCGAAGGCGCCGGCGGCCGCGACGAGCGTTCGCTCGGGCCGGGCGATCGCGCGGAACCGCCGGACGAGGCGCGTGTGCGTGAGGCCTTTCACGGTGGCGGCCGTGCCGAGAATCGGCGCGCCGAGCGCGTGTCGGGGCCAGAGGCGCCGGAGGAAGCTCTCGTGCAGGAGGTCGTCGGGCACGTCCTCCGCCTCGGCCATCTCCTCGAGGATGACGCGGCGCTCCACCTCCACGTCCGCGGCCGTGAACGCGGCAGACGACGTGAGGTCGACGAGGAGATCGACGGCCTCTTTCGCCCGGTCCGCCGGCACGCGTGCGTGGAACGAAACGCACTCCTTCGTCGTGTACGCGTCGCAGTCGCCGCCGAGCCGGTCCGTGATCCGCGCGACGGCGGCGCCCGAGCGGCGGGGCGTCCTCTTGAAGAGGAGGTGCTCGAGGAAGTGCGTCGCCCCGCGCTCGAGGGGCACCTCGGAGGCCGAGCCGCCCGCCATCGTGACCGAGAGCGCGAGGCTTCCCACGTCGCGCATCGGGTCCAGCCACACCGCCGTCCCGTCCGGGAGCTTCCTCACGAGCACGGCTGATTCTAGTTGAGGAGGAGGGATTCGAGTGCGTCGGGGCGACAATGCCCGCGGACGGAGAGGAGCGAAGGATTCCTTCGAGAGAATTCGGAAAGAACGCCGGGATCGCGCTGGCCGCGCTCGCGCTCGGTCTCGGCCTCGCCGAGGCCGGCCTCAGGCTCTTCTTCCCGCAGCCGCTCGCCGAGCGCTACGGCGCGCCGGCCGCAGGCGGGCCGCTCGTCGCGATCGACCCGGAGCTCGGCTGGAGGCTTCGCGAGAACGTCTCCCGCGTTGCGAGCGACGAGCCGTGGCAGGCGGACCTCGCCACGAACTCGCTCGGGTTCCGGGACTTCAACCACCCGGAGAAGGCCGCCGGCGTCACGCGCGTCGCCGTGCTCGGCGATTCGTTCGTCTTCGGCAGCGGCGTGAAGCAGGACGAGCCGGTCACGAGGCGCCTCGCGGCTCTCCTGGGTCCGTCGTTCGAGGTGATCAATCTCGGCGTTCCCGGATACGGGACGGATCAGGCTCTCCTGACGCTCCGCCGATGGGGCCGTCGCCTTTCTCCCGACGTCGTCCTCCTCGGTTTCTTCTGGAACGACGTGATGGAGAACGCGAGCGCCGAGCTGTACAGCATGAAAAAACCCCGCTTCGTCCTCGCGGGGAACTCTCTCGCGCTCGTGCCCCCGGGGGAGACGCACGGACATTCCGCCGCGCAGCGCCTCGACGCCGCGCTCGGTGCGCGCTCCCATCTCTGGTCGCTCGTCAGCCGCTCGCTCCGGAAATCCCCCGACCGGGTCGAACCGGAGACGCGGCCCGTCATGGTCGATCTCTCGCTCCGCGCGGCGCCCTCCGCCCGGGAGCCGGAGTTCGCCCTCACGTGGGCCCTGCTCGGCGCATTCGAGAGCGAGGCGCATGCCCTCGGCGCCTCGCCGATCCTCTTCACCGTTCCCCCGCGGTTTCTCGTGGACGACGTCGCGAAGCAGAAAGTCCTCAAGATCTACTCGCTCGGGTCGGACGCGCTCGATGAGGACGGTTTCTTCCGCGTGAAGGAGGCCTGCCAGCGCCGCGATCTTCCGGTCGTCGATCTCCTGCCCGCGTTCCGCGACGCGGCGAAGGCCGGCGAGCGGCTCTTCCTCCCGACCGGCATCCACTGGAGCGCGAAGGGGCACGCGCTCGCCGCGCGCGTTCTCGAGCCCGCCGTTCGCGACGCGGCGCGGGTGCGGGAGCCGAGCGCTACCGGAGGTGCCCGAACGCGTCCGTGATCACGTCGGCGGACCGGCGGGCGCGAGCCGGCTTCAAAACGGGTGGACGACCTCGAGGCCCGGGCAGAGGACGAAGCCGCGGTCGTGGGTCCAGATCTCGGAGGCCCCGCCCTCGGCGGCCCGAAGAGCGCCCGGAGATTCCTGCTACCGGGTGGCCGCGTTCGCGGCCACCCGAAGAAAGAACGTGTCGCCGCGCACCGGCTGTCAAGGACGCGCTCCGCGCGCCGCGAAGCGGTCGAAGATCCTTGACAGCCTTCGCGCGGCCCAGATTGATCCCGAGGCGGCGGCAACTGCCGCCGCCGATAGCGGAAGAAAAACCCCGGGCGGCATCCTGTCAGTTCTCGTCCTCCTCGCGCGCGCCGCGCGGCCGCGTGCTCCTTCACCGAGGTGCGATGTGCCTAAACCCAGAGACTCGTGTCGAGAGCGATCATCGCGCTCGACGCAAGAACTCGTGCATCGCCTCGCGGCTCGACAGGTCGAGGGCGGGCGCCAGGCCTCCCCGCACGGTGACGAGCCGGACAACCCGGCGTCGGCGCCGGGAGCGGCCGGGCCCCGCCAGCTCCTTTCGGAGGCCCCGGCTCACGATCTCGCGCAGGGTGGTGCCGGACTCCAGCGCGTGCCTCTTGGCGGCGAGGAGGAGGTCGTCCGGGATTTCGATCGTCGTCTTCATGGGACCCATATTACCATATAACCGTATCGCCAGCTGCCGCCGCGAGTGGCCCGGCTTCCGCGAGGTTGACGGCGGATACTCGTGTGTGCGCCTCAATTTGAGGCGTGAGCCCCGTACACCGTCACTGCGCTGGTTCCCGGCTCGCCGCCCTCGAAGATCGTCGTGACGTAGGTGAGAAATGGCTGGGTAGCCGTGATGCTCAAC
>DATIFW010000003.1:0-12343 GCA_035455045.1 Thermoanaerobaculia bacterium | reverse complement strand
GATCCGCGCGAGCTCGACGGTCAGCCCGGCGTCGAGCGAATCGCGGTCGAGGATGTTCTGCGACACGTAGGCCGTCGCGCGGAACAGCTCCTCGGTGAGGCCTCCCGTCACGGTCTCGCCGAACGCGTCCCGGTTTCCCGGGCGCAGGAACTCCTGAGTCCTCTCGAGCCCCCGGTCCCGATCCACCACGCGGAGGGTGCCGGCCTCGAGGTCGCGATCCACGGACCAGCGGATTCCGCCCGCCAGGACGTCGAGCCCCACGCGCAAGGGGGCGCCGCTGCGCGGCCTCCTCACCTCGCGGAGCCGCCCCGCTGCGCCGCGCGCCTTCGGCAGGCCGTACAGCGCCGCGACGATGGCTTCGCAGAGCGTCGTCTTCCCCGTCTCGTTCGGGTCGACCGCGAGCAGGACACATCCCTCGGGCCATGCGAGGTCGAGATCGCGAAGCGCACCGAATCCCTCGATGCGGATGCGCTCGATCTTCATCGGTCCTCGGCTTCCGGCGGCCTGACGGGCCTGCCTGCGAGCGCGTCACGGCCGAGCCGCAGCGCCAGGTCCGCGACGCGGCGCCGCGTGTCGTCCCCGGCCGCCGCGCGGTACGCGAGGAGGTCGGACGCGAACCGGCCCTCGGCCGAGCGAGGCCCCGGTTCGGGCGCGGGCGGCTCGGTCCGGTCCCGGACGGCGAGATGCCTGACGCGCGCGGCGAGGGGCTTGACGGCATCCGCCGGGCGCGCCCCGAACGCCTGCGTACCCGTCAACGTGACGCGCACGAGGTCCGGCGCCTGTACGCCAGCCTCGGCGAGGGCGGCCTCGACCCGTTCGACGAGAGGGCCAGCCTCGAGCTCGCTCACGTCGACGACGACGTCGCGCACGGTCCGCGGGTCGGCCGGGATCGTCTCGACTCGCGCCGGCCCGTTGGCCGGCAGCGTCACCTTGAGGAAGACCCGTGGGCCCGCTTCGTCGAGGCCCCGTCCGGTCGGGCAGCCCGCGTAGGCCCCCAGGGGGCGGCCAAAGTCGTCGGACACGACGTGGACGTGATGATGGTGCCCGAGCGCGGCCCACGAGAAGCCCGCCTCGGCGATCTCGCGCACCGAGAAGGGTGCGGTTCGCTTCGTACCGCGGGGGGAGTCGGGGCCCGTGTAGGACTCGAGAGAGCCGTGGAGAAGCAGGAGCGCATGGGGCGTCGAAGGGCGCGACGGGGGCGGCACGAGCGGGCGCTCCACGACCATGGCTGGAGACAGGAACGCGCGGCCGACCACCGTGACGTCGTCGCGTTCCGGAAACGGCGCGGCCGTCCATTCGGGCGCTCGGAACAGGAACACGTTCTCCGGCCACGCTCTCATGCCGAGAGCGGCGAGCAGCGCCGGATCGTAGTAGCCGCCCGGCCCCGCGAAGTCGTGATTCCCCGGCGCCACGTACACCGGGCGCGGCGCGAACGACGCGAAGGCCTCGAGGAGGCGGTGGATCGTCGCGGCCGGTACGTTCTCCGCGTCCCAGAGGTCGCCCGGGACGAGCAACGCCTCGGCACCGCAGGACGTCGCCGCGGCCACGGCTCGCTCGGCGGCCGAGTCCACCTCGTCGCGTCGAGCGGCGCGCGCTTCTCCCGTCAGAGACAGTCCGCCGCCCGTCAGTGCAGACCCCAGATGCCAGTCCGAAGACTGCAGGAACGTCAGGGAGCGCCCGGAGGACACCTCCTAGTTTCGCATTAGGCGGCGGATTCCTTCGAGTCGGGCTCCCCGCTCGCACCCGCGATCGCGCTGCGGTTGATCTTGATCTTCACCGTGTCGGTGATCTTCAGCCACACGATCTGGTCCTCGACCTGCGCGATCGTGCCGTGGATGCCACCGGAGGTCACGACGCGGTCGCCCTTTTTCAGGCCGGCGAGGAGCTGCTTCTGCTTCTTCTGCTGCTTGCGCATGGGCGCGAGCAGCACGAAGTAGAAGATCACGAACATGAGGATGTACGGAACCATCTGCACGAGCGGCGAGGTCGCCGTCGCGGGCGCCGCCTGAAGGAGGATCGGGTTCATGTCGAGTCCTTTCCGATCGATCGCGACCACTCCGGGAGCGTTTCCGCCGCCCATGCCGCGTACCGTTTCGCGTCGAGAGCCTCACGGATTCCCCGCATCAAGTCAAGGATCGCCGTCAGGTTGTGGACGGTGAGAAGCGTCGCGGCCGTTGGCTCGCCCGCGACGAAAAGGTGCCTGAGGTACGCGCGGGAGTGGCGCCGGCACGTCGGGCACGGGCAGGCCGGGTCCGGCGGCGCGTCGTCCTCGCGATAGCGGGCGTGCTTGATCGCAAGCGTGCCCTGCGACGTGTACAGGAGGCCGTGGCGTGCCGCGCGCGTGGGGAGCACGCAGTCGAAGAGGTCGAAGCCCTGCGCGACCGCGTCGAGGAGATCGTCAGGGCGTCCGACGCCCATGAGGTAGCGAGGCTTGTGCGCGGGAAGGAGAGGCGCCGTATGGGCCACCATCGCGCGCATCTCGGCCTTGGGTTCGCCCACCGAGAGGCCCCCGCACGCGACGCCGTCGAAGGGCAGCTTCGCGACCGCCGCTACGCTCTCTTCGCGAAGGCGCGCGTAGATCCCGCCCTGCACGATCCCGAAGAGCGCGCCGCGATCCCCCACGAGCGCGAGACGCCGTTCGAAGGAGCGCCGCGCCCAACGATGCGTGAGCTCCATGGACGCGCGCGCGGCCTCCTCGGTCGCGGGATACGGGGTGCACTCGTCGAGGACCATCGCGACGTCGACCCCGAAGTCGCCGAGCTGAAGATCCACCGCCCGTTCCGGCGAGAGGAAGTGGGCCGACCCGTCGACGTGGCTCCGGAACAAGACGCCTTCCTCGGTGAGCGTCCGGCTTCCCGCGAGGGACATCACCTGATACCCGCCCGAGTCCGTCAGGATCGGCCGGTCCCACGCGACGAAGCGGTGGAGGCCCCCGAGGCGCCGGATCACGTCGCCGCCGGGACGGACCATGAGGTGGTAGGTGTTCGCCAGGACGATCTCGGCGCGCGCGGCTTCGAGGTCGCTCCAGCGCGCGGCCTTGACGGTTCCCGCCGTCCCGACGGGCAGGAACGCGGGCGTCTCGACGACCCCGTGGTCGAGCGTCAGGCGCCCGCGCCGAGGGCCGACCGCGCCGCCGCCGAGGAGCTCGAAGCGAAGCAGGCACCCTCCTAGAGGCCGACGCGGGCCGTGACCGAGACGCCGAGCGCGCTCTGATCCGTCCGGTACCAGCCCCCGAGATCCACCTTTGCGGGGCCGATGACGACTCCCGCGCCACCCGTGAAAGCGGGAGACTTGTCCGGGGACTCGAGGTTCACGGAGGCGCCGGCGCGCACTGCGACGAGCAGGAACTCCCACTCCAGGCCGCCGCCGACCTGCCTCACGCGGAGGCCGGGCACGAGCGTGTCACACGTGATCAGGTCGTAGTCCGCGGCGACGAGGAGACCGAGGATCGGGATCTTCGCGGAGGCGCCGATCCGGACCTGCTGGCCGAACGTGATGGAGCGGCCGCGGTCCGCCGCGGGCCCGTCGTCCGCGAACGGAAAGGAAGGCTTGTTGATTCCCCGCCAGGCCCCGCCCACTTTCAAGACCCCGAGCGACACGAGCCCGCCGACGTCGAGCGACAGGTCGGTATGGGAGCGTGCCGTTCCCGTCAGCGCGCGCTGGGCGAGGTTGAAGGGATCGCCGACGTCTACCGTGAAAGCCGATTCCTCCTTCGTGTACGTCGTGCCCCACAGGGCGTGGATCGCGGCGCCGACCGTGAGGCGGCCGAGGAAGAACGACATCGATTTCGAGAGCGCGAGGTCCTTCAGCTCGAGACCGCGAAACGCCGCCGCCGAATCGTTGAACGCGATCGACGTGGCGGGGCTCGTCCCGAGCGCCGTGTGCGCGAGGTCGACGCGGGCGGAAAGCCCGCTGTAGCCCCAGTCCGTGAACGAGAGCTCCCAGCCGCCGTGGGCGATCGCGAGGCCGACGTTCCCGTTGCCGGCAAGCCCGTTTCCCGGATCCGCGAGCGTCCGGAGCGCCCGAAGGACGTCCGCGTAGCTCTGAGGCTGCGAGCCCGACGCGAGGGTGATCGGGTTGTTCCCCGGGATGAGGCGAAGCGGGGCCAGAAAGTCGCCGCTCTCCCGCGTGAGGAGACCGGCGGAGATCGCGAACGCGAACTTCCTGTCCGGAACGGCCGCCGGGTTGTCGACTCCGGCCGAGACGTCCGGGCCGAGTCCCATCGCCGCGCCCCCGAGCGAGGCGGAGCGGCCTCCGAAAGGGGCGAACGGCATTTGCGCGCGCGCGGCGCCTGAGAGGAGAAGAACCGCGGCACAGACGGAGAGGGCGAAGCTCCGGGGAAGATCGCGGGTCTCTGGCATCTCGAGCCCGAGTCTACGGTCCTGAGGCGCGTTGACCCTGAAAAACCAAGGATGTTATGTTCCGGCCCCGTTTGGCAGGAGGCTCATTGCCGGACCTCGGATTCAAACACACGTGTTTCAGGTGCGGAACGAAGTTCTACGACCTCAGGAAGACGCCCGTTTTCTGCCCGAAATGCGGCGCGGACCAGAAGGACGCGCCCCCGCAGCCGACGTCTCCCGTCGTCCTCCACGCCGCGCGCCGCGCCAAACGTGACGAGTTCGCCGACCCGGACGTCTTCGACCGCAATCGCGAGGACGAAGACGTCGCGACCGGGGAGCCCGAGGATCCCGCCGCCAAGCGCGTCGACGACGACGAAGAGCTTCCTCTCGGCGAGGCGAAGACGCTCGAGGGCGGGGGGGAATCCGAAGACGACTACTGAGCGCTGCAGCGATGCGCGCGGCGAGTAGCGCTTCGGCAAACCGCTCGGAAGATTTTCTTAGAAGGTGAAAGAAGCTGTGGCGCGGGCCCGGCCCGTCTTCGTGGCCATCGGGATGGGCGCGAACGTGGGCGACCCTCGCCGCGCCTTTCGCAACGCGCTCCGAAGCCTCTCTCCCTTTCTAAGAAATCCTAAATCGTCCCCCGTCTATCGCACGTCTCCCGTCGGTGGGCCGCCACAGCCTGATTTCCTCAACGCAGTCATTGTCGGAACGACCTCGCTGAGCGCGCTCGCTCTTCTCACTCTTCTCAGAGAATCCGAAATCTCCGCCGGCAGAAAGCCAGGCCGACCCCGAAACGCGCCTCGCCCGCTGGATCTCGACCTCCTCCTCTACGGAGACGAGCAGATCGCGACGCGGCGTCTGACGGTTCCGCATCCGCGCATGAAGAGTCGCCTCTTCGTTCTCGTCCCGCTCGCCGACGTCGCGCCGCGGCGCGTGGTTCCCGGCACCGGCAAGACGGTCGCGCGACTCCTCGCCGAGGTCCGGCGGCGCTCGACGGAGAGCGTCAGGCGCGCGCGAGCGTCACTTTGAAGAGCGGACACTGACCGGGCCGGCCGCGCGGGTCTCGATCCGGAGCTGGTCGTTCGGGAGCGTGACGCGCGTGCCCGGCGGGACGGACGACGTCAGCCACACGCTTCCGCCGATGACGCAGCCCTTTCCGATGACGGTCTCGCCGCCGAGGATCGTGGCCCCCGCGTAGATGACGACGTCGTCCATCACGGTCGGATGGCGCTTCGTGCCGCGGATGAGCTCGCCGCGCTCGTTCTTCGGAAACGAGAGCGCGCCGAGCGTCACGCCCTGGTAGAGCTTGACGCGGTCGCCGATGTCCGTGGTCTCGCCGATCACGGTCCCCGTCCCGTGATCGATGAAGAAGGACCGGCCGATGCGCGCGCCGGGGTGGATGTCGACGCCCGTCTCGAGGTGGGCGAACTCGGTCATGATGCGCGGGATGAGCGGCACGCCGAGGTCGTAGAGCGCGTGGGCGAGACGGTAGGTGAAGACGGCCTTCACCCCCGGATACGCGAGGACGATCTCGTCGAAACCCGTCGCCGCGGGGTCGCCGTCGTACGCGGCCCGCACGTCCTCGGCGAGAAGGTCGGCGATTCCGGGCAAGGCCTCGAAGAAGCGGGTCGTGAGATCGTCCGCGCTCGAGCCTCGCGCCCCTTCCGGAGGGAGCGCCTTCTCGATCTCCTTCGCGAGCCTCAGGTGGATGTGGAAGAGGACGTCTCCGAGGTGATCGTGCAGGTTCGCGCGGTAGAGCACCGCGTCCCCGTAAAACCCCGGGTAGATGACCTCCTGAAGCAGACGCAGGATCTCGATGATCTCCCTCTTCTGGGGCCTCGGCGCCGCGTCGATGGCGGACAGAAGGGGGCGGTTCTCGGCCTCCGTGACGATCCGGTCGATCGCGGTGCGCAGCCGGTTGTCGCTCACGCGACCGATTCTCTCACCGACCGGCCCAGTCCTTCAGGAGCTGCGCCGCCTCCTCCTGCGTCTTGCGGTTTTCCACGAGATAGTCCGGGTCCGGCGTTTCGGTGAGGATCCTCTCCAGCATCGCACGCGCCTCGGCGCGGCGTGCCGGCTCGTACTCCCACGTCGCCTCCGCGAGAAACTGGCGGCCCACGAGGTTTTGCGGCCCCACCTCCACGGCGAGCCGGAGGTTCTTCAGCGCCTGCGCGCGCGACGCCCAGCCCGTGAAGAACGGAACGGCCGGCGTCTGATGGTGAAGCCGGCCCAGAACGCGGTATCCGCCGCCGCCGTCGTACGCGGGGTCGAGCAGAATGACGGCCTGGGCATAGTCGCGGATCTTCGCGGCGGCCCCCTGTTTCACCGCCGCCATCTTCCCGAAAGCGAGAGCCCACTTGCCCCAATCGACCGCGGCCCAGAGGAACGACGGAACGGCGGCGGCGTTTCCCTTGACGTGGGGGACGAGCTCGACGGGTGTCCCCCGGGTGAGGTCGCGGTGCGCTTCGCGTCCGGCCTCGCGCCTCAGGATGGCGAGTGTCTGCTCGGCGATCGCCCGCCCTTCGCCGAAGATCGTCCGCTTGTCGGCGTTGTCGTTCGTCGTGTGCTCGCCCTTGAAATACAGCGCGCGCATGAGGCGCCAGCGCACTTCGAGCGAATCCGGCTCCGCCGCGAGAGCCGCGCGACAGGCGTCGATCACGAGATCGATCGGGCCGGAAAGAGCACGCCCGCCCGTCGAACCCTCCGCGCGAAGCGCCCACAGCCGGTCGATCTCGGCGGGTTTCGGGGTGGGCTCGGCAGCGGCGAGGAGCCCCGGGAGGACGAGGAGGCTGACGAGGCGGCGCATCGCTCCACTATACTGGCGCGCCTCTTGCGAGGAGGCGCACGCACGAATCGCGAGGTGCCGCCGTGGCTGATCAGCCTCCCAAGCCGGAATCCAAGACTCAGCCCCTCCAGTTTTCCATCGACGACTCGGTCGCGAGCGGCGTTTACGTGAATTTTGCGAACATCATCCACAACCCCGCGGAGTTCGTCCTCGACTTCGGGCGCATCGTGCCGGGCCGCAACGATGTCCGCGTCCTGTCGCGCGTTCTCACGACGCCCGTCCACGCCAAGCAGCTCCTCAATGCCCTCGCGCAGAACGTCTCTCTCTACGAGAAGACCTTCGGCACCATCCGCACCGATTTCGAGGCGCCGCGGCAAAGCGGCACGGAATCCTTTCGGCCGAATTGACTTTCAAGAAAAGGGGAAACCACGAGCGATGAACCCGCGAGCCCTCTTCGCCCTGTTTCTCGGCCTGTCCGTCTGCTCTTCTTTCGCCCGCCCCGCGGCGTCGGCTCCGCCCACGCAGAAGAAATCCGACACCCCCGCTCCGACACCCGCCGTTCCCGAGGGCCCGACCTTCGACCCGGAGGCGGTCGGAGAGAAGCAGATCGCCGACTACCAGAAGGTCTGCCTCGACTCCGGCCGCCGGCTTCTCCTCGTCTTCGGCACGAACGAGTGCGCTCCCTGCCGCGCGTTCAATCGCGCGCTTCACAAGGACAAGTTCTTCGAGGCTTTCATCAACCAGTTCGTTCCCGTCTTCGTCGACGTCTCGAGCGGAACGAATGCCGTGCTTCTCGTCCACTACAACATCGACACGCGTGCCGAGCAGCCCGGCATCGTGATCCTCATGCCGGACGCGCGCATCCTGGAAGTCCTCGCGCACGGCGAGATGGCCGCTCTGACCCGGAAGGGCGACGCCGCGGTGCAGGAGTACTTCCTGGCCCGGTTCCTCAAGACCGACAAGTAACGTCGCGCGGCTCATCCTCCTCTGGCAGAATCGAGCCGGTGGCATTCCAGAGGAGCGGGGTCCAACCCGCGCCAGACTCCGGCGATCTGCTGCTCGTCGCCGCCGGGGACGATGCGGCCCTCACGCGCCTCGTCGCCAGGTGGCGTCAGCCGGTCTACGCGCTCTTCGAGCGCACGCGCGAGCCCTCCGCCGCGGCCGAGGCGACCGTCCAGACTTTCGAACGCCTCGTCCTGACGGCGCCTCGCTACGCGCCGGCGACGCCCTTTCCCGCGTTTCTGTGGGGCCTCGTCGCGAAAGTCCTGCAGGACGCGAAACCCGGCGAGGTTCTCGAGATTCCGGCTTCGAAGCTCGCCGATTCTCCGTCCGCGCGAACGGCGCTCGTGCGCTCGGCGATCGCCGCCTTGCCGGCCGGCGAGCGCAGCGCGTTCCTGCTCACGCGCGTCGCCCGGCTTTCCGTCACCGCCGCCGCGGAAGCGCTGGGCGTCTCCGAGACAGAGGTGCGGCGGCGCCTCGTTCGGGCGCTCGAGACCCTCCGGGTCTTCCTTCGTCCGATCCTCGAGGTCTCGGGTTCCTCGCCCGCGATGGTCGGTTCCGACGCGGTGGATCGAGCTTCGTCAACGTCCGGCAGGCCGGGAACAGCCGCGTCGTGACCTGCGACGAGTTTCGCGAACGCATCGTGGACCCGGCATCGGCCGCACACGGTGGACATGCGCCCGTGGTCGCCCATCTCGAGGAATGCGCGGCCTGCCGTTCCGCGGCCCGCGACTATGCAGCGCTCGACCGGCTCATTCGCCCCGGAACGCCTTCCGAGCCGGCGCCCGACCTCGAGGCGCGCCTGCGGCAGAGGCTGACGGCCGGACCCGGTTCCGCGAGGCGAAGCGTCTGGCTTCTGGGGGGCGCCGTCGCCGTGCTCGCGGTCGCGGCGCTTGCCGCCCCGCGCCTCCTGCGCGGGCGAAGTGCGCCCTCGACTGCGATCGGAGCCCTTCCCGCCGTGCCGGCCTCCGCGAAGCCGTCGGCCGCGCGCGCCGTTGCCGGCGAGGTTCCTCCGCCGGAAATCGTCGCCGTGCGTTCGACGCCCATCTCGTTCCAGACGCCCCCCCTGACCGCGCAGGAGAAATCCGAGGCCGCTTCGCTTCACGACTTCGACTTTCTCGGCTCGTTCCAGGCCCTTGCGCGCCTCGACGCGTTCTTTCCCGAGCCCGTCGGCCCACGCGCGCCGGTTCCCACTGCCGTTGGCGGGTTTCCCTCGCGCCCGCCGGACTCTTCGGACGCGCTCACGGGTCGCTTCCTGGACTGGCAGCGCACTTCGAAGAAGGAGCGCGAGCGCCTCTCCGCGCTCGAGCGGGCGTTCCGGGACCGGCCCGACGAGGAACGCGCGCTCCTCGAGGACCGTTGGACGTTCGTGCGCGACTTCACCGAAGACCAGCGATCGGGGCTTCGCCGGCTCGCGAGCCGCCTGGACGAACTCGATGCGCGCGCCCACGAGCGCCTTGAGACCGAGATACGGGTCATCGGCCGGCTGCCCCGGGGGGAGCGCGCGGAGCGCTGGCGCTCACTCTCGTTTGCGAAGCCGCTCACCGGCCAGGAGCTCGCGAGCGCCGAGAGGCTTCTTCTCTCGCGTTGACGGTCCCGTAGACTCGGACGAATGGCTGAACCCGCCGCGAGAGCCTCTGCCGCGTTTCAGCCTTGGGTCCCGGCCTCGGAAGCGCCGGCGGAGCTCACGTTCCGGGCCGTCGCGCTCGGGTCGATTCTCGGGATCGTCTTCGGCGCGGCTTCCGTCTACCTCGGGCTGAAGGTCGGCCTGACCACCTCCGCGTCGATTCCGATCGCCGTCATGGCGATCACGATTCTCAAGAAGCTGGGGAATTCGACGATCCTCGAAAACAACGTCGTCCAGACGACGGGATCGGCCGGCGAATCCGTGGCGGCCGCCGTCGTCTTCACGATCCCCGCGCTCATCTTCCTCGGCTTTCCGATGAGGATTCCCGTGACGTTCCTGATCGCGCTCACAGGCGGGGTTCTCGGCGTCCTCCTGATGATCCCGCTCCGCCGCTACCTGATCGTGAAAGAGCACGGAGCGCTGCGCTTCCCGGAAGGCACGGCGTGCGCCGAGATCCTCATCGCCGGCGAGCAGGGAGGAACCTCGGCGCGGAAGATTTTCTTCGGGATCGGGCTGGGCGCAGCCTTCAAGCTCGGAACGAAGCTCCTCGGGCTCTTCAAGGACAACGTGGGGCGCGCGCTTGCGTTCTATCCGGGCTCGCGCCTCGAATGCGAGACGTCGCCGGAGCTTCTCGCCGTCGGTTACATCATCGGCTACGAGACGAGCGTCGTCATGGTCGCGGGCGGGCTGCTCGCGGCTCTCATCCTCGGACCGATGGTCGTGTTCTTCGGCAGCCACCTCACGGAGCCCCTCGCCCCTGCGACGACGCTCATTCGCGACATGGACTACGCCGCCCTCAAGGACAAATACCTGCGGTACATCGGGGCGGGGGCGGTCGCGATGGGCGGCGTCCTCGGGCTCGTGCGCGCGGCTCCGTCGATCTGGGACTCGCTCACCGCTTCCGTCAAGCAGCTTCGGGGGGGATCGGCCGGCGGGGTTTCCGTCGCCCGGACCGAACGGGACACCCCGCTCACGTGGGTGGTCGGCGGCTCGCTCGCCATCGTCGCCTTCATCACGGTCGTGCCCGTCTTCCGGATGAACGTCCTCGGTGCGGCGCTCATCGTCGTCTTCGGTTTCCTGTTCTCCGTCGTGTCGGCGCGCATCACGGGTCTCGTCGGCTCGTCGTCGTGCCCGCTCTCCGGCATGACGATCGCGGTCGTGATCGGGAGCTGCCTCATCTTCCTCGCCGTGGGCTGGACAGGATCGAGCTATTCCTATCTCGCGCTCGTCGTGGCCGCCGTCGTCTGTATCGCGATCTCGAACGCGGGGACCACGGCGCAGGACCTCAAGACGGGCTATCTCGTCGGCTCGACACCGCGCTCCCAGCAGGCAGCCATCCTCGCCGGCGTTCTGACCTCCGTGCTGGCGATCGGCTGGACGACCTGGGCGCTGAACGCCTCGGAGACGAAGCTCACGCGGCTGGAGGCCCCGGTGCCGGTTCCCGCCGCGTCGATCGCGGCCGCGGAGGACGAAAAGGGCCCGGACGGGAAGACGTACGCGTTCGTGAAGGTCAACGCGGGGGACGCCCCCGCGCTCGAAGCCGGCAACTACCTCGTGGACCGTTCAGCCGGCACCGCCGTCTTCCGCCGCGTGGACGGCATCGGAAACCGGAACTTTCCCGCTCCGCAGGCGAACCTCATGGCCGTGCTCATCTCGGGGCTTCTCGACCAGAGGCTGCCCTGGGGGCTCGTTCTCATCGGGGCCGCGATCGCCGTCTTCATCGAGCTCCTGACCGGGCACTCGCTCACGTTCGCGGTCGGCGTCTACCTCCCACTGTCCACGACGATGCCGATCTTCATCGGCGGCCTCGTGCGGAAACTCGCGGACAAGAGGTACGGCCGCGTGCCCGACGAGGCGAGCGAAAGCGAAGGGACGCTCCTCTCGTCCGGCCTCATCGCGGGCGGCGCACTCGTGGGCGTCCTCGTCGCGTTCCTGCACTTCCCCGTGTTCGGCCTCGGGTTCGACGAGGATCTCGACCTGCCGATGAAGATCGCGCTCGGCCCGAAGCTCTGGCCGGGGCTCTTCGGATCCGACGTCCTGCCGCTCGCCGCCTTCGCGGTCCTCGGATATCTGCTGTTTCGAGGAGCGAAAGGGGAGAAGGTTATCTCTCGGCCGCGGCGAGAGGAGCCGTGAGCGCGGCCTGCGCCTCGAGCTTCGCGATCAAAGCAGCCCGGCGCGCGGCGTCGAGGTTTTCGGAGCCCGCACGGAGGATGTCGGGGTTGCCGTCGATCGATCGGCGGAACAGGAAGTCCTGCACGGCCTTCGCGTCGACGCGCGTCGTCTCGCGAAGAAGGCGCGCCACGGCGCCGACCATCAGCGGATTCTGCTCGTCGAGAAGCGTCTCCGCCAGGTTCAGCACCGCCGTCGCTTCGCGGTGACCGTCCACCACGAGGCCGGTCGCGGTCAGCACGGCGAGGTGGCGCTTGCCGACGCTCTTGAGCTTCGCCCACTTCTTCACGATGCTCAGCTTCGACGGCTCGAGCCTGAGAGCAGCAGCCGCGACGCGCGTCCCGAGAACCTCGGCAACCTCGAGGTCGTCGGCCACCGCGCTCCATCTCTCGACCTTCGCGAAGAGCCCGGGAGCAAACTCCT
>DATIFW010000002.1:0-25124 GCA_035455045.1 Thermoanaerobaculia bacterium | reverse complement strand
CCTGATGACCGGGCTGCACGCGCTCCACATGGTCATCGGGATCGTCCTCGTGGCTTACGTCGCGAAGAGGGCCGCTGCCGGCGCGTACACGCCAGAGAACCACAACTTCCTCGAGGGGACGGGCCTCTACTGGCACTTCGTCGACCTCGTGTGGATCTTCCTCTTCCCGCTCCTGTACCTCATCGGGAGGCATTGATGTCCGTACACGTCCAGCCTCTCAAGGTCTATTTCGCCGTCTTCCTCGCGCTCATGGCCTTCACGGCGCTGACGGTCTTCGCGGCGTTCGTGAACCTCGGGCCCGCGAACAACTTCGTGGCCCTCGGCATCGCGGTCGCGAAGGCCACGCTCGTCATCCTCTATTTCATGCACGTGAAGGGGAACACGAAGCTCGTGCCGGTCGTCATCCTGTCCGGCCTCTTCTTCCTGTTCATCCTCTTCCTGCTCCTGGCCGCGGACTACGGCACGCGCGGCTGGCTCGGGGTCCCGGGGCGCTAGCCCGCAGACCGCTTCGCGGTCTTGACGGGGGAGAGGCGGGCTAGCAGCTGTGAGTAACGGGGGAAAATACGGTCGTGTTTCCCCCCGACCCCCTTCACCGCTCGAGAATCGCTCTCTCACCGGGCCTTGCTCGTGAGACCTGCACTTCGGCGACAGGAGCCCGGGAGAAGGTGATTCCCCTCGTCCCCAGGCTCACGATCCCGACGAGGACCAGGGCTCCGACCACGGCGGCGCCGGCGATCCCGACGCTCGCACCTCCCCAGGCCCACGCCCGCTTGTCGCTGAGGATGATGACGGCCGAGACCTCCTCCCCGGTCCTCACCTTGACGTTCTCCCGCCAGCTCCGGACTTCGGGCGCGCCCGGCTCGGGTCCGGTCCGCTGGGAGACTTCGAGCCGGTACTTTCCCGGCGCGAGGTCGGGGATCGACCAAAACGCGTCTGAGGACTCGAAGATGAGCTCGTCGGGGAGCGGCTCGACCATCATCAGCTTCGACCGAATCGAACCGCCGAAGATCTCCGCCTTCTTCAACGCGGCGCGGCTTTCGTAAACCGAGAAGCGGAGGCTCGCCGCGCGCGGAGGCGAGCCCTTGTCCGGGCTCGTCCCTTCGACGGAGAAGGTCGCGCAGCCCCCGGAGGAGAGCAGCGTGACGCTCGCGGCGAGAAGCGCGGACGTCGCGGATCGGAAGATGCGCTCGAACGCCATGTGACACCTCCTGAAAAGGCTGTGTCAAACATGGGCGCGAATCGCGCCGCGAGTCTTCAGAGAATCCCAGGGATTTTCTGGCGTTCTTGTCCGAGGAGAGGTCCCGTTCGGGCGGGACTGCTACCCGGAATCGCTCCAACGCGTTGTCAGCCGGCTGGCTGGCCTGCGTGTGAATGACGCTCGCGGATGAACATGATGATGGCGCCGACTATGCCTATGGCCATGACAGCAGGGCAGGCCACGAGGGCAAGGAGAAAGGCCGCGACGTCGAGGGCCGCTAACGCTGCGTGAAGGAGAGGGCCATTGGCTACGCGCGGTGCGTAGACATCGGCGAGGGTGTGGAGGACGAAGAACACAGGTAAGGACAACCCGGCGACGTAGAAGAGCACCCTGAATTGGCGCGCCGTGCGCCATGGATGGACGAATGCGAGGCTGAAGGTAAGAGGGGCGAGAAAAGCGAAAAGGAGGCCGGGTGGGCTGCTGTCGATGCCGAAGCCAACCGCGCCGACCAGGAAAACGAACGAGACCAAGATCAGAGCGAACGTGACGTTGCGAAACTGCGGAGTCGAGAAGGGTCGAAGCACAGACCCTCCTTTTCGCTGAAAGCCCGGCCTTTTGCGGCCGCCGATCGAGGCCGCGCGATCACCCCTCCACCTGGACCAGGCAGTCCTGCCCGCACGTGGCCCGCTCCGGCCAGCGCGAACAGTCCTTCAGCCTGACGTCGGGTACGCCGGCCCACGCGGACTTCGCGACGCGGGCCGCATCGACTTCCACGGTGGCGGACTGCCCGGTTTCCGGGCACGTAACGGTCTTCTTCCCGCGGTAGTTGCGCCAGGCCGGCAGGACCCAAAGGAAGCCGATGACGGCAAACGCGATCACGAGAATGACCAGTCCCGCTCCAAGCATGGTCATGGCGTACCTCCCGAACCCCGCTTTTTCAGCTCCAGAGATGCTCCCGCTGCGGGCGCACGGTGACGGCGTCCGGGCGCTCGCGAATGAGGCTCTGCACGACGTGGCAGTCCCAGCAGACGGGCTTGTGCGTCGAGAAGAGGTCGGGCAACATCTCCGGCTTCACGTCCGTCCACGAAACGGTGCCCCCGTCGGGCGCGAGGAGCGCCGGGCGGTGCTCGGTCCACGTCACCTCGGGAATCGGCTTCCCGCAGAAGGCGCACGACTGGCCGCGATACCAGCCCGCCACGATCGTCCGAACGAGACACGCGCCTGGGTCGCGTGCGACCTCGGAGAGACACTCCTGTCCGCAGCCCGCCTTTTCGGGCCAGCGCGAGCAGTTCGCCAGACGAAACCGCCCGGCCTCGTCCCCGAGCAGGGGGAAGGCCGCGTGGAAGGCGTCGAGCTCCACGGCGGCCGGCCGCTTCGTCTCGGGGCACGCGACGAGACGCGTGCCGCGGTAGACGCGCACGATCGGGATCAGGACGAGCGCCATCAGGAGCGCGAGAGCGACGACCGCGAGGAGAACGAGCGGGACACTCATAGGTTCCCTCCTCTCTATTGGGGCCTGCCCGGCGCGGCGTCCATGATGCGTTGGCATCAGCGGCGTCCTGTATATTTCGTCCGGCGGCCCGGAACGGTCCCGTCTCCTGGCGCCCCGCTTCTCCGAGATGAGAGACCTCCCCCGCTTCCTGAGCTATTTTCGTCGCCGTCCCGGCGCCTACCTGGCGGGATTCGTCTCGATTCTGACCTCGACGGGCCTCTTCCTCGCGATGCCCGGCATCGTGCGGAGGGCGATCGAGGAGCTCGGTGCGGGAGTCACCAGGGAGCGTCTCTTCCGCCTCGCGGCGCTCATCGTCCTCCTCGCCGTGGGCGACGCGATCGCCCTCTTCCTCACGCGGCGCATCCTGATCGGCGCCTCGCGGCACATCGAGTACGAGATGCGGCAGGACCTGTTCGAGCACCTGCTGCGCCTGCCCGCGCCGTGGTATCGGAAGAACCGCGTGGGCGACCTCATGAGCCGCGCCGTGAACGACCTCTCGGCCGTGCGCATGCTGCTCGGACCCGGGATCATGCAGGCCGCAAACACGTTCTTCGTGGGCGGCGTCGCGCTCGCCCTCATGTTCGTCGTGTCGCCTGCCCTGACGGGCGTCGCCCTCGCCGTGCTGCCGATCGTCGCCGTGGCGACAAAGGTCATGGGCCAGGCCACGCACCGGCGCTTCACGAAGATCCAGGAGTTCTTCAGCGAGATCTCGGCGGAGGCGCAGGAGAACTTCTCCGGCGCCCGGCTCGTGCGCGCCTTCGCCCGCGAGGCCAGCGAGGAATCCCGGTTCGACGCGAAAAACCGCGAGTTCAAGCGCCGCAACCTCGGCCTCGCGCGCCTGAACGCCCTCTACTTCCCACTGCTCCAGCTTCTCGTCGGCGTGGGTTTCGCGCTCACGCTCTGGGCCGGCGGGCGTTTCATCCTCGCGGGGACGCTCACGGTCGCGCGCTACGTGGAGTTCAACCTGTACATGATCGAGCTGATCTGGCCGGCGACCGCGCTCGGCTGGGTCGTGAACCTCTGGCAGCGGGGCTCGGCTTCGTGGAACCGCATGCTGGACATCTGGGAGGCCGCGCCGCAGGCCGCCGAGGAGGACACCGGCGAGCGCCTCTCCGGCGACGTGGAGTTCCGGGGGCTCTCGTTCGCGCACGGAGGCCGGACGATCCTCTCGGACGTCACGTTCCGCGTCTCGCCCGGCACGACCGTCGCCGTCGTGGGCCGCACGGGCGCCGGCAAATCCACCCTCCTGAATCTCCTTTTGAGGCTCGACGATCCGCCGAAGGGCACGATCTTCATCGGCGGCCGCGACCTGACGGAAATTCCGCTGCCCGTCCTCCGGCGAAACGTGGTCGTCGTGCCGCAGGAGACGTTCCTCTTCTCGGACACGCTCGCGCACAACGTGGCGTTCGGGCGGCCCACGGCGACGCGCGAGGAGATCGAGCGCGCCGTGGTGGCCGCGGGGCTCGCACCCGACGTCGCGCGGTTCCCCAAGGGGCTCGACACGCTCGTGGGCGAGCGCGGCATCACGCTCTCCGGGGGGCAGAAGCAGCGCACGGCGCTCGCTCGAGCGCTCCTGACGGAGGCGCCCGTCCTCGTCCTCGACGACGCGTTCTCGTCCGTCGACACGGAGACGGAGGCGAAGATCCTCGACACCCTGAAGGCCGCTGCCGGCGGGCGCACCGTTTTTCTCGTGTCGCACCGCCTGTCCACGCTCCAGAACGCCGACGTCGCGGCCGTCCTCGACGGCGGCCGGATCGCCGAGATGGGCCCGCACGCGGAGCTGCTCGAAAAGGGCGGCGTCTACGCGGCCATCGCCGAGCGCCAGCGCCTCGCCGAGGAGATGGAGGCCGCCTGATGGCCGAGACTCCCCACGAGGAAGAGATCCTCGGGAAGGCCTTCGAGCTGCGCCTCGCGAGAAGGCTCTTCTCGCTGGTGCGCCCGTACCGGCGCTACGTGGTCGGGTCCGTGATCGTGCTCCTCCTCGAGTCGCTCGCCCAGCTCGCGGGGCCGCTGCTCATGGCGGCGGCGATCGATCTCCTTTTCACGAAGGGAGCGACGGGAGCCGGCCCTGCGGCGCGCAGCGTGGACGGTTTCTTCCGCCTCTTCGGCATCGACCTCAACGCAGGGCGCGGCATCGAGTGGATCGCCGGCCTGTCGATCCTCATGGCCGCCCTCGCGTTCGTCTTCATGATGGTCATGGTCGCCTGGACTTCGCAGATGGGCCAGGGCGTCATGTACGACCTCAGGACGCGGATCTTCTCTCACCTCCAGCACGCCGACATCGCCGTCTTCGACCGCACGCCCGTGGGCCGGCTCATGACGCGCCTGACGACGGACGTCGACGCTCTGAACGAGCTGTTCACCTCGGGCTTCGTCGCGCTCCTCGGCGACGTGGCGGTCCTCGCGGGGATCGTGGCCGTCCTTTTCGCCCTCGACACGACGCTCGCGGCCATCACGTTCGCGATCCTCCTGCCGATGCTCTGGGTGACGAACTGGTTCCGGAAGGGCGCGCGCGACACGTACCGTGACGTGCGCGTCAAGATCGCCCGCGTGAACGCGTTTCTCCAGGAGCACATCTCCGGAATGAACGTCGTGCAGCTCTTCCGCCACGAACCGACCTCGCGCCGGAGCTTCGCCGACGTGAACGACGCGCACCGGCAGGCGAACCTGAACTCGATCTTCTACTACTCGGTCTTCTACCCGGCTCTCGACTTCCTGTCGGCGGTCGGCATGGCATCGATCGTGTGGTACGGCGGCGGCGAGGTGTTGCGCGGCCGCATGACGCTCGGCGCCGTCGTGGCCTTCCTCCAGTACAGCAAGCGCTTCTACCGCCCGCTCATGGACCTCTCGGAGAAGTACAACATCCTGCAGGCCGCGATGGCCTCCTCGGAGCGGATCTTCCAGCTCCTCGACGCGCAGCCCTCGATCACGGCGCCCGCCGATCCCATCGCCCCGAAGGAACCCCTTCGCGGCGACGTCGCGTTCGAGGACGTGCGCTTCTCCTACAAGAAGGGCGAGGAGATCCTGAAGGGCGTTTCGTTCCAGGTGCCGCCCGGCCGCACGGTCGCGCTCGTGGGCGCGACGGGCGCCGGCAAGTCCACGGTCCTAAACCTCCTGCTGCGCTTCTACGACGTGACGGAGGGGCGCGTCCTCGTGGACGGCACCGACGTGCGCCGGTACGACCCCGTGCGCCTGCGAGAGCATTTCGGCATCGTCCTGCAGGACACGTTCCTCTTCACCGGGACGATCGCCGAGAACGTCTCCTTCTTCGACCCCGACATGCCGCGCGCGCGGATCGAGGAAGCGTGCATCGAGGTCGGCCTCGCGCCGCTCCTCGCGCGAATCCCGGGCGGCCTCGATGCGAAGCTCTCCGAGCGCGGCGGCGGCCTCTCCGTCGGCGAGAAGCAGCTCGTCGCGTTCGCGCGCGCGCTCGCGCGAGACCCGCGCGTCCTCATCCTCGACGAGGCGACGTCCTCCGTCGATCCCGAGACCGAGAAGACGATCGAACGCGCCGTCCAGCGGGTCCTCTCGGGCCGCACGTCGATCGTCGTCGCCCATCGCCTCTCGACGATCGTGCGCGCCGACGAGATCCTCGTCCTCTCGCACGGCGAGGTGAAGGAGTCCGGGACGCACGCAGAACTCCTCGCGAAGGACGGGCTCTACGCCCGTCTCTACGCGCTCCAGCTCAAGGATCGCGAAGCTGCCGCTTGAACCTGGAGCTGGTCCGGGAAAAACGACGGTCACCCCCTACTTGACAGACTTGTTGTGTCAAAGCAATATCATATTTCCTATGAGAAACAGAGAAATGTCGAATGACAACGAGGACGCCCGGATTCATAACCGCCTGGCGGTCCTGAGGGCAGAACGCGGATTGACGCGGCAGGACCTGGCAAACGCCGTCGGGGTCAACTACCAGACGATCGGGTTCCTCGAGCGCGGCGACTACAACCCCAGCCTGACGTTGGCCTTTGCGCTGAGCCGGTATTTCGGCGTGCCTGTCGAGGCGGTCTTTTCGCCCGAACCGTTCCAGCCACTGAAGAAATGGCCTACGGCGGCGTCCAGCCAATGAGCCAGGCACTCACGTCAACCAGCGGACGCGAATTCGTCGTCACCAGCACGTAATCATTCGAGAGGAGTGAAGACAATGCAGGGAAGAGTGAGTGTCTTGGGAATCAGCATGGCGCGCCGTCGAAATCGCCGATGGCTGGTCGCCGTCACATACCTCAGTCTCATGATCTCGTGGGCGTTCGTCCGGACGCAGGGGGGCGACCGCGGCGAGCAAGCTGCCTTCTCAGTCGTTCTGCTGGCGACGTCGCTCTTCGTCAACGCAATCCTTTTCGGCGGCTATGGGCGCTGGGGATTGATCAAGCCCTTCAACACCCAAACCCCGTTCGGCTCCCCAACGCCCTGGCACAACGACGAGCGCGACCTCGACCGGCGCGACCGCATGCACTACTACGCGTACAGAGTCGTTGTTCCCGTGCTGCTCCTCGGTTACTTTCTCGGGACGGCTCCCTTTCAGCATCCGGAGATCGGCCGCGCCCTCATCGAGGCCGGTGTGGTGCTCGGACTGACCCTGCCGCAGGCACTCCTGCTCTGCATCGAACCCGACATGGGGTTCGAGGAACCCGAGGCTCCGGGGGGTGCGGAGCGCCTTCGATGAAAGCGGGAATCCCGATCCCGGCTGAGGGGCCTGAAATGACCAGAAAGGACTATGATCTGGTCATGAGCAGCGTTTCGATCGCGGACCTGAAGGCGAGGCTTTCGCACTATGTGCGCTTGGTGCGGCGCGGGAGGACCGTGACGGTGACGAACAGGGAGATCCCCGTCGCGCGCCTCGTTCCTCTCGAGGAAAAACGGGAGCTGCTCGTAGTCCACCGGCCCGAGCCGGGTGCGCCGCCGCCCGGCAAGGTGAAGCTGCCGCCCCCTCTGAAGACCAAGCGCGACATCGTGGAGGTTCTTCTGGAGGAGCGGCAGAGCCACCGGTGATTCGCTACGTCGATTCTTCGGTCGTCTTGAGGGCGGTGCTCGGTCAGCGAGGAGCCCTGGCCGGATCGAGCGAGCCGGGTCACTCGATCACGAGCGCTCTGACACGGGTGGAGTGTCTGAGGACGCTGGACCGCGTCCGCCTCGAAGAGGACTTCTCCGACGAGGAGCTGGCAGTGCGTCGGGAGGCTGTCTTTCGGCTGCTCAAGAGCTTCGTACTGGTCGATCCGGTTCCGGCGATCCTCGAACGCGCCGCTCAGCCGCTTCCCACGGTCCTCGGGACCCTCGACGCCCTCCATCTTTCGACGGCGCTCCTGTGGCAGGAAGTCGAGGCAGAGCCTGTTACGTTCGCCACACACGACCTCGCGCTGGCCCGCGCGGCCCGGGCATGCGGGTTGGACGTGGTCCGAAGTCCGTGACGTGAGCGGCACGCCTCCCCTCCCGAGCGCTTCGAGAGAGGACCCTCACGCTCCGCGCCGCCCCCGGCGCATCGAAAGGAGCGCCGAGGTCGCCGCGAAGAGGGCCGCCGCCGCATAGGCCCACCTGAGGCCGGCGGAGAAGGCCGCCGCCTCCGGGGGACCGAGGCTGGGCGCCTTGAGGACGCCGGCAGGGACGGCCGCGTAGAGGACGGCCCCTGCCGCGGCGACGCCGAGGACCATCCCGACGCTCCGTGAGGTGCCGAGCAGGCTCGACACGACGCCGAGATGCTCGCGCGGCGCAGCCCCCATCACCGCGCTGTTGTTCGGCGACTGGAAAGTCCCGGTCCCGAGGCCGAAGACGACGAGTCCGAGGAGCACGGGAACGGTCCCGCCTCCCTCGGGCCGCGCGGCGAAGAGAAGGCACGCCAGGGCACACACAAAGCTGCCGCCCGCCGCGAGCGCCACGGTGCCGATCCGGTCCGAGAGCGCGCCCGCGAACGGCGCCACGGCGAGAACGGTGAGCGGAAAGGCGGTCAGGACGAGGCCGACGCGCCCCGCCCCCTGATGGAGGACGCGGGAGAGAAAGAACGGCGTCACGAAGACGACGACGTACTGAGCCATGAAGTTCAGAGCGGCGGCGAGGCAGCCGAGGCCGAGCGCGGCGCTCCGGAACAGACGAAGGTCGAGGAGGGGCTGCGACGCGCGGCGCTCGATCGCGACGAACGAGGCCCCGAGGAGGAGGGCGGCCGCGAGAAGCGCGGCGGCCGGGGCATCGACGCCGCCCTGTTGAATGCGGTTCAAAGCAAACAGGAAGGACGAGAGCGCCCCGAGAGCGGTGAGCGCGCCCGGCACGTCGATCCGTCCCGGCTCGCCCCGGAAGTCCGGGAGGACGTGCCGCGCGAACGCGAAGGCCACGAGCCCGACCGGCAGGTTCACGAGAAAAGCGGCGCGCCAGCCGAAGGCGACCGCGAGAAAGCCCCCGAGGCTCGGCCCGACCGCGAGGCCGACGGAGATGCTGGCGGCGAAGAGGCCGATGACCCGTCCCCGATCGGAGGGCGGGAACGTCCCGGTCAGAATGGCGAGCGGAACCGACGTCATCATTCCGGCCGCGAGACCCTGCAAAGCCCGGAACCCGACGAGCGCGTGCAGGGTCGGGGCGGCGGCACAGAGGACGGACGCCGCCACGAAACCGAGGAGACCGGCGAGGAAGACGCGCCGGTAGCCCCAGATGTCCCCCAGCCGCCCGAAGAAGAGGATGAGGCTTCCCGCCGTCACGAGGTAGAGCATCGGTACCCACTGTGCCGCCGCGAGGCTCGCCGAGAAGGAGCGCGCGATGGTCGGAAGCACGACGTTGACGATGCTCGCGTCGATCGGGCCGAGGATCGTCCCGAGCATGACGGCCGCGAGGATCGCGCGCCGCCGGGACGGATCGAGGCTGACCAGCTCGGGTCTCACGCACGCCCCCGGGTGAGGATCATCACCGAAAAAGGCGATCACGCGACGCCGGGGGGCAGTTTCGAAAGGCTGGCCCGGAACTGGCATTCGCCGGGGCGTGAGAGGCGTGAAAAGAAACTCTTCCACGCTGCAGATCGTCAGGTTCCCGAGACGGCACCGGCTGCGGCGAGTGGGGAAAGGCATCCTCAAGGGCGTCTTCCGGCTCTTCGGGCGGATCGCGCCCTCACTCGCGGCCGAGCGGGCGGAGACGCTCTTCCGGACGCCCCCTAAGTGCGCGAAGACGCGCTTCGAGCGGAACGTGCTGGAGGAGGGCACGCTCTCTTATGTGGACGGCCCGGCGGGCCGGCTGGCGACTTACCGTTGGGGCGCGGGACCCGCCGTCCTGCTCGTTCACGGCTGGGGAGGGCATGCCGGACGTCTCGCACGCTTCGTTTCCCCTCTAACCGCCGCCGGGTTCTCCGTCGTGGCGTTCGACGCTCCCGGCCACGGCAGCTCCGATCGGACTCTTTGCTCGCTTCCGGAGATCGCCGAGTCGGTCCGCGCACTCGCCGCGGAGATCGACCCGTTCGGCGTCGTGGGACATTCGCTCGGCGCGACGGCGGCGGCGCTCGCGGCGCGCGACGGTGTTCGCTTCCGCCGTGCCGTGTTCCTCGCGCCCGCGGCCACTCCCGAGAATTACCCGGGCCGCTTCGGCCGGTTCCTGGGGATGCCGGAGGAGGGCTGCGATTTCATGAAGAGAAGGCTCCTGAGGCGTTACAGCATCCGCTGGAACGACGTCTCGGTCGTCTCGTTCGCGTCCGCGATGACGGCCAGGCTCCTCGTCTATCACGACGAGAGGGATACGAGGGTCCCCTTTCGCGAAGGGAGGGCGATCGCAGCGGCGTGGCCGGATGCACGCCTCGTCCCGATGCGCGGCGTCGGCCATCACCGGATTCTCCGCGCTCCCGAAGTCATCGCAGGCACGGTGGAGTTCCTGGCCGCCGCGGCGATCGAAATTCCGCTTCAGCCCGAGTCCGCGCGGGCGAGCTGACCGGTCACGGCGGGGGCCAACGCCGCAGCCGAACGAGCCTGGGGCGGTCCTCGGTCAGCGACTCTGCTGCTTCTTCATCATCTCCTCGAGCTGCTTGCGCTGCTCGGGAGTCAGGCTCTCCATCGCCTTCCTCATCTGCTCCTGCTGCTCGGGGGACGCCATGACGCCCGCCGCGCCCATCATCCCTTCCTGCTTCGTGTAGCCAGCCGGGATCTCGAAGTGCGAGTGAGGGACCGACTTCCTCTCGACCCTCGTGAGCTCCATCGTCGACGTGGGCTCGGGCTTCCCCCTCTCGCGGGTGATCATCTTCACGAAGAAGCCGTCGGCGCCGTTGTCGCGGAGAGCCTTCATGAACGTGCCCTCGTCCCGGCTCGGGTCGCGGCGCATGAGGCCGCGCATCGCCTCGTAGTTCACTCCGAGGATGTCCTTCGTCGTCCAGATCTCCATGTCCGCGTGGTCGCCCGGACGCGAGAGGAGGACGTGCTTCGTGGAGTAGCCGAGCACCCGCTCGTTGCCCAGGACCTTGACGGTGTACGGCTCCCTCTCGGACCTCATCTTCGCGGTGCTCTCGCCCAACTCCTTCAGGTTCATCTCGGTGTACGTCCGGGTCTGGTCGTTGATCATGTACATGATGTCGGGATTCGCGAACTTCATCAGGGTCGTCATCTTCATCGACGTCTTCGCCGCCTGGAGGTCCATCGCCGTGCGGTATCCGACCTTCGAGACGTACATCTTCCCCATGCCCGACATCCCCGGGCTCGTGATCTTCATGTCGATCTCGCCTTCGAACTGCGCGAATGCCGGAGCCGCGGCCAGGGCGGCGCCCGCGAGGACGTTCATCAGAACTCTCTTCATGGAATCTCCTTTGTCGCGTGAACAGGGTTTTCGGTCAGCTCCCGATTCTAGCCTCAGCTCGCGCGCAGGGCGACCGCCGGCCGCTCCTCGAACGAGACGACGACGAGCGTCTGGTCGTCCTCGGGCGGGCGGTTCCGCGTGAAGCTCTTGACGGACTCGAGAAGCGCCACTTTGAGGACGTCCGCGCTCCTCTCGCCCCGGCTGAGGATGACTCCCTCGAAGCGCTCGAACCCGAAGGGCTCGCCGTCGTCGTTGAGCGCCTCGATGAGCCCGTCACTGTAGAGGATGAGACGGTCGCCGGGCTCGAAGCGGACCACGGACTCGTGGAACGGCTCGCGGCGCCTCACGCCCAGCGGGAAGCCCCACGCGGAGAGGAGCTCGAGCCTCCTCTCGCGCGCGCGGAAGACGTACGGGTCGAGGTGCCCGGCCGACGCGAAGCGCAGGGTCGACGTCTCCGGATCGAGCACGCCGAAGAAGAACGTCATGAGCATCCGCTTCGGAGCCGTCCTCATGACGATGTCGTTCAGGACCTCGAGGACCCGGACCGGCGACGCGTCGTGCCGCACCTGCACGAGGAGCGCGGCCTTCGTCATCGACATCACGATGCCGCTCGTGAGGCCGTGACCGGCCACGTCGCCGAAAGCGAGCCCGAGCCGCCCTTGGGGAAGCGGCAGGAAATCGAAGTAGTCCCCCCCGATCTCCGTCGCGGCCCGGTAATGCGAGACCACGGAAGCGGTCCCCAGCTCCGGATGCACGGACGGCAGGAGCGCGGCCTGGATGCGGTTCGCGGCGTCGATCTCCGCCTTGATGCGCTCGCGCTCGACGATGCGCTTGACGTGCGGCGCGAGGTCCTCGTAGCCGTACGCGACGCGGCGCTTCGTCCCGAGGCCCGCAGCCGCGAGAAGCGCGATCCCCGAGAGCGGCAGGGCGAGCGCGAGGAGAGGCCCCGTACGCGCCGGGCCGGAAGCGACGGCCACGAGGGGCAGCAGGCAGACGAGGAGCCCTCCGCCGAAAGCCGTCGTGGCAGCCGCGAGAAGGTCCGACCCCGCGAAGGCCAGCAGCACGGCCGCGATCCCGCCGAAGCCCACCAACAGTGCCGGTCCCAACGGCCCCACGGGAGGCGAGACGATGCCCATGAGGAGGCCGAACGCGGCTGCCAGGGCGACGCCGAGCGCGAGCAGGCGCTTGCGGTGGAAGGTCGCGAGGAGAAAAAGGAGCCCGACGCACGAAAAGAGAAGCGCGTCGAGCGCCGCGGAGAGGACGGCCGCGAGGGGGCCGGCGACGGCGTTCAGCGCCTCGCTCGAGCCGGTGCCGAGGCGCGCCCAGACGGCGCCGCTCCGGAGCCCGAGCGCCGGGACCAGGAGCGCCGCCGCGGCGACCGCCGGACTCGCGAGGAGACCCGCGAGGAGCGAACCGCCCACGGTGGCGTTCACCGGGTCGCGCCGGAGGACCGCGTCGAACGACGCCAGGCGGTCGCCCCAGCGCTCCCGCGCCACGCTCTCGCCGACGGACCAGGCGAGGAAGACGAGGACGGAGAGCGGGATGTCGTAGAAGAGGAGCCTGAAGCCCGCGACCGCGAACGTCGTCGTGCGCATGTCGGCGCTTCCGAGGCTCGTCCCCGTCGCGGCCCATCCCGCCGTCAGCGCCGAGGCCGCGAGGCACAGCACGATGGCGACGGCGAACAGAACCGCGCCGGTTCGGACCCCCACCTCTCCCGCGTGGTACTTCTTCAGGAAGACCGCGAGGAGGATGAAGAGGAGCGTGAAGATCTCGGCGAACCTCAGGAACGTCGCGCCGACGTTCGTGTCGAAAGCGAACCGCCGGCCGTCCTTGTACTCCTCGGCGAGCGCGTAGCCGGACGGCGCGTCGCCGGTGAAGTTCACGTAAAGGTAGAAGACGACGTCGCCCGTGGGGAACGTCGAGGGCACCCGGTACCGGAACGTATGGTCCGTGCGGGCGCGCATGACCGTCGGCCGCGCCTCCTCGTAGACGGGACCGGGCGCCCCCGGGAAGACGCGCGACGCCACGAAAGCGTCCGCCTTCGGGCGCAGGTCCTCGGCCTTCGGGGAAGCCCCGGACGCCTCCTGCCGGGCCTGGCGCCGCACGGCGAGGACCTGTCCCGTCCGCGAGACGGCGACTTCGCCCCAGGGAGGGAACTTGTCCACGCCGTTGCGCCAGTAAGTCACGCGGAACGCGAAGAGGCGCGGGCCGAGGACGGGGTCCGCGTCGGCCCTGCGCCGGAGGTCCGGCTTGTCCCGGAGCTCCTTCTCGAGGAGAAGGGAATCGTCCAGGGTCGTGACGACGAAGGCCCTGTCGACCGGAATTCCCCACGCCCGCGCTTCGGCGTCCGCGATCTCGCGGACGCGGCTCCGCGTCACGTTCAGGCCCCGCGGCTGCGGGGCGTCGTAGAGGGGGATGAGAACCGCCAGAAGGCCGGCCCCGGTGAGGCCGGCGGCGGCGAAAACACCTCTCCGCATCGGCGGCAGCATCATGGTGATCGAACGCGCCCGGACCGCGAATGTTTCCGAAGACCGGGGATTTTCTTCGAAGGTCGAGCGGACGGCACAGCGTTCCGGAATGCCGGGGCGACGCTCGCGGCCGAAGCCTCACTCACCCTTCTAAGAAATTCCTAGATTCCCGGCACTTTCGGGAGGTGGGTCATCGCCTCCTCGACGGCGTGGTCGGGGTATTCGTAGTCCCTGAGGTGCCCGGCGTGGTAGCTCTGGTACGCGGTCATGTCGAAGTGGCCGTGGCCGGAGAGGTTGAAGGCGATGACCTTCTTCTCACCGGTTTCCTTGCAGCGCTGCGCCTCGTCGATCGCGGCGCGGATCGCGTGCGCGGACTCGGGCGCCGGGATGATCCCCTCCGCTTTCGAGAACTGGACCGCTGCCTCGAACGTCTCGATCTGCTGGGCGGACCGGGCCTCGACGTCGCCGTGGGCGACGAGCGCGCTCACCGAGGGGGCCATCCCGTGGTACCGAAGGCCGCCCGCGTGAATTCCCGGGGGGATGAACGTATGCCCCAGCGTGTACATCTTCACGATGGGCGCCATCGCGGCCGTGTCGCCGTAGTCGAACGCGTACCGGCCCTTCGTGAGCGTCGGGCAGGACGCGGGTTCCACCGCGACGATGCGCGTCTTCTTCCCTCCCGTGAGATTGCGGTGGAGGAACGGGAACGCGAAGCCCGCGAAGTTCGAACCGCCGCCCGCGCATCCGATCACGACGTCCGGGTACTCCCCCGCCATCTCCATCTGCTCGAGCGCCTCGAGGCCGATGACGGTCTGGTGCATGAGGACGTGGCCGAGGACCGAGCCCAGGCTGTACTTCTTCGCCCCGCCGCTCGTCGCCGCCACCTCGACGGCCTCGGAGATCGCCATCCCGAGCGAGCCGGGCGAGTCGTGCGTCTCGGCGAGGACCTTCCGGCCGAACTGCGTGCGGTCCGTCGGGCTCGCGAAGACCTGCGCGCCGAAGTTCTCCATGATGTGCCGGCGATAGGGCTTCTGGTGGTAGGAGACCTTCACCATGAAGACCTCGAGGTCGAGCCCGAGGAAGTTGCACGCCATCGCGAGGGCCGAACCCCACTGGCCGGCGCCCGTCTCCGTCGTGAGCGCTTTCGTCCCGGCCTCCTTGTTGTAGAAGGCCTGCGCGACCGCCGTGTTCGGCTTGTGCGAGCCGACCGGGCTCACGCTCTCGTTCTTGTAATAGATGTGCGCGGGCGTGGAGAGCGCTTTCTCGAGCCTCAGGGCGCGGCACATCGGGGTCGGGCGCCAGAGCCGGTAGATGTCCCGCACCGGCTCGGGAATCTCGATCCAGCGCTCGGGCGAAACCTCCTGCATCACGATCGACATCGGAAAGAGGACCGTGAGGAAGTCGGGGGTCACGGGCTCCATCGTCCCGGGGTGGAGCACCGGGGCCGGCGGCATCGGCATGTCCGCGTTGATGTTGTACCAGGCCTTCGGCAGTCTCGAGTCGTCCAAGAGGAAACGTCCCCGTTCGCTCATGCGCACCTCCGCGGTCCGAAAGGCGCGACGATAGCGCAGTCCCCGCCCGAGTCCGTTATCCTTGCCGCCGCATGGAGTCGATCGTCGTCACCGGCGGGGCCGGTTTCATCGGCTCGAACTTCGTGCGGCTCGCGCTCGCCGAAACGCCCGACCGCGTCGTCGTCGTCGACAAGCTGACCTATTCGGGACACCGCGCGAGCCTCGCGGACGTCGCGAAGGACCCCCGCTTCACGTTCGTCCAGGCCGACATCGCCGACGCCGCGGCGATGAGGGCCGTCTTCGAGGCCCACCGGCCGCGTGCGGTCCTGAACTTCGCGGCCGAGACCCACGTCGACCGCTCGATCGACGGCCCGGGAGCGTTCGTTCGCACGAACGTCAACGGCACGTACGAGCTCCTCGAGGCCTCGCGCGCGCACGTTTCGAACCTCCGCCCGGCCGACGCGGAGCGCTTCCGCTTCCTCCACGTCTCCACCGACGAGGTCTACGGCACGCTCGGCGCGACGGGCCTCTTCTCCGAGGAGACGCCGTACGCGCCGAACTCGCCGTACGCCGCGTCGAAGGCCGCCGCGGACCACCTCGTGCGCGCCTGGCGCGAGACCTACGGCCTCGCGACGCTCCTGACGAACTGCTCGAACAACTACGGGCCGTATCAGTTCCCCGAAAAGCTCATCCCGCTCATGATCCTGACCGCCCTCGAGGGGAAGCCCCTCCCGATCTACGGCGACGGCGGCAACGTGCGCGACTGGCTCCACGTCGAGGACCACTGCAAGGGCATCCTCCTCGTCCTCGAGAAGGGCGCTCCCGGAGGCAAGTACAACATCGGGGGCGGCAACGAGAGGACGAATTTGCAGGTCGTCGACGCGCTCTGTGAGGCGCTGGAGAAGACGGTTCCGTTCGAAGAGAACCCGAAGATTTCGGAGAAGATTTCTTTGAAGGGTAAGAGGGGAGGATACGCGCAGCTCAAGACGTTCGTTCCGGATCGGCCGGGGCACGATCGCCGCTACGCGATCGACGCGACCAAGATCCGCCGCGAGCTGGGGTGGCGCCCCTCTTACTCATTCGAAGAAGGTCTTCTTCGGACCGTGGAGTGGTACCTCAGCCACCCCGACTGGTGCGCGGCGGTCCAGGCGGACAACTATGGCCGCGAGCGCCTCGGGCTCGGCGGCGGCGCGGCCGCCGCCGCCCCCCGCGCGGACGGAGTCCGCGCGTGAAGGGGATCATCCTCGCGGGCGGCTCGGGCTCGCGCCTCTACCCGCTCACGCTCGCGGTTTCGAAGCAGCTCTGCCCGGTCTACGACAAGCCGATGGTCTATTACCCGCTCTCGACGCTGATGCTCGCGGGTCTGCGCGACATCCTCGTCATCACGACGCCCGAGGACGAGACCGGCTTCGTGCGCCTCCTCAGCGACGGCACGCAGTTCGGCATCCGGATCTCATACGCGACACAGCCGAAGCCCGAGGGCCTCGCGCAGGCGTTCCTCATCGGCCGTTCGTTCGTGGGAGAAGATGCCGTCGCGCTCGCGCTGGGCGACAACCTGTTCTACGGGCACGGCTTGCCGGAGATGCTCCAGCGGGCGGCTTCCCGCGCGGTCGGCGCCACCGTCTTCGCCTACCGCGTGCTCGACCCCGAGCGCTACGGCGTCGTGGAGTTCGACGGAAAGGGGCGCGCGATCGGCCTCGAGGAGAAGCCGAAGGAGCCGCGCTCGAGCTACGCCGTCACGGGCCTTTACTTCTACGACAACCGCGTGGTCGACATCGCGAGGGCGCTGAAGCCTTCGCCGCGCGGCGAGCTCGAGATCACGGACGTCAACCGGGCGTACCTCGAAACCGGCGATCTCCACGTCGAGATCCTCGGGCGGGGCATGGCGTGGCTCGACACGGGCACGCACGAGGCGCTCCTCCAGGCCTCGAACTTCATCCAGGCCATCGAAGCTCGCCAGGGCCTGAAGATCGCGTGCCCCGAGGAGATCGCCCTCAAGGCCGGCTGGATCTCGGCCGCCGACGTGACCCGGCTTGCGAACCAGATGAAGAGCGACTACGGCCGCTACCTTCTCAGGATGCTGGAGGACGGAATCGTCTGATCGGCGCAACCGGGGCGCGGGCGCGCCCGTATCTCCCGGCGCAGGAGAAGAGACATGACGACGAGACGCGATTTCCTCTGGAAAACGGCCGCCTCCGCGGGCCTCCTCGCGGGCGGGCTTCCGGCGTTCTCCGAAACGAAGAAGACCCTCCTCATCCTCGGGGGCACGCGTTTCCTCGGCCCCGCGGTCGTCGACGCCGCGAAGAAGAGCGGCTGGACGATCACTCTCTTCAATCGGGGCAAGACGAACCCGGGCCTCTTCCCGGACCTCGAGAAGCTGCAGGGCGACCGCAACGGCGACCTCAAGTCGCTCGAGGGCCGCGGCTTCGACGCCGTCGTCGACACGTCGGGGTACTTCCCGCGCCAGGTGAAGGACTCCGCGACCCTCCTGGGCCCGCACGTGAAGCAGTACGTCTACATCTCCTCGATCTCGGTCTTCAAGGACCTGAGCAAGCCCGGCGTGGACGAGTCGGGCCCCGTCGCGGTCCTCAAGGACCCCACGGTAGAGAAGGTGACCGAGGAGACCTACGGAGGCCTCAAGGCGCTCTGCGAGAAGGCGGCGGAGGCCGCGATGCCCGGCCGCGTCACGAACGTGAGGCCGGGCCTCATCGTCGGGCCCGACGACGGGACCGACCGCTTCACGTACTGGCCCGTCCGCGTCGCGAAGGGGGGCGAGGTTCTCGCGCCGAACCGGCCCGAGGACGCCGTCCAGTTCATCGACGTCCGCGACCTCGGGACGTGGATCGTGAAATGCCTCGACGCGAGGACCGTGGGCGTCTTCAACGCGACGGGAAACCCTCTCCCCGTCGGAACCCTCCTCGACACCTGCGAGTCGACGAGCGGCAGCGACGCGACGTTCACGTGGGTCGACGCCGCCTTCCTCGACGCCCAGAAGGTCTACGCGTGGGGCGATCTGCCCTGCTGGCTCCCGCCGACGGGTGACGACGCGGGCGGCAACAAGGTCTCCAACGCGAAGGCCGTCGGCAAGGGCCTGGCGTTCCGGCCCCTGAAAGACACGTGCCGGGACACGCTCGGGTGGTGGAAGACGCTGCCGAAGGAGCGGACGGCCAAGCTCAAGGCCGGCCTTTCGCCCGAGCGTGAAGCCGCGGTCCTCGCGGCCTGGCACGAAGCGCACGAGGCGCAGGCGAAGAAGACCCCGAAGGCCGGCTGACGACGTGCAGGGGCGGAGCGCACTTTCCCGCCTCGTCAAAGTGGAGCCCGGCGAGGGCGCGGGCCTCGTCTGGTCCGCGCTCTCGTTCTTCTTCATCCTCGGCGGCTACTACGTCATCAGGCCGCTCCGCGACGAGATGGGCGCCTCGACGGGAGCCGGCTTCGCACTGAACTGGCTCTTCTTCGGGACGCTCGCCGGCACCCTCGTCGTCAACCCGATGTTCGGAGCGCTCGTCGCCCGCACCCCCCGCCGCGTGTTCGTCCCCGCGGTCATGCACGCGTTCGCCGCGAGCTTCGTCGCGTTCTTCGGGCTGCTCACGGCTCTCGACGGCCCCGCGCGCCTCGCGGCAGGCCGCTTCTTCTTCGTGTACGCGAGCGTCTTCAACCTCCTCGTCGTGTCGGTCTTCTGGGGCTTCCTCGCCGACCTCTTCCGCTCCGAGCAGGCGAAACGCCTCTTCGGCTTCATCGGCCTCGGCGGCACGGTCGGTGGCATCCTGGGCGGCGCCGTGACCGTCGCGCTCGCCCGGCGCATCGGCCCGGTGCCGCTCCTCCTCGTCGCGGCGGCCCTCTTCGAGGCCGGCGTCCTCTGCTTGCGCCGGCTCGCCAGGATCTATGGCGTGGACGCGGGTGCCGCCGAGCGGGCGGCCGAGGCCGGCGACGGCGTCCCGCCCGGCACAGGCGCGCTTTCGGGCCTGACGCTGTTCGCGAAGTCGCGCTACCTCCTCGGCATCGCGGCGTTCCTCCTCCTCTTCACCATCGGCTCGACGTTCCTCTATCTCGCGCAGGCCCGCATCGTGCGGAGCGAGTTCCACGACGCCGGTTCGCGCACCGCTTTCTTCGCAAAGGCCGACCTCGTCGTGAACGTCCTGACCGCGCTCACGCAGCTCTTCCTGACGGGGCGCATCCTGCCCGCCGTGGGCCTCGGTCCCGCGCTCGCGCTGCTCCCGGCCGTCACGGCGGCGGGCTTCTTCGCGCTCGGCGCCTCGTCGACGGCGAGCACGCTCTTCGTCGTCCAGGTCCTCCGGCGCGCGGCCGAGTTCGCGCTCGTGAAGCCCGCGCGGGAGGCCCTCTTCACAGTCGTCCCGCGGGAGGAGAAATACACGGCGAAGAGCTTCATCGACACGTTCGTGTATCGGAGCGGCGACGCGCTCGGGGCGCTGGCCGACCGGCTCGTGGCCTTCCTCGGCCTCTCGCCGCTGGGGTTCGCCTGGCTCTTCCTGCCCGTGGCCGCCGTGTGGGTCGCGAACGCGCTCGCGCTCGGGAGGCGACAGAAAGCGCTTGCACACGAGCCTCATACAAATTTACTTGACTCGAAACTGACCTGCCCATAGGGTTCCGCCATTCCGCGAAGCGATTCGTCACTTCGTCTTCAGCTCTTTTTCTTCTTCAAGGAGGCTGTGATGCTGCGTTCTCGAACTGGAGCCGTCTGTCTTGCCCTGCTCCTCGCGGCCCTACCGGGCGTCGTGCTCGCCCAGTCACAGGCCACGACGGGCGTCATCGAAGGCACCGTTTCCGACGAGGCTGGTGCTCCGCTTCCCGGTGCTTCGGTCGCGCTCCGGAACACGGCCACGAACTTCGAGAAAACCACGACCACGGGTTCGGACGGGCGCTTCCGCGGCCTCGCCCTGCCGCTCGGCCCCTACCGGGTGACCGTGAGCCTGGCGGGGTTCAGCACGCTCGTGCGCGAAGGCCTCGACCTCGGCGTCGGCCAGACGATCAACCTCGGCCTCACGCTCAGGCTCTCCCAGCGGGCGGAGTCCGTGACCGTGACCGGTGCGGCCCCCGTGGTCGAGACGACGCGGACCGAGAACTCCGTCCAGATCGACTCGGCGTCGATCCAGGGCCTCCCGAACAACGGCCGCAACTTCCTCGAGTTCACGAAGCTCACGCCCGGCGTCTCCGTCGTGCAGGGCCCGGACGGCGACGAGTTGACCGTGAACGGACAGAAGGGCATCCAGAACAACGTCTCCGTCGACGGGGCCGACTTCAACAACCCGTTCTTCGGCGAACAGCGGGGCGGCCAGCGGCCCCCCTTCACCTTCAACCTCGACGCGGTCAAGGAAGTCGTCGTCGTCTCGGACGGCGCAAATGCCGAGTTCGGGCGCGCCTCCGCGGGTTTCGTGAACGTCGTGACGAAGTCGGGAACGAACGACCTCCACGGGAGCGTTCACGGCTTCTACAAGAACGACGGTCTCTCGTCGGCGCCGGTGAACCCGGACGGCTCGTCGGCCGACAAGTTCGATCAGAGCCAGCTCCAGGCGGGCCTCACGCTCGGCGGCCCGTTCGTCAAGGACAAGCTCTTCTTCTTCACGGCGTTCGATTACCAGCGCGGGCGCTCGACGAAGCAGACGAACCCAAATCGCATCGATCCTCGCCTCGTCGAGTACTTCGCCTCGGTGGGCGCGCCGAACGAGAACGGCCCGATCGAGAGGACGAACGACGCCCGCGTCTTCCTCGGCAAGATCGACTGGGCGGTCAACGAGCGGCACCTCGCGACGGTTCGCTACACCTACACGTGGTCCGAGCAGAAGAACGGGACCTTCGACGTGGACCCCTGGGCCCGCAGCTCGAACGGCATCGAGAAGGACAGCTCGAACGCGGGCAGCGGCTCGCTCCAGTCGACGTTCACGAATTCCCTCCTGAACGAGTTCCGGTTCCAGTGGGCGCGCGAGGACCGGCCGCGTCCCTACGAGGGGCCGCAGGTGCCCGGCGGCGGCCGCCCGTTCCCGGACACGGGCGTCGGGTTCGGGCTGGGCTACCGATTCGGCCAGCCCTTCTTTCTTCCGATCGAATACCACGACACGCGCCTCCAGCTCAACGAGAACGTCACGCTCCTCTCGGGGAACCACACGATCAAGGCCGGCGTCGAGTACAACCGGACGAACTCGGGGCAGACGTTCATCGGCTTCGCGAACGGGCGGATCTTGTTCGACAGCGTGGACGGGTTTCTCGCCTTCACGAAGGACCCGACGCAAACCCAGCACGTCGTGTACTACAGCCAGCACGTGCCCGGTCCGGGCCTGACGATCAACGAGGCCGGCACGCAGAACATCGTCCAGGAAGAGCCGGCGGTCTTCATCCAGGACAAGTGGCAGCCGCTCCCGAACCTCACGATCAGCCTCGGCCTGCGGTGGGAAGCGCAGATCCAGCCCGACCCGATCACGCCGCCCGATAAGGTGTTCTTCTCGAAATTCATCGGGACGACCTCGAAGGGCCAGGAGTTCCCATCCGACGGGACGATCCCCTCCGACAAGACGATGTGGCAGCCGCGCTTCGGGATCGTCTGGGACCCGAACAAGGACGGCAAGACCGTCGTCCGCGCGAACGGCGGTATCTTCGCGGCGCGCATCCCGGGCCTCAACCTCGCGTCGACGCGCTCGACGAACGGCAGCCTCGGCTACGACGTGTCCGGGCCGGTGCCGGCCTATCCGAACATCATCCCAATCTCCTCGCTGCCCACGACGCCGGACCATCCCGGCGTGTTCGTCTTCAGCAAGGATTTCAAGAACCCGCGCACCTACGCGGCCAGCGTCGCGGTCGAGCGCGAGGTGGTCCCGGACATCGCCGTCTCCCTCAAGTACAACTACGCACACACGGTCAACATCGGGCGCTTCATCAACCGGAACGACCCCCTGCTCGGGGGGCCCTGGTCGACGGGCCTCGGCGCCGACGGAAAGAACGGTCTCGCGTCGTTGTCGTTTACCGGGCTCACGACGTTCGAGTCGACGGGCCACAGCGTCTACAACGGCATCACACTGGGCCTCGTGAAGCGCTACACGAACAACTTCGAGTTCCAGGCGTTCTACACGCTCTCGTGGGACAAGTCGGACGACGACAACGAGCGCGACCCGTTCACATTCAGCTACGCGAAGGTCACGGACCTCGGGCCCGAGTACGGCTACTCGGATCGCGACCAGCGGCACCGCGTGAACGCCTACGTCCTGTGGAGGGCGCCTTTCGAGATCAACGTGAACGGCAGCTGGCAGTACCGGTCGGCGCAGCCGCAGTCGATCACGTCGACCGGCGCTTTCGCGGGTTCACCGCAGGACCGGATCAACCCGGACGGCAGCATCACGGAGCGCAACCTCGGCCGGAAGGACAATCAGTTCAACTCCTTCAACCTCCGGATCTCCCGCGGGTTCGTCGCGGGCGCCGCGACGATCGAGCCCGTCGTCGAGGTCTTCAACCTCTTCAACAGCAAGAACCTCCGCAGGCCCGGGTCGAGGGAGCTGCTCTTCAACTTCGACGGGACCGTGCAGAGCGGCCTCGGCGACCCGCGGCAAGTGCAGCTCGGCGTCCGCGTCCTTTGGTGAGCGGAGGCGAAGCCCGCAATTCGCTGCCCCGTCTGAACGGGTGACGGGCGGGCTGGCAACCGTGAGCGTCGGGGGAAACACGGTCCTGTTTCCCCCGACCACCGCCACCGCTCGAGAAACGCCGGCTCGCGCTCCTACGACGAGGCGTGCTCGCGGCGCATGAAGATCGCGAGGGCGGCGTCCGTTCCGCGGAGATGACTCGTGAGCGTGCGCCGGAGGCGCTCGGCGAGCGCCAGGGTCATCTCCAGAGTGCCGGCCGCGTTCTGGCGCAGGAGCTCGTTCATCTCCCGGATCAGCCGCGCGTGCTCGGCCGCATGCTCCTCGAAGGCGGGGTACTGGTGCAGCCGCATCACGAGCTCCTCGGCGAGGAAGTGAGTCTCGGAGAGCTCGGCCATCTCCTCGAGGATCCTTCCGGCCTCGATGCGCTCGTTCGCGCCCGCGGCTCTTTCGAACGCGTCCACGAGCGCGAGCTGGAGCTCGTGCTCCCGCTCGATCTCCGGAAGGCCGGGAACGTCTTTCCGGCCTGCGGCCGTCGGCATCAACATCCTCCTCTTCCCCTGTGCACAACGAATGATACGGCGTCCGGCCGATCGGTCGAAGGCGGGCTTCAGTATGCCTGATTCAGGTGGCTCATGGCGTGAGATTCATCACGTCCCGATCGTATGAAGGGAGGGTTTCATGCGAGTCCAGGACATCATGACGAGGCGCGTCCAGACGGTCGCCCACACGGAAAACGCGGAGGCGGCCTGGAACCTGATGCGCTGGAAGCGAATCCACCACCTCGTCGTGACCGGCGAAGGCGGTGAGGTCGTCGGTATCGTGTCCGCGCGCGACCTCGGCGGACGGGACCGCGACGAGATCCGCCGCATGCGCCCGATCTCCGCGATGATGACCGCGTACGCGGTCAAGGCGACACCGAACATGCCCGTGCGCCAGGCCGCGAACGTCATGCGCGGCTGGAACATCGGCTGTCTGCCCGTGATCGAGTCGGATGGCAAGCTGGCCGGCATCGTCACGGTTTCCGACCTCCTGAGGCTCCTGGCGGAGCAGGTTCCTGCGCCCGCGCGCGCGAACCGGACGAAGCGTGTGGTGAAGATCGGGAGGCCGAAGAAGGGCGGCCGGGCCCGCGGGTGACCCGGCCGGATCGGGGGACTCCATGAGCGACGGGACCATATTCTTCGGGACGGACTTCTCGCCCGCATCGGACCGCGCGTTCCTCACCGCGCTCGACGAGGCGAAGCTGCGGTCGGCCGAGCTCGTCGTGGCGCACGTCATCCCGACCTCCGTCCTCCTCGACACCGGCATCGGCGAAGTGGCGCCCCTCCGCGCGATCTGTTTGAAGAAGCTCGAGGCGCTGAGGCGGCGCGGCGAAGCCGCCGGTGTCAGGGTGCGCATCGAGCTTCTCGACGGCACGCCGCACACGGCGATCGTCGAGGCGGCGGCCCGCGCGAACGCGGCGCTGCTCGTCCTCGGCACGCAGGGACGCACCGGCGTCTCGCGGCTCGTCTTCGGCAGCGTGGCCATGCGCGTCGTCTGCGAGGCGCTCTGCCCCGTGGTCGTCGTCCGCGCGGCGGCGTGACCACGGGAGACCGGTACGGCTGGCACGTGCCGTGCCTGCGCACATCGGGACGGGCATGGATTACAAAGCGCTGATCCTGGCGGTGGTTCTGGGCGGCGCGACGGCGAGCGCGATCCAGGAGCCGAAGCCGATGCCGACTCCAGCTCCTCCACCCGTTCCGACGTTCATTCCGCCGCCCGAGTTCACTCCCCCGCTGACGCCTCCTCCGCGGCCGGACGGCACGCCGCCGCCGGTGACTCCCACGCCCGAGATCATCCCCACGCCCAACCCCACGCCTGAATTGCGCGGCTCGCGCACTCCCGGAATCCCAAAGCTCGATCCGCTCCGGACGCCGGGAATCAGCCGGACGCCCGGCGGGCACCCGGGTGACAAGATCGTTCCAACGCCGACACCCGGCCCCGCCGAGATGCTCAAGCCAACGCCGAACTGGGGCGCGCCGATTTCCTGAGCGATCTTCGCCCGGGACGCTTCCTTGACGCCCCGAGGCACGTCCCTTATATTTCGCTGCTCCTGAGCGGGACTAGCTCAGTGGTAGAGCGCTACCTTGC
>DATIFW010000001.1:0-8258 GCA_035455045.1 Thermoanaerobaculia bacterium | reverse complement strand
CGGCTCCCGCGGGAAGCGGAGTCCCCGGACGGGTTCTCGAACGGCGACGGGGACGACCTGTTTTTTTTCCATGAGGGTGAGGGAACGCTGGAGTCTCCTTTCGGCGATATCGCGATCCGAGGCGGCGACTACCTGGTCGTTCCGAGAGGCGTCGTCCATCGCCTTCGAATCTCTTCACCCTTCGAAGGAATTCTCTTCGAAATGCGCGGAGGACTGCACCTCCCGAAGGAGTTCCGGAACGGCGTCGGCCAGCTCCGGATGGACGCGCCCTACACACACCGCGACTTCGTTCGTCCCCACTTCAAGGGCCCGCGCCCGGGCCCGAAGAGGATCCTCGTCAAGAAGGACGACGCCTTCGTCGAGCGCTCCCCCGTCGCGTCGCCGTTCGACGTCGTCGGCTGGGACGGGACGGTCTGGCCTTTCGCCTTCGACATCCTGAAGTTCCAGCCGAAGACGGGCCTCGTGCACCTGCCGCCCACCATCCATTCGACGTTCGCGGGGCGCAACGCGCTCGTGTGTTCGTTCGTCCCGCGGGTCACGGACACGCACCCCGATGCGATCCCCTGCCCTTACCCGCATGCGTCGGTCGACTGCGACGAGATCATCTATTACGTGCGCGGCAGCTTCACGAGCCGCAAGGGAGTCGGCCCGAAGGCCGTCTCGCTGCATCCCGCCGGCGTTCCGCACGGCCCGCACCCCGGCGCGTACGAAGGCTCGATCGGCTCGCGGTCGACGGACGAGCTCGCCGTGATGATGGACGCTTTCGCCCCGCTCCGCCTCACGGAACAGGCCCTGGCGCTCGAGTCCCCGGGCTACCACGACAGCTGGAACGCGGGCTGACCGCGCTTCGTGCGTCCGGCCGAAACTTCCGGGGCGCCTGGACGTATCAGCCCTGATGCCTGAAAACGGAGGAACGATGAAGCCACGCCTCGCAATCGCCGCCCTCGCCCTCATCAGCGCGTTCGGGCCGTCCGCCCCCGCGGCGGAGCCCTCCGCCCCGGCTCGCGCCCCGATCCCAGTCGACTACCGCAAGCTCCCGAACGGCCTGAAGGTGGTTCTCTCGCCCGACCACACTTCGCCGACCGCGGTCGTGGCCGTCTACTACAACATCGGGTTCCGGATCGAGCCCCGCGACCGGACCGGTTTCGCCCACCTCTTCGAGCACCTCATGTTCCAGGGCTCGAAGAACCTCGGGAAGATGGAGTTCATCAAGCTCGTCCAATCGAACGGGGGCGTCCTGAACGGCTCGACGCGCTTCGACTTCACGAACTACTTCGAGGTCGTGCCCGCGAACGCGCTCCGGACCGCCCTCTGGGCGGAAGCGGATCGGATGCGCGGCCTCGCGATCACGCAGGAAAACCTCGTGAACCAGCAGGGCGTCGTGAAGAACGAGGTCAAAGTCAACGTCCTGAACCGGCCGTACGGCGGTTTCCCCTGGCTCGACATGCCGCAGGTCGCGAACGCGAACTGGTACAACGCGCACAATTTCTACGGCGACCTCAAGGATCTCGACGCGGCGACGTTGAAGGACGCCGAGGCGTTCTTCAAATCGTTCTACTCACCGGGCAACGCCGCGCTCGTCGTCACGGGTGACTTCGAGCCGGGAACGGTTTTCAAGTGGATCCAGGAGTATTTCGGGACCATCCCGTCGGCGCCGCACCAGGAGCTCCCGGACATCTCCGAGCCGCTCCAGGAGAAGGAGAAGCGGACTTCCAAGCAGGACGCGCAGGCGCCGCGTCCGGCCCTCGCCGTCGCGTACCACGCACCGAAGCGCAACACGCCCGAGTATTACGCCCTCGGCCTCATCGAGCAGATCCTCGCGGGGGGCAACGACAGCCGTCTCTACGAAGCGCTCGTCAGGAAGAGCGGCCTGACGGGCGAGGTGAATTCCTCGATCAACGGCCTCGGGAACATGTTCAACATCGCGGGCCCGACGCTCTTCACGGTCTCGCTCTTCCACGACCGCGAAAAGACCCCGGACGCGATCCTCAAGGTCCTCGACGCAGAGATCGAGAAGATCCGGACGGCGCCCGTCGACCAGGCGACGCTCGACCGCGCGATGGTCAAGATGAGATCCGACCTCTACGCGATGCAGGAGAGCATCTTCGGCTTCGGGCGCGCGGACCTCCTCGCCTCGTTCGCTCTCTTCGACGATGACCCGGCCCGCATCAACGGCCTCGAGAAAGAGTTCGCGAAGGTCACGCCGGAACTGATCCGCAGGACCGCGCAGCAATACCTCCGCCCCACGAACCGCACGATCCTCGCGATCGAGCCGAAGCCGGAGACTCCCAAGCTCCCCGGCCCGAAAGTCTGAGGAAGGACGCCATGACGACCCGACGCACCCTCCCCCTCCTCGCCGCCACGGCCCTCCTCGCCTTCGCGCCGGCATCCGCCCGCGCCCAGGAGCGGGAGAAGCCGCCCGAGCCCGAAGCGCCGCGCCCGTTCACGCTCCCGACGCCCACCCGCTTCACGCTTCCGAGCGGTCTCAAGGTCTCGCTCGTTCCCTACGGGACGATCCCGAAGGCTCTCGTGAGGCTGACGGTCCAGGTCGGCAACGCCGATGAGACCGCCAACCAGGTCTGGATGGCCGACCTCACGGGCGACCTTCTCCTCGAAGGCACGAAGACGCGCAGCGCGAGTCGAATCGCCCAGGACGCCGCCGCGATGGGCGGCGAGGTCGCCGTCCAGGCCGGCGAGAACCTCACGACGGTCGGCGGAGAAGTCCTCTCGGAGTTCACACCCGCGATGGTCGACCTCGTGGCCGACGTCGTCCGCAACCCGGCGTTCCCGGAGAGCGAGCTGGCCCGCCTCAAGGCGAACCTCGGGCGGCGCCTCTCGATCGAGAAGAGCCAGTCCGGACAGATGGCCGCCGAAGCTTTCCGAGCCGCGATGTACCCCGGCCAGTCGTACGGACGCCTGTACCCGGCCGCCGAGGCTCTGCAGGGCTACACGCTCGCGAACGCGAAGGCTTTCTGGTCGGGCCACTACGGAGCGGACCGGAGCGCGCTCTACGTCGTCGGAGTCTTCGACGCGAAGGCGACCGAAGCCGCGATCCGCCGCGCGTTCGGCGGCTGGGCCAAGGCGTCGGCCCCCGCGGCCGCGCCCCCGAAGCCGTCCACGAAGCGCACGCTCGCGGTTCTCGACCGGCCCGGCGCTTCCCAGTCCACGGTGTGGCTCGGGATGCCCGTCGTCGATCCGTCGAACCCCGACTACGTCCCGCTCGTCGTCACGAATTCGCTCCTCGGCGGCTCGTTCGGCTCGCGCATCACGAGCAACATCCGCGAGCAGAAGGGCTATACGTACTCGCCCTTCAGCCAGCTCTCGGTTCGTCGGCAGGGCGCCTTCTGGGCGGAGATCGCGGACGTCACGACCGCGGTGACGGGGGCCTCCATCAAGGAGATCCTCGGCGAGATCGACCGCCTGCGCGCCGAGCCGCCCTCCGCGGCCGAGCTCAAGGGCATTCAGAATTACCTCGCGGGAACGTTCGTCCTCCAGAACTCCTCCCGCGCGGGCATCGCGAACCAGCTCCAGTTTCTCGCTCTTCACGGGCTGCCGGACTCGTACCTTTCCGGCTACGTGACACGCGTGCATTCCGTCACCCCCGCGGAAATCACGCGCCTCGCGAAGGCCTACATCCGACCCGACGAGGCGACCCTCGTCGTCGTCGGCGACCGCAAGCTGATCGACGAGCAGCTCAAGCCGTATACGCCGGCCGGCCAGCCGTAGGCACGCAGGCCGTGGTCCTCAGCGGCCGGTGAACTTCGCCGGCCGCTTCTCGAGGAAGGCCGACACGCCTTCTTTCATGTCTTCCGTCGCGAAGCAGAGCCCGAAGAGCGCCGCCTCGTGTTCCTCGGCGGCGGCGAACGGCATCTCGAGGCCCGCGTTCACGGCGTCGAGGATGCAGCGGATCGCGACCGGAGCCTTCGCGAGGATCTTCTTCAGGATCTCGCGGCTCGCCGGCAGCAGATCGGCCGGCTCCACGACCCGGTTCACGAGGCCGATCCGCCAGGCCTCGTCGGCCGTGACCATGTCGCCCGTGAGGAGCAATTCCATCCCCCGGCCCTTCCCCACGAGGCGCGGCAGCCGCTGACTCCCGCCATACCCAGGAATCAGGCCGAGGTTCACCTCGGGTTGACCGAGCCGGGCCGTTTTCGACGCGACGCGCAGCGTGCAGGCGAGCGCGATCTCGCAGCCGCCGCCGAGCGCGAATCCGTTCACGGCCGCGATCACCGGCTTGCCGAGGGCTTCGATCGAGTCCAGAAACGCCTGCCCCTTTCGCGCGAAGGCACGCGCCGAGACGGGGGCGAGCGTCCCGAAACCCGTGACGTCGGCGCCCGCGATGAACGCCTTCTCGCCCGCGCCGGTCAGGATCACGCCGCCCACGGAGTCGTCGCCGCGCGCGCTTTCGAATGCGGCGGCGAGCCCTTCCATCACCTCCGGGTTGAGCGCGTTGAGCTTTTCGGGCCGGTTGATCGTGACGGTGAGGATGCGGTCGGAGACTTCGCTGAGAACGACAGACATGTCGGGTCCCTCTTTCAGACGAACGGGTTCTCGTCCGCGCTCGGCCCGTACATGCCCGGCACGGGCACGTCGAGGAGGCGGAGATAGACGGAGAGCTGGCCGCGGTGATGCACGGAGTGGTTGAGGATCATCATCCGCACGACGGCGAGGCGCGGCATCGCGAAAACGGTCTTTCCTTTCATGGAGAGCGTCCAGAGACCCATCGCCCGGGCGTCGTCGAACCCGTTCAGGACGCTCTTGGCGTCCGTGATCGTCCTGTCGAAGAGAGCGACGAGGGCGGCCGTCGTGGGAGGCGGGGGCGGCGTGGCGACCGCGTTCAGGACGAGGTCGAAGGCATCCGCCTCGAGAAAGCCCGCCCAACGCGGGAGCGTCGCGACGTGCGTGGCGAGCTTCCCGAGGCTCATCGACTTCGGGTGGGGCGTCCACTCGTTCTTTCCCTCGGGCACGCGCTCGAGCATCCTGCGAGTGGAGGACGCCTCCCGGTCGAGCTCCATGATGGACGGATCGATCAGGCGCATGTCCGAGCTCGCGATTCTGCTCCACGCCGCGGCGGCCCGCTCCGCCGGGAGCGTTCAGGTTCGCCGGTTCCCTCGCTCGTCATATTCATAGAATCCCCTTCCCGATTTCCTGCCAAAACGTCCGGCCACCACCATTCTCTTGAGCAACGGCGGCGGCGCGAAGCGCGCCTCGCGATACTCGGTGAACATGATCTCCGCGATCGCGTACACGGTGTCGAGCCCGACGTAATCGAGGAGCTCGAACGGGCCCATCGGATGCGCGCAGCCCAGCTTCATGCCGGTGTCGATGTCCTCGAGCGAGCCAACGCCGTGCTCGTGCGCCCGGATCGCATCGAGAAGGAAGGGCACGAGCAGCCGGTTGACGACGAAACCCGAGTTGTCGCGCGCCGCGATGGGCTCCTTGCCGAGGGACCGGGCGAACGCCGTCACGCGCGCGACCGTCTCCTCGGACGTTCCGATCGCCCGCACGACTTCCACGAGCTTCATGACGGGGACGGGATTGAAGAAGTGCAATCCGGCGAAGCGGTCCGGGCGCGTGGTGGCGGCTGCCATCTCGGCGATCGTGAGAGACGACGTGTTGGAGCAGAAGATCGCGTGTGGCCCGCACAGCCCGTCGAGCGCCTTGAAGACCTCGCGCTTGGCGTCGAGGTTCTCGACGATCGCCTCGAGGACGAGGTCGACCGAAGAGAATCCTTCGAGTGAAGAGGAAAAGAGCAGGCGTTTGCGGATCGCTTCGCCGTCGCCGGTCGTCAGCTTGCCGCGCTCGATTGCCTTCGAAAGTGACTGCTCGATGCGGCGGCGGCCCGCGCCGAGCGCTTTCTCGTCGACCTCGCGGACGACGACTTCGTACCCTGCCTTCGCGCACACCTCGGCGATGCCCGAGCCCATGAGGCCGGCGCCGAGAACTCCCACTCTTCGAATGTCAGGCACGACCTGTCCCCCGAAGATCTTCGTTTCTCTTTCTTATATGCGGCGGCCGCTGATGCGGCCGCCGATAGCTGAAAAATCTTCTTCCCGAATGGCCGATGTCAAGGGCGCGCTTCGCGCGCCGCGCAGCGGTCGAAGACCCTTGACATCGGACATTCGGCAGATATCGATTCTCACGGCTTGCGAGACGCCGAGCCCGGCGCGCTCTTCTCCGCCTCCCGGAGAAGCGGCTTTTCCAGCGCGTCCTGCGAGGCCACGAGGCGCGAACGGTACGGCTCGAGCGTCTTCATGTTCGAGCGGACCGCATCGCTCTCGCGCACTTTCGATTCCTTGCGCACCCGTTCCGCTTCGGCCTCGAACTGCGCCGTCTGCTCGGCAAGGAGCGTTCGGGAACCCTCGTCCGCCGCGTCCGCCCGCCGGGCCTTCAGGTCGGCCAGAGTCTTCTCGAGCATCGCGAGAGCGGCGGCGTTGAGCCTTGCGGTCATGGTCGCCGCCTCGGCTTCGAGCACGCGCTCCTTCACCCAGAGGAACTCCTCGACGTTCACGCTGCGGGCCCGCGCCGCGGCGACGTCGGCCGGAACGCTCGACAGGGGATCGCCGCCGGGGGTCGGCTTTCCTCCTCTCCGGTCGAGGCGCACGCGGTCGAGAACGGACAGGAACATCTCGACCTGGGCCACCGTGACGCGCCCGTCGGCGGGAGGCCGGTAGACGTCGCGCGGCTCGACAGCCCGCGACAGGGGCGCACTCGTGGGTGCTGCGGGATTCGCGTCGGGTGAGCCGCAGCCTGCGCCGCCGACCACGAAGGCGACCAGGAGCTGCCGGACGAAACGCACGCCGGGATGATAGCCGCGTGGTACGATTTTTTGGCTCAATGCTGACGCAAGTCGGGAAGTACCAGATCGTCGAGAAGATCGGCGTGGGCGGGTTCGGAACCGTCTACAAGGGCCGGGATCCCTTCATCAAGCGCTCCGTCGCGATCAAGACCTGCCAGAGCGAGGAAGAGGAGATCAAGAAGCGCTTCTTCCGCGAGGCCGAGTTCGCCGGAAACCTGCATCACCCGAACGTCACGACAATCTACGACTTCGGCGTCACGGACGACGGCATTCCGTACATCGTGCAGGAGTTCCTCACCGGCGACGACCTCGACAAGGCCGTCAAGAAAAAGGTGCCGCTCACGCTCCAACGCAAGCTTCAGATCCTGATCGACGTCTGCGACGGGCTGGGCTACGCGCACTCCACGGGCATCATCCATCGCGACATCAAGCCGTCGAACATCCGCATCCTCGAGGACGGCGCCGTCAAGATCATGGACTTCGGCATCGCGAAGTCGCTCGTCTCCCAGTCGACGCTCACGCAGACCGGGATCACGCTCGGTACGGCCTCGTATCTCGCGCCGGAGCAGATCCGCGGAGAGGATCTCGACCCCAGGACGGACATCTTCTCGCTCGGCGTCCTCGCCTACGAGATGCTGACCGGCCAGAAGCCCTTCACGGGCGACCACATCTCGACGGTCCTCTACAAGATCATGAACGAGCCGCCCGCGCCGCCGAGCTCGCTCGACCCGGCGCTGCCGCACGGTCTCGACGCCGTGATTCTCAAGGCTCTCGAAAAAGACCGCGCGAAGCGGTTCTCGTCGTGCGCCGAGCTGCGCGCCGAGTGCGAGGCACTTCTCCAGAGCGTTCCGGAGGGTCCCGCCTTTCAGATGCCGGAAGGCGACATGGAGAAGACGGTCGCGACGCCCACGTCGGGCATCCCGAGCACCTCTTCGGTGTCGCCCCGTACGCCAGGCGGGGGCAGGCCTCCGCGCGTCCTCGACACGCCGCTCGCGCCGGCCACCCCGAGGCCCACGGCCGGAGGCATCGGGGACGTCCGTCTTCACGCGGACACCGGCGCCGTCCGTCCCGTCACGCCGCGTGAGGAGGGCGGCTCAGCCCTGAAGGTCCTCCTCGCCGCCGTCGTCCTCCTCGCCGTGGCGGGAGGCGCGTGGTTCGTCGCAAAGCAGCGACGAGCCGCCGTTCCGCCGGCACCCACGCCCGTGCCCGTTCCGACCGCAGCCCCCGCCCCGACCTCGCCGCCCGAGCCGACGCCCACCGCGGCTCCGGAGCCGACCGTCGTGGTCAAGGAGGTCCCGACGAGCGCCGTCGTCACGTTCAAGTCGAATATCTATGCCGAGCTTTCAATCAACGGAAAACGTCATCCGGCCAACCTCCCGCGGGCGACTTCCGTGACGCTCAAGCCCGGACACTACGTCGCCGTGTTCGACGCTCCGGGGTTCACAAAGGTCCAACAGGA